>JBHIAG010000045.1:0-16887 GCA_046758465.1 Terriglobia bacterium | reverse complement strand
AACAGAAAAGAGAAAAGGAGAAATAGAAAATAGGAAGACCGTGCCCCAGCGGCGGGGGCCACTGGGTTGGACAGAAATTCGAAAACCGAAAAAACTAAAAACCAAACACTGCCTTCTCTGTGCCCTCTGCTTGCCCTGTCGAAGCAGAGCGAAGACGCCGCGCTTTTTGCGGGGAGCGGCGTCGAAGGGGGTCTCTGTGGCGACGGGGGGAAAATTGGGTTGAAGGGGGAGGGGCTTCGGGTCTATTCTGAAGGTTTGCTCTGATCATCGGGCAGATAGCGATGGCCACAACCCTGGAAAAACATCTGGAGCGCGGCGACAAGGCGCTGAGCAAGAACAAGCTCGCGCAGGCGATCACAGAATTCGAGGCAGCGCACACGCTCGCGGCCGCCGACGTCGAGATCATCCGCAACCTCGCCGACCTCTACACCCGGGTGAAGAAGGCTGAGCGGGCGCAGCACTACTACGGCCTGCTGTTTGACCGCTACTTCGAGAAGAAGGACACAGGCACGGCCGTCGCCCTCTATCGCAAGAACCTGGAGGGCGTTCCGCAACCCCCGGAGCGCGTTTTCCGCTACGCCGCCCTGCTGCACCGGCAGGGAAAAAGCAGCGAGGCGGTCGCTGCCTACCAGCAGGCGGGCGAACTGTTCGAAAAGGCGGGGCAGGTGGGGGACGCGCTGCAATGCGGGGAGAAGCTCGCGACACTCAACCCCGACGATGCCGAAGTCCAGATGCGGCTGGCCGAGCTGGCGCAGAAAGCTGGCAAGCAAGAGCTGGCAGCCAAGGCCTGTCTGCGCGCGGGTCAACTGGTGCGGCCGGACGATCTCGACCGGGCGCTGGAGCTGTTCGGGCAAGCCTATGGCATCAGTCCCAACGACCGCTCCATCCTGCTGAATTTTTCTCAGGCCCAGGTGAGTCGCGGCCAGGCCGCGCGGGCGATTGAGCTGCTGATGCCGCTTTACGCTGAGAGTGAACAGGACCCGGCTGTCCTGGCCACGCTGGGCGAAGCGCTGCTGGCGGAGAAGCGGCTGAAGGAAGCCGAGGAAGTGATTGACGTTTTCTACCAGGTGCAGCCCGACACCTACGACAAGTTGTTTGAGTTGGCCGACCTGCATTGTCAAGCGGGGCAGGCAGAGGAGGCGGTCAGGATTCTGGGCAAGGTGAAGGCGCGGCTGGAGCAGGCGCAGCGGCAGCGGGATTTTGTCGTCCGGCTCGACACCTTCTACCACCAGCACGAAAACGTGCGGCCCCTGGCCGAGTTTGCCGCCCAAACCTTCAACGAAGGCAACCAAGAGACGCGCTACTGCGAGGTGCTGGGCAACCTGTTTGGTCTCTACGTCGCAGCCAAGGAGTACACCCGCGCGGCCGACGCACTGGAACAGATGATTGACGTCGATCCCTACGAATTCGCGCACCAGAAGCAGCTGGAACAGCTCCAGGGCAAGCTCGACGCCGCGCGCTTCCGGGCTGTGGCCTCGCGTCTCGGCAGCACGGGCGCCGTCACCGGCCCGGCGGCCGTGTTCGGAAAAACCGAAGCGGTGAGGCCGGCCGAGGAAGTCCCGACCGCAGATCCCCAGCAGCGGCAGAGCTTGCTGGAGGATTTGCTGGTGCAGGTGGAGATTTTCTTGCAGTACTCCTTGCAGGCGAAGGCGGTGGAAAAACTCCAGCGCGTCGAGCAGCTCTTCCCGGGCGAGGAGGCAACCAACCCGCGGCTGCGCCAGCTCTATGAGCAGGCGCAGTACGTTCCCAAGGGTTACAAAGCGCCGGCGGGCGCGGAGGCGGCGGCAGCGGCGCCGCCAGACACGATGTCGGCTGAAACGGTGAGCGACCTCGCTAAGATTACCGAGATTACCCGCGCGCTGTATCGGCAGGGCAATCCGAAAAACGTGCTCTACACCGCGGTCAGCGAAGTAGGCAAGTACCTGCACGCGAGCCGCTGCCTGGGGGTGCTGGGACGCACCGGGGCGCCGCCCACCACGGCGGTGGAATACTGCGCCCTGGGCACGCCACAATCCTCCGGACCGGTGGTGAAGAAACTCCTGGGGATTCTGGCGCAGCACGACTACCTGGCTGCGGGTTCGCTGGTGCTGGACGCGAACCTGACCCCGGAATTGCCGCAGGTGGGCGCCAACTCCCTCTTGGCGATCCCGCTGGTGGACAAAGAGAAACAGGAACAGGCGGGTGTATTGGTGGTGCAGCAGTCCGATCGGGTGCGCCAGTGGAAGCCTAACGAGATCTACGTATTGCAGGCGGTGGCCGACCAAGTCGCCATCGCCGTCGACCATACCCGCCTGCGCACCCTGATGAAGACCATGGGCGTGGCCGACGAAATCACGGGGCTGCTGAGCCGCAGCAACTACCTCGACTGCGTGGTCGGCGAAGCTACCCGCGCCAAACAGCAGGGCGCGCCGCTGGCCCTCGTCTTGCTCGAACTCGACAAGGACAGCCAGTTACTGCGCCAGTTCGGCGAGGCTCCGATGCAAAACTTTCTGCAGCAGGCCGGCGAAGCCATCTTCTCCAACCTCCGCCAAAGCGACATCGCCGTCAAATACACCGCGACCGCGATCGCGCTGGTGCTGCCGGACACCGCCGGCAAGAAGGCGCAGGGAGTGATCGAAAAAATGCGCAAAGTCCTCAGCGGCTTGAAGCTGCCCGACAAGAAGACCACTGCCACCTTCAGCTTCGGCCTCAGCGAGGCCAAAGTCCGGCCCGACTTCGACGTCCTCGACACCGTCACCGACGTCATCAACCGCGCCGAGTTCTCGCTCGAGGAGGCGCGCAAGAAAGGCGACTCCGTCGCCGTGTGCTAGCGCCCCAACGGTTCCAAAAACGACCCGCGCCGGTGTCCGCCGCACTCAAAATGCCGCCGCACGCGCCCCGCCCCCGCAAACCGCCGCGGGGGGACGGATGGCAACGGATGGCGACGGATCGCGCCGGATTGTGAGATATCCGCGCCGAGGAAGGGCCAAACCCCGGCGCACAAGGAGGCAAAAAATGGCAATTCACAAGGTAGGGGTTGTCGGCTGCGGCCTGATGGGCTCCGGCATCGCCCAGGTCACCGCCACCGCCGGCTGCCAGGTCACCGTCCACGAGGTCAACGACGCCCTGCTCGACAAGGGCTTCCAGGCCATCAAGCGTAGCCTCGCCAAGCTCGTCGAAAAAAACAAACTCACCGACGGCGAACGCACAAACACCCTCTCCCGCCTCCGCCCCACCACTCGCCTCGCCGACCTCAAAGACTCCGACCTCATCATCGAAGCCATCACCGAAAACCCCCAGCTCAAAAAAGACCTCTTCCGCCAACTCGACGCCCTCTGCCCCGCCCACACCATCTTCGCCTCCAACACCTCCTCCATCTCCATCACCGAACTGGCCGCCGCCACCCAACGCCCCGCCCGCTTCCTCGGCCTCCACTTCATGAATCCTGTCCCCTTGATGAAACTGGTCGAAGTCATCCGCACCATCATGACCGACGAGCAGGTCTTCGCGCAGATCGTCAGCTTCACCGTCCGCCTCGGCAAAGACCCCGTGCGCACCTGGGACCGCGTCGGCTTCCTCGTCAACCGCCTCCTGGTCCCCTACCTGCTCGACGCCGTCCGCATCCTCGAACAGGGCTTCGGCTCCATCCCCGACATTGACAAGGCCATCCACCTCGGCCTCAACCACCCCATGGGCCCCTTCACCCTGCTCGACTTCGTCGGACTCGACACCACCCTCTACATCGCCGAAATCATGTTCGAGGAGTACCGCGAACCTCGCTTCGCACCCCCGCCCCTGCTCCGCCGCCTCGTCACCGCCGGCTACCACGGCCGCAAAACCGGCCGCGGCTTCTACGACTACGCCGACCCCAAACACCCTCAACCCCTCTCCCTCCATCTCACCTAACACTAAAGCTCTGTTTGGAAGAGGTGCTTCGCACCCGCGCCGGTGCTTTTCCCTTTTCGTTCTGGTGGCACCGGCGTCTCGCCGGTGTGTTTTCCCCCCAGGCCCCTGCCTGGGGGGCTCGGCGGGTGTGCGGGTAGCCGCCCGCCTCTTCAGCCGCCATGCCCATCGCCCGCCGAGCCCGGTGGCACCTGCCACCGGGACACGAGGCATGAAACTTGGGTCTGTCCAGCCCAGCGGCCCCCGCCGCTGGGTCACGAGTCGCTGGTCGCAGGCCCGCACGCCTCCACTGTCCGGAAGAGGTGGTTTGTGCGGAAACAGGCGCTTGCAAGAGGTGCTCTGCACCCGCTCTGATGCTGGGTAGGGCAAGGGCTTGCCCCTTGCCGCGTTTCGGGTTTCGCTTTTCGTGTTTCGGATTTCGCATCGGTGGTTTACCCCGAGCGCAGTCGAGGGGCACCGGCCTGCTCGTAGGGGCGTCTCGCCCGTGGTTATTTTATAGCCCTGTCTATTTTCTATTTTCCGTTTTATCCTTTGACGATGAAGCGACGTATCTACCAGCTTGACGTCTTCACCACTAAACCCTACGCCGGCAACCCCCTCGCCGTCGTCACCGACGGCGACGCCCTCTCCACAGCCCGCATGCAGGCCATTGCGCGCGAGATGAATCTTTCCGAAACCGTCTTTGTCCAGAAACCCACCACCAACCGCGCCCTGGCCCGTCTGCGCATCTTTACCACCACCCGCGAACTCCCCCTGGCCGGCCATCCCGTCATCGGCACCTGGTTCCTGCTGGCTGAGTTGGGCGTGGTGCCCCAGCAGGAAGGGGTTGTCCACATCTGGCAGCAAACCGGCGCGGGCATCCTTCCCGTTGAGGTCGAATTTCGCAACCGTCAGCCGGTTCGCGTGACGATGACCCAGCCCCCGGCGCGCTTCCGCCCCGCTCGCCTCTCACGCGCTGCCCTGGCACGGGCGCTCAGCTTGCGCCCGGGCGACTTCGAGCCGTCGCTGCCGCTCGAATACGTTTCGACCGGAACCTTCAACCTGATGCTGCCCCTGCGACGCCGCCCGCTGCTGAAGCGCATCCGGCTGGCCCCGCAAGCGCTCGCCAAGCTCATCTCCGCCCGCGGCGTCCTTGCCTACTGCTTCGCCCTGGGCGCGCGCGGCAAAGTCTTTGCGCGCGGAATGATTCCCTGGGAACTGGTCGAAGACCCGGCCACCGGCTCCGCCGGCGGCTCACTCGGCGCCTACCTCGTGCGCCATGGCCGCCTGCGCCCCGGCCAGCCGCTCACCATCGTTCAGGGAGTCGAAATGGGCCGCCCCAGCCGCATCCACGTCCAGGTGTTCGAGAAAGACGGCCAGCTCATCCCACGCGTCAGCGGCACCGCCGTCCGCATCCTGCAAGGCGTGATCGAAGCCTAGTCCCCTCGCCTCCCCGGCAGAACTTTGTCTTATCCCCCTTCGGCGAATCCCGGATAGAGGCACATGCCCCCGTCCACGATCAACGTGGTACCGTGGACGTAATCGGACGCATCCGAGGCGAGCCACACCGCGGCGGAGGCAACATCCTCGGGGACGCCGACGCGGCCGTAGGGAATGAGCTTGAGCAGTTTGGCCTGGGCCTCGGGACTCTCCCAGGCCGCGCGATTGATCCGAGTCTGGATGGCGCCCGGGGCAATGCTGTTCACCCGGACCCGATAGGGCGCCAACTCTTGCGCAATCGTCTTCATGAACATCATGACGCCCCCTTTGCAGGCGGCATAATTGCAATGCCCCGCCCAGGGAATGATCTCGTGCACGGAACTGATACAGACAATCTTTCCTGCCGCCTGTGAGACCGCGGGCACGACTCCACGGCGGAGGTACTCGCGCGCCGCTTCCCGGGCACAGAGAAAATATCCCGTGAGGTTGACCCCAAGAACAGAGTTCCACTGCTCCAAGCTCATCTCCAGAAAAGCAGCATCCCGTTGAACTCCGGCGTTGTTGACCAGGATATCTACCGTCCCAAACTCCTGAATCATCTTTTGGAACATTTTCTGCACCTGACTTTCTTGGCTGACATCGGCGCGGACGGCCAGCGCCGCTCCCCCGGCGCTCTCGATATCTTTCACCACCTGCTCTGCGGCCCCAACGCTCCCGGCGTAGTTCACCCCCACAGCGGCCCCGGCCTGCGCCAAAGCCTTGGCAATGGCCTTCCCGATCCCCGAACTCGCCCCGGTGACGAGGGCTTTTTGTCCTTTCAGAGGTTGGTCGTTACCCATGGTTGCCTCCCGCCGGTGGTTTTTTGCGCGGCACTCTTTTACCGCGGCATGCATATTTTCAATCAGTCTCGGTCAGGGACACCGGACCCCACCTTCTTGTTGATGCCTTCCCGGATGGAGACCAGGGTATTTTGCAGGGACTCCCGGGGAACCGATTCCACAAAGCTTTTAATTAACCAGCCCAGCCCCAAGGGCATGGCGCGGCTAAGGCTGATGGACTCGCACTCCACCAACACCCCGCCCTTCTCTTCCTGAAACCGCCAGTAACTGTTCAGACGCCAGAGAAATCCGCTGTCGTTTCCGACGGGCTTCTCCTTCTCCGCGGAAGTGCCGGGGTTCTCGAGCTGGGCGATCTTGGTGGTGAAGCTGCGGCTGGATACCCGCCGGGCGTCACGATGGCGATAGATAGCGGTATGGTCTGTGTTGTAGAAGACAGTGATTATCTTCGTGCGCCGGAGCCGAAAAAAAATCTTGAACCTGTCGCCTTCCCGGGAAAGCAACTTGGACCGCTCCACCTCCTTGAAATATCTGTGGTGGTGGTCGTAATCCTGCACCCAGTCGAGGACCGAACTCAGGCTCACGTCTGGGACAAAGATACACCCGATCCAGTGGTGGATCATCCCGGCCGCCACCTTCATCTTTCGCCCCTCTTCATCCCTGATTTCCATCTTTCGGATGTAGACCCCGCCGCGTTTTAACAGCGCCCGAACCCTCTGCGATTCGCTGGCACTCATAAAATCTGTCACCAGAAATCTTTGCCCCTCATCCAGTTCTGCTGTGATTCGCTGTTCTGTTAAGCGGACATACGTTTCCCACGCCGCCACGGTCTGGGGCTGGAGTTCGGCTCCCCTGACTTCCTGCGTGGCGGGCAGGCCGCCAACCAGCGCAACCATGCACGCCCGGCAGAGGTAGAATTTCAGCTTCATCGGAATAATTTTCACACGAGATGTGAACCTTCCCCAGAGCACGCCTGTCGGCGAAGCCCGCACCATGCAACCGAATACTTTCGCTCAGATTCCTACAGTCCGCTTTCTGTTTTCTGTTTTCTATTTTCTGTTTTCGCTTTTCGAATTGGCGGTTTACCCCGAGCGCAGTCGAGGGGCACCGGCCTGCCCCGCGCTTTTCAGTGGGGCGTCCCGCCTCCTGCAAGGCCACATCGAAGCCTAACCTCGCCGAGCCCCCAGGCACCTGCCTGGGGGCCGGGTAGCGGCGAGGAATGAGCCGGGCGTAGCCCGCATTCCTCGCCTGCCCTGAGCGAACCCGAAGGGTCGGTCGTTATGGAAAAAACCGACGACGAAGGCTTACCGACTGGCTGCGCCTTCGTCGCCGCTACCTTCCCGTTTCCCGTCTTATTTCAGCTTCTCGTACTCTCTCTTGGCTTCCTGCAGGATGGGAATATCGGGGTCGGCGTCTTTCCACAGCGCAAAGAAATCCTGATAGGCCTTCCGCGCCTTCGCCGGCTCCCCCGCCAGCGCCCACGCCCGCGCCAAGCCCAGATGCGCCAGCGCATGCAGCGGCGAAACCGAAGCGATGCCCCGGTGGTCGAGGATTTTCTGGAACTCGCCCGCCGCCTCCTTTCCTGCCCCCGCTTGCAGATAGGCTTGGCCGCGAACGTGGATGGCTGTCAGACCTGGACCGCCCCCAAGCTCATACGGCGCGGCTGCCCGCAGTAGCTCGATTGCCTTGGCGGGATTGCCCCGCTGGAGTTCAATTCTGGCGCGAATCACAGGCAGCCCGCGGGCGTGGAGCAGAGTATCGGTCGGAAAACGCTGGCCCAGGTCATCGGCCAGCGCTTGCGCCTGCCGGACATCACCGGAAAGGGCTAGCACCTGGGCCGCGACCCCCTGCACGCCTGGCCCATGGGAAATGTCTAGCGCCGCCGCTGCGCGCTCACGGGCCCGCTGGAAGTTCCCCAATTCCGCCTCCATGATCGCTACAAATGTAGTGATGTTTGCCACAATTTCTTTGAAGTTGTACCGCTGCGCGATCTCAATTGCCCGCGCAAAAAGTTCTCTCGCTTTTTCCACCTGGCCCGAAAACGCCGCGGCTTGACCCTGGAAAAAAAGCATCGGACCTTCGGCGGGTCCCTTGCCGCTCGCCCAGGCAACCTCACGCTCCATGGCCGCCGTGTCACCCTGCACCAAGGCAATCACATAAAGGCCGAGGTGAATGCTCAAGTCATCACGCTTCGCCGCCACCGCCCGCTCAAAGATGGCTTTGGCCTCCTCCAAGCGGTTGAGGCCTAGATAGCCAAACCCGAGGTTCACATAAGGGAGAGGATGGTTGGGCTCCAGGTGCAGGGCTTCGCGCGCTTCTTCGACGACTTTGTCGTGTTGCCCGATCTCGTTGTAGATGACGGCCAGGTTGTTGGGCGGAGTCCAGTCGCGCGGATAGGTCCGTTTCCAAAGTTCGTAGGTTTCTCTTGCCTTCTCAATTTCCCCCGTGACGCTGTTGTAGTAGTGCGCCGAGATATAGAACCTTTCCAGCTCGCTGACCCGCTCTCGCAGCTCAAAGGCTTTCTTGCGGTACTCCGTGGCCAGTTCGCCCTCGCCCAGATTCCCGTACACCGTCCCTAGCCGCGCATAGGCCAGAGCGAAGTTGGGGTCGAGCTCAATCGCGCGTTTGAAGAAAGGGATGGATTGGGGCTCCCGGCCTTTCGCCCGCTGCTCGACCCCCAGACCGTAGGCCTTGAGGGCATCGAGCGACGACGTTGTGGCTTGTTCAATCGGGGCATCGAATTTTTCAATCGAACTGAGCGACTCGCCCAGTTTCCCGCGCAGCCGGGAGGCCGCCTTCCCCAGCGCCCCCAGCACCGCCTCTTTGCCCGCAGCCTCGACCTGTTCCCCCGCCAGTAACTCGTCCGTGCGGCAGTTCATCGCATTCAAGGTAATGACGTAGTTCCCGCCCAGGCCGGCAATCGCGCCCGTCAGCAGCGCCTTTGTGCCCTGCCGCTGGCAGATTTCCCGCGCAATGGCTGTCGTCACCCGCTCGTCGGGCGCGCGGCCCATAAAGCGCAACGTCTCCTGCACCCGTTGTTCCGGAACAATGTTCAAGAACGGTGATTCTGCGAGTTTCAACGCCAGCGCCTGCTTCAACGTCCCATCAAAGACCGACTCGCCCGTGGTGTTGACGAAATCGGCCAGCAAAATGGTGTCGCTTTCCGTCAACGCCTGCGCCGGCCGGAAATAGAAGAACGCCCCCGCCGCCACCGCCAGCACCACCACCGCCGCCGCCGGCACCCACACCTTCCACCGCTTCCTCGCAACTACAGGTGTCACCATCCGACTTGTATCCGCCGCAGGCGTCGGGCCGGGGAGGCTCGGCGCCGCCGGTATCGCTTCGCTGGGCGGGACACCGCCGACGGCCGCCACCCGGGCCGAATCCGTGTCGCGTTTCATCCGCTGCAAGTCCGCCCGCAGGTCCGACGCCGTCTGGTAGCGCAACCGGCGGTCTTTCTCCAGCGCCTTGTTGATAATCCGCGCCAACTCGTCCGGCAACTCCGGATTCAACCGCACCGGCGAGATCGGCGCTCTGTGCAGAATGGCATCAAACAGCGCCGCCGAGGTGGTGCCCTTGAACGGCAATTGGCCCGTGGTCATTTCATAGAGCACCACGCCGAACGAGAAGATGTCGCTGCGCGCGTCCAGTTCTTCGCCCAGCGCCTGCTCGGGCGACATGTAGGCCACCGTGCCCAGCGCTACCCCGGGGCTGGTCAGATGCTCCTCCGTCATCCCAGCCGTCGGCAGCGCCGAGGCACCGAACGCCTCTCCCACCCCCGTACGGGCCAGCTTGGCCAGCCCAAAGTCGAGTATCTTGGCCTGGCTGCGCTCAGTGATGAAGAGGTTCGCCGGCTTGATGTCCCGATGCACGATCCCTTTCGCGTGCGCCGCCTCCAGCGCATCGGCAATCTGAATCCCCAGCTCCAGCACCTGCTCGGTCGCCAGCGGCTTGCCGACAATGTGGTGCTTGAGCGTCTGCCCCTCCAGCAACTCCATCACGATGAAGGGCTGCCCCGCATGCTCACCAATGTCGTAGATCGTGCAGATGTGTGGATGGTTCAAGGCCGAGGCCGCACGCGCTTCCCGCAGGAAGCGCTCCACCGCCTGCCGGTCGCGAGAAAACTCTTCCGGCAGAAACTTCAGGGCCACGGGGCGACCCAGGCGCGTGTCTTCGGCCCGGTACACCACGCCCATGCCGCCCCCACCCAGCTTTTCCAGAATGCGGTAGTGTGAAACCGTCTGGCCAATCATAGACCCACACCCACCGAGGCCCCAGGCTCCTTTACCCCGAGCGCAGTCGAGGGGTGCCTGGGGAAAATTCAGCCGATCATGGGGAAGGAACCCCGCTCGGTAGGGCTATCTTAGGGCGCGCCCGCAGCCAAGTCAACGCATCCCCACTGGTCACTGGTCACTGACCGCCGGTGTCTTTCTTCTGCACCCGCGCGCGCAGGCGCCCGCGGTGCAGTTGCACATCAATCGCCTCCCCAACTCGGACCGCCGCGGCACGCTTCACAATCTTGCCCGCAGCGTCGAAGACAATCGCGTAGCCCCGCTCCAGTATCGCCAGCGGACTCAACTGCCCCAACTGCCCCGCCAGCACTTCCAGCCGATGCGCGGCCGCCCCCAACTGCGTGCGCGTGCGCTCCACCAGCCGCCGCTGCTGCTCCACCAGCCGCAATCCCCGCTCCCGCAGCCGCCCGCGCAAATCGAACGCCCCCAGGCGCGAGACCTGAACCGCCAGCACGCCCCGCGCTTCCCCCACCGCGTCCCGCACCGCCGCCAGCAGCCGCGTGTGCAACTCGTTGGCCCACTGCGCCTGCTCCTGCAGGAACGCCTGCAACCGCTGGAAGCCCCGATGCGCCAGCAGCGCCGTCAGCCGCTGCCGGGCGTGCAGGATTTGATACTGGATGTCGCGCCGCAGCTTGTCCTCCAGCGCCGCGATGCTGGCGGTGAAGTCTTCCTTGCGTGCCACCACCAGCTCGGCCGCCGCCGATGGCGTCGCCGCCCGCACGTCGGCCACGAAGTCAGCGATGGTGAAATCGGTCTCGTGCCCCACGGCCGAGATCACGGGAATCTTCGACGCCGCCAGCGCCCGCGCCACCACCTCCTCGTTGAACGCCCACAGGTCTTCGAACGAGCCGCCCCCGCGGGCCACAATGAGCACCTCAGGCTTGACCCTTACGCGGCTGAAGTATTCAACCGCCTCGACAATCTCTTCCGCCGCCCCCTCGCCCTGCACCCGTACGGGGTAGAGAATCAAATGCAAACCTTCAAACCGCCGCCGCAGGATGCGAATCATGTCGGCGATGGCTGCGCCCCGCGGCGAGGTCACCAGCCCAATCCGCCGCGGCAGCAACGGCAGCGGGCGCTTGCGTGCCGCCTCGAACAGCCCTTCCTTCCGCAGCCGCTCCTTCAACTGCTCGAACGCCACCTGCAGCGCCCCGTAGCCCGCCGGCTCCAGGTAGCTCACCACGAGCTGGTAGTCGCCGCGCGGCTCATAGACCGAAAGCAGCCCGCGCGCCGTGATCTGTAAGCCGTCCTCGGGGCGGAACTTGTAAAACTTCATCTCTTTCTTGTGGCAGAAGCAGCGCATCTGCGCCGCCTCGTCCTTCAGCGTGAAGTAGTAGTGCCCGTAGGGCGAGACGCGGAAGTTCGACACCTCGCCCTGCACCCACACATCCCGAAACGTCCGCTCCAGGATGTCCTTCACCTGGCCGGTCAGCTCGCTGACCGTATAGATTTTTCGCTCCGGGGTTAGCCCCAGCGTCCCTTGACTCATTTTCTTTTACCAGTCCAACCCAGCGGCCCCCGCCGCTGGGACAACGGCCCTATTTTGCACCGAGCCCCCACCCACCTGCCGGGGGGAAAGCTGGGCACAGACTTCTAGCCCTATTGCTGTCAGCCTGCCTAGTGGCGCACCCGCCCACACAGCCACAACAGCAGCGACAGAATAACACTCAGCAGCAGACAGGTTACTAATGGAAAATAGAACGTAAAATTTTCCCGGCGAATAATAATGTCGCCCGGCAGCCGCCCCAACCACCCGGGCATCCCGATGCTTCGGGATGGCCCCAGCGTCAGCAGCCCGCCCACCACCACCAACACTACGCCAAACACCAGCAGCAGCTTCCCCAACTCCCGCACCGGCTCGAACCCCATCGCAAATAGTCTAGGTGGGCTTTCCGGGCTTCGCAACCGAGTTGTCTATTCAGAACGCGCGCCCCCCGGCGCAGCCGTAGCAGCCGCAGCAAAGAACGGACGTCTTCATTTGCGTCCGTCTCAGAAAGGTGCGCGGTAACCGCTGGCCCGACGCGCGGCCAGAAGGTGCGGAAGAAGCGCTCGTTCCAGGACATGGGAAAAACTCTGAGAGTTAGACCAGCTCGTAGCCGGCGAAGAAGTAGCTGACCTCGAAGGCAGCGGTCTCGGGACCGTCCGCGCCGTGCACGATGTTGTGCTGGATGTCGGTGCCGAATTGCTGGCGAAGCGTCCCCGGCGCAGCTTTCGCGGGGTCGGTCGCGCCCATCACCTCGCGCCAGCGCGCAATGGCGTTCTCGCCTTCCAGCACCAGCACCAAAACTTTTCCCGAACTCATGAACGCGCTCAGCGGCGCGAAGAAGGGCTTGCCGCGGTGCACCGCGTAGAGGCCTTCCGCCTGCGCCCGCGTCAACGCCAGCGTCTTCTGCGCCACCACCGTGAACCCCTCCCGCCGGATGCGCGCGAGAATCTGCTCAGTCAAGCCCCGCCCCATCGCGTCCGGCTTCACAATCGCCAGCGTCCGCTCTAGCGCCATGAGAACCTCCGGGAGGCAAGGAAGCAGGGAGGTAAGGAGGCAGGAAGTGCTAGCGAGCCGCGCTGCGCCACTGCTTCCAGAGACCTTGCAGCATGGCGCCGATGCGATTGAACCGCCCCTTTAGCTCAGTGCACTCCTGCTCCGAAATGTACCCCTCGTCCTTGCTCAACTCCAACCACATTCGCGCTTCGTCGCAGGAACCGATGGCAACCTGCAAATACCGTTTGAACTCTGCTGTGGAAGCGCGCTTAGCCCAGCCTTCAACAATATTGGCGGGCACCGACCGCGCCGCCTTGCGCAACTGCCTCGCCAGTTCGACCTGTTCGAGCCGCGGGAAGCTCTTCGTGAGCCGAGAGACAGCAAGTGCCGTAGAATACGACTCTCGATAGCCTTCCAAATCACGGTACGTGCGGACTGCCACTGACCTACCTTGCCTCCCGGCCTCCCTGCCTCTTTGCCTCGTTGCCTCTCTGCTTCCTCGGCCTCGTTTGCTTCCTTTGCTTCTTTAGCACCTGCGCCACCGTCGCCCCAATTTCCGCCGGGCTGTCAATCACCGTAATACCCGCCGCTCGCAGGGCTTCGATTTTCTCCTTTGCCGTTCCGCGACCGCCCGCAATGATGGCCCCCGCATGGCCCATCCGCCGCCCCGGCGGCGCCGTCCGCCCCGCAACGAAGCCGAAAACCGGCTTGCGCACATTTTTCTTCACGTAGGCGGCGGCCTCTTCTTCCGCGGTGCCGCCAATCTCACCGATGAGCACAATGGCCTGCGTCCCCGGGTCGTCGTTGAACAACCGCAGCGCAGCGACAAAATCAGTCCCGATGATCGGGTCGCCGCCAATCCCGATACAGGTTGACTGCCCCAGGCCGTGCGCCGTCAGTTGCGCCACCGCTTCGTAGGTCAGCGTCCCCGAGCGCGACACCACGCCCACGCGTCCCGGCTGGTGGATGAAGCCCGGCATGATCCCGATTTTGCACTTCCCCGGCGAGATCACACCGGGGCAGTTCGGCCCGATGAGCCGCGTCGCGGGCCGCCTGCCTGCCGCAGGCAGGCGCAGCCAGGCCGCCATGCGCACCATGTCCAGCGTCGGAATGCCCTCGGTGATGCAGACCACCAGCGGCAGGCCGGCATCGGCAGCTTCCAGGATGGCGTCAGCGGCAAAGGCCGGCGGCACGAAAATCGCCGAAGCGTTCGCGCGCGTCGCCCGCACCGCTTCCGCCACAGTGTGGAACACCGGCACGCCCAGACGCTTCGTCCCGCCCTTGCCCGGCGTGACGCCGGCGACCACCCGGGTGCCATACTCCAACATCTGACCGGTGTGGAAGCTGCCCTCGCGCCCCGTCAGCCCCTGCACTACCACCCGCGTCGCTTTATCAACCAAAATACTCATCGAAGCAAACGAGACAAACGAAGCAAAGGATGCAAAGGAACCTCGCTCATAGTTTCCGCCATCCTCTCCAAAGTCTCTGCAACAAGGCTCCAATCTTGGCGTATTCGGAATTCAACGCCTCCAGGGCTCTTCCGTTTGGGTAGGGCAAGGCCTTGGGCCTTGTCGCTTTCTTCTGGGTGGCACCGGCGTCTCGCCGGTGTCCGAGCGGCAGGGGACAAGCCCCTGCCCTACCCTAGCTTTTTGTGCCTCCTTTGCCTCCTCCCCTTCACATCTTTTTTGCTAGCTGTACAACTTTCTGAGCGGCGTCTTTCATGTTTTCTGCCACCGTGAAGTTCAACCCTGACTGCCGCAAAATCTTTCGCCCTGCCTCGACGTTGGTGCCTTCCATGCGGATGACAACGGGAACTTCCAGATGCAGTTCGCGCGCCGCCTCCACCACCCCCGTGGCCAGGCGGTCGCAGCGCAGGATGCCGCCAAAAATATTGATCAGCACCGCGCGCACGTTCTGATCCGCTACCAGAATCTTGAACGCCTCCCGAATCTGCTCGGCGCTGGCGCCGCCGCCCACGTCGAGGAAGTTCGCCGGCTGCCCGCCCGCCAACTGAACAATGTCCATCGTGGACATCGCCAGCCCGGCGCCGTTCACCATGCAGCCCACGGTGCCGTCGAGCTTGATGTAGTTCAACTGCTGCTTCGAAGCCTCGATTTCCAGCGGCTCTTCTTCGTCGAGGTCGCGCAGCGCCCGCAGGTCTTCGTGGCGATAGAGCGCGTTGTCGTCGAGGTTAATCTTGGCGTCGAGCGCGACCAACCGCCCGTCGGCGGTCACCACACACGGGTTGATTTCCACCAACGAGGCGTCGGTCGCGACCAACACCCCTACGAGCGCCCCCAGCAACTCCCCGGCCGCCCGCTCCACCTCTGCCAGCTCCAACCCGTAGGCCAGCTTGCGCACCTGAAAAGCCTGCAGGCCGCTGCCCGGTTCGATGGCTTCCTTCAGGATGGCCTCGGGCTGCGTCCGCGCGACTTCTTCAATCTCGACCCCGCCCGCCGCCGAGGCCATCAGCACCGGCCGCGCCAGCGTCCGGTCAATCACCATCCCCAGGTAGAGTTCCCGCGCAATCGGCAGCGTCTCTTCGACCAGCACGCACCGCACAATGCGCCCCGCAGGCCCCGTCTGCGCCGTCACCAATGGCTGGCCCAGCAACGCCGCCGCGTGCTGGCGAGCCTCCTCCGGTGTCCGCGCCCGCCGGATGCCGCCGGCCTTCCCCCGCCCGCCGGCATGAATTTGCGCCTTGACCACAACCTCGCCGCCCAGCGCGCATGCCACGCGTTCAGCTTCCTCGGGGCTCGCTGCCACAGCGCCGCGCGGCACCGGCACCTGGTAGCGCGCCAAGATTTGCTTGGCCTGATACTCGTGAATCTTCATCGCAGGGCTGCGGCCCGAAACTTTGGGAAAGGCTGTGCTAAAATCGGCTCCTGCTAAGCGGAATTCGTCGCAGGCCTGCCTGCCCGTCCCTGCCCGTACGGGCGCAGGCGGGCCGCAGGCAGAACGCGCAGTATAGTGAACGGTTCCAGGTGAATCAAGGAGCGGGCTCATTGGTTGTAGAAGCGTTGCACAAGCTGGTCGCCGGCACCAGTCTCGAGCGCGCCGAAGCCCGCGCGCTGATGGAAAAAATTCTTGGCGGCCGCGCCACTGAAGCCCAACTCGGCGCCTTGCTCGCTGCCCTGCGCCTGAAAGGCGAGACGGTGGACGAGTTGGTTGGCTTTGCCGAGGCCATGCGCGCCTCCGCCCAACCCATCTTTGCCGATCAACCCTTGCCGCCCGAGGAGCCCCTGCTCGACACCTGCGGCACCGGCGGTGACGCCGCCGGCACCTTCAACGTCTCGACTGCGGCGGCGCTGGTGGCCGCCGCTGCCGGCGTACGCGTGGCCAAGCACGGCAACCGCTCCATCTCAAGTCAGTGCGGCAGCGCCGACGTGATGGAAGCCCTCGGCGTCAACATTCACCTCGCCCCCACCCGCATCGGTGACTGCATTCGCGCGCTGGGCATCGGCTTCGTCTTCGCCCCGCTCGTCCACACCGCCATGCAACACGCGCAGAAGGCCCGGCGCGACCTCCGCTTCCGCAGCGTCTTCAATCTACTCGGCCCGCTCACTAACCCGGCCGGCGTCAATGCGCAGGTGCTGGGCGTCTTCGACGCGCGCTGGCTCGAGCCGGTGGCGCAAGCACTGGCCGGGTTAGGCACCCACAGGGCTTTTGTCGTCCACAGCCGCGATGGGCTGGATGAGGCTTCCCTGGCCGGTGAAACCCGGGTGGCCGAGCTCAACCAGGGGGAGGTGTCGTGCTACGAAATTCGCCCGGAAGATTTCGGCCTCCGGCGGGCTTCCCTGGATGCGGTCCGTGGCGGCGATGCCGCGGCCAACGCCGGCATCATCCGCCGCGTTCTCCAAGGGGAAAAAGGCCCGGCACGCGACGTTGTGTCACTCAATGCCGCGCTGGCGCTGGTGGCCGCCGGCCGCGCGGACTCACCGCCCGAGGCCGCCACCTGTGCCGCCGAGGCCATTGACTC
>JBHIAG010000044.1:0-17166 GCA_046758465.1 Terriglobia bacterium | reverse complement strand
CGCTTTTGTCTTTTCACGGGCCGCGGGCCACGGACCACGAGTCACGAAGGGGACTTGCGGGCACAAGCAGAGTTGAGTACACTCGCCTGCGAGCTCCCCTCTCATGGTTGAGACCGCGCCCCCGCGCGTAACCCTGCGCAACTATTTCCCTCAACCCTACGATTCAGCCATCGCCGCCGCCCGCACCTGTTACTCGCCTGCCATCATCACCCCCGACCAGATCACCGACAAGCAGCGCACCACCATCGGCGCCGCCACCTTCTTTGGCGGCCACCACACCGTCTACCAGCACGCCCACTTCGAGTTCGGCCTGGAGAATGTCAGCCGGCAGTTCGTCTGGAGCTTCCTCCACAGCCACCCCTTCTACAACTCTGAGCAGCAGTCGCAGCGCTACGTGCGGCTCGACCGCGTCCAGGCCTTCATCCCCCCGCTCGCTGGTGAAGCCCGCCAGGTCTACGAAAGCGCCGTCGAGCGCGCCTGGGACGCCTACCGCCGCTTGAGCGAACTGCTCCGCGCCGACACCCACGCCATCCTCGCCAATGTCTGGCACCTCTCGGAGATGTCCCACCTGCCCGCCGAGGCGGGCGAGCGCCGCCGCAAAAAAGTCGCCCGCCAGGCGGAAAAGAAAGCCATCGAGATTGCCCGCTACGTCCTGCCCGTTGCCGCCTTCACCACCATGATTCACACCCTCAGCGGCATCACCCTGCATCGCCTCTGGCGCATGCAGCGCGCGGGCGACACCCCCTACGAAGCCTCCCTGGTCGTCCAGCAGATGGTCGCGCGCGTTCGCGAGGCTGACCCGCAGTTTTTCGAGCGCATCGGCGTCGAGCCGCTCAGCGACCAGCAGCTCCCGGAGTGGAACTTCCTGGCGCGCCCCGCGAACAACGACTCAGCGCGCCCGTTTGATGCACGCCTCAACGGCCGCACCTCCATCCTGGTGGACTACTCCCGCAATGCCGAGCACATCGTCGCCGATGCCCTCCGCGCTACCCTCGGCGTCAGCGAAGCCGAAATGAGCGACGCCGCCGCCCTTGACGCCCTGCTCAATCCCGCCCAGAACCGCTATCGCCTCGAAACTCTGAACGTCGCCGTGCACTCTCCCATGATGCGCGCCCTCCACCACGCCAACTACACTTTCGCCAAGCGCATCTCCCACACCGCCGACAGCCAGGACCAGCGCCACCGCATGGTCCCCGCCTCGCGCCCCCTGATGCTGCTCACCGACTCGCCTGCGCCCGACACCGTCACCCCGATGCTCATCCAGCGCAATCCCCAGGCGCGCGAACTCTTTGACTGTGCGATGGCCGACGCCTGGGCAGCGAAGAACCGCCTGCTGGCGCTGGGCGTGCCGCGCGAGTTCGCCCTCTACCTCCTGCCCAATGCCACCGCCCTGCGCTTCCTCGAGTCCGGCTCCCTCATCCACCTGCTTCATAAGTGGACGATGCGTACCTGCTTCAACGCCCAGGAGGAGATTTACCAGGCCTCCATGGAGGAGATTGAAGAAGTCCGCCGCGTCCATCCCCACCTGGCCCGCTACCTCGGCCCGCCCTGCTACGTCCGCGCCGGCATCGCCTCCCCCATCTGCACCGAAGGCTCCCACTTCTGCGGCATCAAAGTCTGGCTCGACTTCCCCAACATCGCCCGCCCCCTCTAATTTGCTACGCTCTCAGTGGCACCGGCGTCCCGCCGGTGGCATAATCGGGCTCCGCGAAAAGAGGCTACGAACATGAAGCGACAAATCGCCCTGGCGCTGTTGGTAGTTCTTCTGTCTGCCGATGTGGTTGTAGCGCAGACGAACTGGTACCGGGGCAACACCCATACCCACACGATCAACACCAGTGGGGAGGCATCGCCCGATGTTGTCGTGCGCTGGTACAAAGAGCATGGCTACCACTTTGTCGTCCTCACCGACCATGACTCCCTCACGCCCGTGGAGGGTCTGAATGCCGTTTTCGCCGCGCCCGGGAAATTCCTCGTCCTGGCCGGCGTCGAAGTCAGCGACAGCCTGGAACGCACACCCGTGCACCTGAATGGCATCGGCGTGCGCCAGGCGGTCCTGCCGCAGGGCGGCGCCAGCGTGGCCGACATCCTCAACCGCGACGCCCGCGCCATCCGCGCCGCCGGCGGCCTGCCCCACGTCGACCACCCCAACTACCGCTGGGCGCTCACCGCCGACGACATCGCCGCGGCCACCGAGATCCGCCACTTCGAGCTCTGGAACGCCCATCCCGATGCGCACAACCGCGGCGGCGGGTCGCCCTCGACCGAAGAACTCTGGGACCAGGTGCTTTCCACGGGTCGCCTGCTCTATGGTGTCGCCACCGACAACGCCATCTATTTCTACGGCGAATTCAGCGCGGCGCGCGCGAATCCGGGGCGGGCGTGGATCGTGGTGCAGGCGGCGGAGCTGACTGCCGACGCCATTGTGGCCGCCCTCGACCGCGGCGATTTCTACGCGACCACCGGCGTCGCACTGAAGAACTACCAGGCAGACGAGCGCGGCATCCGCATCGAGTTGTCCGAAGAGACCGGCCGCAACGCCCCGCGCTACCGCACCTACTTCATCGGCAAGGACGGTATGGTGCTCAAGCGGGACGTGTCGCTGCACCCCTCCTACCAGTTCCAGGGCGATGAACTCTACGTCCGTGCCCGCATCGAGGCCTCTACCGGCGCCCTCGCCTGGACCCAACCCGTGTTTGTTAAGAACAAGTAACGCGAAATGGATCGCGTCTTTAGCCTTGTGGGTCACGGCTTCAGCCGTGACATCAAAGCGCGAGAAAATAGGGGGCTTTAGCCCCTGACGGACCTTTTCTCCATCGAGCAATGCGGCTAGGCGTGTCGGCTAGGTCGCGGTAGAATGCAGGCCGAGGTGCAAACGTGAGCCAATTCACGGTTCGAGTCAGGGTGGCCAACCCGGCTGATCCTGCCCGTCAGGCTGAGGTGGAGTTGTTGGTCGACACTGGCGCCACCTCGACCTGGGTTTCTGCCGAGCTTCTCGAAAAAATCGGTGCGCCACCCTTGCCCCGCCGCTCCTGCTTGCTTGCCGATGGCCGCCGAGGGGAGCGCGCGACCGCGGCAGCCGTGGTAACACGCAACGGCGTGGAGGTCAGTATCACGCTCGTCGCGGCCCAGCCCGGCGACGCGCAGCTCCTCGGAGCCACGGCGTTAGAAAGCCTGGGTTTTGCTGTCGACCCAGAAGGCCGACGCCTGTTGCCGCGCGAATTACTGGCAATGTAGTGCTCACTCCCGTTGTGAAGTCATTAGTGGTTAACGAAGCTCGTCCGCGCCACCTGTGACCTCGCCCGCGCTGCTCCTTAGCTCCCAGACGCTACCAGCAGAAATATCTGACCTGCGACCGTGGTATGATGGGCGGCTTTCGCACCGATGAAGCTCAAACTCCATAACCAAATCCTCTTGGGGTTGGTCCTGGGCGCTGTATTCGGCGCGGGTGTGCGCGAGCTGGCTCCCTTCCTGCCGCTGCTGGCCCGCGTGCCCGGCATCATTGAGCCCGTCGGCACGCTCTTTATCCGACTCATCACCATGGTGGTGATCCCACTCGTGTTTGCCTCGCTGGTGCTGGGAATTGCCAGCATCGGCGATGTTACCCGCCTGGCCCGCATCGGCGGCAAGACCTTGGGCTACTACATCGTCACCACCGCTTTGGCGGTCACCATTGGCCTTGTTTTCGCTAATGCCGTGCGCCCGGGCTCCCGCTTGGACGAGTCCGTCCAGCAAGAATTGCTCCAGGAGTACCAGCCGAGCGAAGGCAAATTGCCCGAGCGCAAGCCGATCAAAGACATGATCGTCGAGATGGTGCCGCGCAACCCCCTCGCCGCTGCGGCTCAGGGCGACATGCTCCCGGTCATCGTCTTCGCCCTGCTGTTTGGCTTGGCGCTCTCAGCGCTCGAGCGTGACCGCACGCGCAGCCTGCTCGGATTTCTCGACGGGCTCAACGGGGCCATGATTGTGATCGTGAACTGGGTGATGAAGCTTGCCCCCTATGCGGTTTTTGCTTTGATTGCGGTGGTCGTGGCGCGCTTCGGGACGGGTGTGCTCCGGTCGCTTTTGCTTTATGTGCTCGTGGTCGTGGGCGGCCTGGTGGTGCACCTGCTCGGGATTCTGGGGATCGCCTTGGCACTGTTCGCCCGCGTCAACCCTTGGCGGTTCCTCAAGCGTTCCGTGGAGGTGGCCAGCATGGCCTTCGCCACCAGCTCCAGCTCCGCCACCCTGCCGGTCACCATGCGCTGCTCCACCGAGCGCCACGGAATCTCGCCCGAGATTACAAGCTTCGTCCTGCCCCTCGGCGCCACCATGAATATGAACGGTACCGCCCTCTATCAGGGTGTGGCCGCAGCCTTCATCGCCGAAGTCTACGGGATGGAACTGACGCTCTTCGAGCAGCTAGAGATCGTGCTCACCGCGACCTTGGCGGCCGTGGGCGCCGCCGGTGTTCCCGGCGCGGGCATCATCACCCTGATTCTTGTGCTCCAGTCTGTCGGCATCCCCATCGAAGGCATCGCCCTCATCCTCGGTGTGGATCGCATTCTGGATATGTGCCGTACGGCCGTCAACGTGATGGGCGACCTGACCGCGGCCGCCTTCATCGCGCGTACGGAAGGGGAACAACTCGTTGACCAGCAGCCAGCGCGGGCACCCGCTTCCAGTTGACTTTGCGGCGCGCACAGGCTAAGCTAGCAATGATGACGAACGTCAGCGCGGACTCGTCCTTCCTTTAGGCCCCCGCGGCCGCCCTACCCCTCTGTTTTCCCGCATCCCGTCCAGGAGCCGCCGGTGAAGCCAATGGCTCGGAAAGAAATTGAGGCACGACCATGAACCTGTTTGACAAACTCGACCAAGTGGAGGCGCGCTACGCGGAGCTGACCCGCGAGCTCGCGACACCTGAAGTGTTGGCCAACAGCACCCGCTACTCGAAGCTCGCCAAAACCCACGCCGAGCTGGGGGCGGTGGTCGAGAAGTACCGCGAGTATCGAAAAACCGACACCGACCTGCAGGTGGCCAAAGATCTGCTGGCGGAATCGACCGGCGATGCTGAGATGAAGCAACTGGCCCATGAGGAGGTCACCCAGCTCGAGCAGCAGCGGCAAGTGCTCGAGCAGGAGCTGAAGCTGCTCCTGCTCCCGAAGGATCCGAACGACGAAAAAAACGTCATCTTGGAAATCCGCGCCGGCACGGGTGGCGACGAAGCCACACTCTTCGCCCAGCAGCTCTTCCGGATGTATTCGAAGTACGCCGAGTCGCGGCGCTGGAAGGTCGAGGTGTTGAACTCGAGCCCGAGCAGCATCGGCGGCCTGAAGGAAGTCATCGCTTCGATCCAGGGCAACCGGGTCTACAGCCAGCTCAAGTACGAAGCGGGCGTGCACCGGGTGCAGCGCGTGCCCCAGACCGAGCAGCAGGGCCGCATCCACACCTCCGCTGCCACGGTCGCCGTCCTGCCGGAGGCCGACGAGATTGACATCCAGATCGACCCGAAAGAGCTGCGCGTGGATACTTTCTGCTCCTCGGGCCCGGGCGGCCAGTCGGTCAATACCACCTACTCGGCCGTGCGCATCACCCACCTGCCCACCGGCCTGGTGGTCTCCTGCCAGGACGAAAAGTCGCAGATCAAGAACAAAGCCCGCGCCCTGCGCGTGCTGCGCGCCCGCATCTACGAGCGGGAGCGGGAAAAGCAGCAAGCCCAGCGCACTGCCGAGCGCCGCGGCATGGTCAAGTCAGGCGACCGCAGCGAAAAGATCCGCACCTACAACTTCCCCCAGAACCGCGTCACCGACCACCGCCTCGGCCTGACCCTGCACCAGCTCCGCGAGGTGATGGACGGCAAGCTGGGGGGGCTGGTGGATGCGCTCGTCACCCACTTTCAGGCCGAGCGGCTCAAGCAGGAACTCGTCCAGGTCTAACGGGTCCTTTTTCCGCGTCTGCTTCCGCAAACCGTGCCGACGCGCTACACTCGACACACCAACTCTGGCGCACAAATCTAGGGGAGGAGGCAACGATGGACTGGCAACTATTGGTCGCGCAGAACTGGGTAGCTTTCTGGCGAGATGTGATCCTGTCACTGGCCGGCCTGGTGGGGCTGTGGCAATTGCTGGAATGGCGCAAGGCGCGGCGGCTGCAGGCGATGACAGCGGTGAACGAGCGCTTGCAACGCGGCGACGTGCGGCGCGCCCGCCGCACCGTCTACAACCTGCCCGACGACGCCACCCCAGAAGGCGCCGCCCACTGGCCCGATGAAGCCAAGTGGGATACGGAACTGGTCTGCTCCAGCTTTGAAGTCGTCGGCCTGCTCGCCGCCGAAGACGTGGTGCCGGCCAACTGGGTGGCGCGCAACTGGCGCTTCGCCCTTGTTCAGAGCTGGGAGCGCGCCGAACCGCTCATCCAGCACTACCGCCAGACGCGCGCGCCTGACTACTGGCACTACTTTGAGAAGCTCGTGCGGCGTGCCCGCAAGCTTGCGCCCGCGGCGCGCTAGTGCGAGGCGGCCCCGAACCTTCGGGGCCAGTACGGTGATGAACACGCGCGCAGCTTTGCGCCAGGCAATCGAGCGGCTGACGGCGGCCCAGGTGCCTTCGGCCACCACCACCGCCGAAGTCCTCCTGCTGCACGTGCTTGGCCGCGACCGCGCCTTCCTCTATGCCCACCCCGAGGTCGAACTCACCCTCGAGCAGCAGCGCGCCTACCGCCATCTGGTCGGCGAGCGCGCCACAGGCAAGCCCACGCAATACCTCACCCGCGAGCAAGAGTTCTGGGGGCTGAGCTTTCGGGTGGCGCCCGGAGTGTTCATTCCCCGCCCCGAAACCGAGCATGTGGTCGAGGTTGCGCTGGCGCTGGTGCGCGAGCGCCTCGGGCAGGCGCGGGCGCGCATCGTGGATGTCGGCACCGGCACCGGCTGCATTGCGCTGGCGCTGGCGAGTGAGCTTCCCGAGGCCGAAATTATCGGCGTTGAAATTGACCCCCAGGCGCTCGCCGTGGCTTGCGAGAACGCCGCCCAGCTCAAGCTCGCCCACCGCGTCCGCTTCCTGCAGAGTGATTTGCTGGCAATCTTCTTGGAGGCAGAGGAAGCAAAGGAGCACAGGCTTGCCCTGAGCGCAGCCGAGGGGCCACGTTTCGATTTGATTGTTTCTAACCCGCCCTACGTCAGCGCGGCCGAAGCCGACGCGTTGCCCCGTGAGGTGCGCGAGCATGAGCCGCCCACCGCACTCTATTCCCTCGATGAGGGCCTTGCCATCACCCGCCGCCTGGTCGAGCAGGCTGAGAAGTTGCTGGTTGGCGGGCGCGGGTCGCTGGTCGCTGGGCACGAGTCACGAGCCACGGGCCCGCCCCCCGGAGTCCCGCAGAGCGGGACGCAGGAGGGCCCTGCCCTCCGAAGCCCGCAGGGCGAAGGAGGGTGGCTTGTCTTAGAGCTGGGCTACAAAATGGCCGGGCGCGTCCAGGCACTGCTGGGCGCGGCCTGGACGAACATCGAGATCACCGACGACCTGCGCGGCATCCCCCGCGTCCTGGCGGCTCAAAAGAAGGCACCGAGGTTCCGAGATTGAGAAGAGTCCGGATTGTTTCCAAGACAAATAACGGTTTCCCTCTAAGGACGTATCGGCCTCACCTAATAACATGCCACGGTCGATTTGTTTCCCGCTTGGCTCAGCGCTTTGGGTGGCTACCAGGTGCACGCTATACGAATCTCCGGGATATCCGAGGTTTCGGTAGAATTGGACTTATCGACATAGCTTGGAAGGATTATGACTTCGCTAGGCACCTCGCCGCCGTCAAGCTCACGCGCCCGCTACTGACAGTGGCAAAAGATATCCAAAAGGCCGCCGAGCTCCCTTGCGTCTTGGATCACGCTAATGAACTTTCACAGTTCGCTCAATATATCATCATAGTTCCAAAAGATGCTCGTTTGGCCGAGGAGTTGGATGAGAGAATACCGAGGCGGTTTCTCTTGGGTTACAGCGTCCCAACGAGATATGGTGGTACTTGTTTACCCCTCGATAGCTTCAAGGGTCGGCCCGTACACCTCCTGGGGGGACGCCCCGACGTTCAGTTGCAGCTCGCCAAAGAACTGAAAGTGTTTAGCGTAGACATAAACCGATTTACTCTTGATGCTTCTTTTGGAGACTATTTCGACGGGGAAATTTTCAGACCTCACCCGAAGGGCGGCTATATACGCTGCATAACCGATTCGATCCGCAACATAAGAAGATGCTGGGAGCTTCTTGGAGAAGACCACGATGGATGATAGAAAGACTTTTCTCCTGGAAATGTACAATCAGATGTTTGCCGACATCAATCGCCACATTATGGTGGTGTGGCAATCGATCGGAGTAATAGGCGGCGCGATTGCTTTGCTTGCTCTGGCCGAGAAGAAACTCTTGCCTGTGGACTACGCTGTTGCCTTCATAGTCGCGGTGTGTTTCTGGAGCATCAACACCATCATTGATTCAGCATATTGGTACAACCGTAATCTAGTCATAATTGCAAACATAGAACGTCAGTTTCTTGGCACGGATGACATCAAAGAAATTCAATTTTATTTTGCTAAGCACAGAGCACCGAGGATGATCAAACACCTCTTTATACAATTTGTTCTGGTGCTGTCTATCCTCTCGATCTTTTTCGTATATCACCTTTTCAGTTCCGTCGCCCCCGGTATTGCGCAGAACGCACTGAGTATGGAGGCGTTCCTGCCGTGGCTTGTAGCGGTTTTGCTGGCTGCGTATTCTGTGCATTTGTGGCGCGACCGTAAGGAACCGTATAAGAACTTCCTGAGATATTCTCCCGGCAAGGATGTGAAATCGGACATCTCTTCCGTGCCAGGCCACAGGACTGAATAATCAGCGGTCGAATAGGAGAGCACCGGCCGATAGCCTGCCGACGAAGATGAAGCAGATTGCGCATGTGGACATGGACGCGTTTTTTGTCTCGGTGGAGGAGCTCTACGAGCCGAGCCTGAAGGGCAAAGCCGTCGTGGTCGGCGGGGCGAGTGGGGATGAGCGCGGCGTGGTGGCCGCCGCCAACTACGAGGCGCGCAAGTTCGGCGTCCACTCGGCCATGCCGCTGCGCACCGCCAAGCGCCTCTGTCCTCACGCCATCTTCCTGCCGGGTAACTTCGACCGCTACGAGGAGTGGTCAGAGAAAATTCGCGCGTTGCTCGAGCGCTACACGCCGGTGGTGCAAATGGTTTCGATTGACGAAGCCTACCTCGACCTCACCGGCACCGAGCGCCTGCACGGCTCCGCCTGGGCCACCGCAGCCAAGATTCAGCGCACCATCTGGGAAGAAACCCGCCCCGCCGGTGGCGGGGCTGGCCTGCCGTGTTCGATTGGCGTCGCCCAGAGTTACATCGTCGCCAAGGTGGCGAGCGACCTCGCCAAGCCCCGCGGCCTGCTCTGGGTGCCGCCGGGGGCCGAAGCCGCCTTCCTGGCACCGCTGCCCGTCCACCGGATTCCGGGTATCGGTAAGGTCACCGAGAAGGCGCTGGCGGCGCTGGACGTGACCACGGTGGGGGAGCTGTCCCGCCTCAAGCGGGATCGACTGGTAGAAGTGTTCGGCCGCTGGGGCGAGGCGCTCTACCGCAAGGCCCGCGGGGAGGATGCCGAGCTGTGGTTTGTGGAGGAGGAGCAGAAATCCATCTCGCACGAACGCACCTTCGCGCGCGACACCGCCGAGACGAACGAACTTGAAGCGACGCTCTCCTATCTTGCTCAACTCGTCGGCAAGCGTCTGCGTGACGCCGGGCTCTATGCCCGCACTATCACCCTCAAGCTGCGCTACGCTGACTTCAAGACCTTGAGCCGCGCCCTGACCCTCGAGGAGCCCACCGAGCTCGACCGCGCCATCTACGAGACAGCACGCGGCCTGTTTCTCCGCCATTGGAAAACCGAGCGGCCGGTGCGTCTGCTCGGGATTGCGTTGAGCAACCTTACCCCCGGAGCCGAGCAGCTCTCCTTGCTCGACGCTGACGAGCGCGCGCGCCTGGAAAAGCTCGCCCGGGCCGCCGACCGCCTCCGTGACCGCTTCGGCTTCGACGCCGTGCAAACCGCTACCTCGTTACAGGGGGGGCGTAAAGCCGATTGATTCGCTGGCTACACGCCATTTTTGTCACCCTGAGCGAAGCGCAGTGTCTCTCCAAGCCGTGACAACCAGATTCTTCCCCCGCCCATGCTGCCGAATGGGCGGGGTCAGAATGACAGCGAGGGCAGTGTTCCGGCTGTTCAGCGGTTATAATCGGTGGCATGGGCACACTGCAGGAGACAGCCACGGAGGTGGTGCGGCGGCTGGGCGCGGCTGGCTACGAGGCCTACTTGGTGGGCGGGTGTGTGCGCGACCTGCTGCTGGGCCGCGAGCCCGCTGACTACGACGTTGCCACCAACGCCACCCCGGAGGCCGTTACCCGACTCTTCCCCCGGACGCTGACCGTCGGCGCCCGCTTTGGCGTCGTACTGGTGCTGGTCGAGGGCCAGCAGGTCGAAGTCGCTACCTTTCGCTCCGACCACGGCTACAAAGACGGCCGCCACCCGGAGGCGGTGCGCTTCGCCCAGTCGCCGGAAGAGGACGTGCGCCGGCGCGACTTCACCATCAACGGCCTGCTCTACGACCCGCTGAAAGAGAAAATCCTTGACTTCGTCGGTGGCCAGGACGACGTGCGGCGCGGCGTCATTCGCACCATCGGCAACCCGCGCGAACGCTTCGCCGAAGACAAGCTGCGGATGCTGCGCGCGGTGCGCTTCGCGGCCCGCTTCGGCTACCGGATTGAGCCCGAAACCTTTGCGGCCATCCGGAAACTCTGCAGCGCCATCGAGGAGGTTTCCAAGGAGCGCATCCGGGACGAGTGGGTCAAGATGCTCACCGAGGGCCGGGCGCGGCGGGCGCTGGAGCTGCTGGACGCGTCGGGCTTGCTCGCGGTCATCCTGCCGGAGGTGGCGCGGATGAAAGGCGTGCCTCAACCGCCCCAGTTCCACCCGGAGGGCGACGTCTGGGTGCATACGCTCCTGATGCTGGAAAAAATGGACCAGCCCTCGCCCACCCTCGCCCTGGGGGTGCTGTTGCACGACGTCGGCAAGCCGCCCACCTTCCGTCCCCCGGGGGCTGGCAGCGACCGCATCCGCTTTGACCAGCATGCAGATGTGGGTGCGGCGATGGCGGAGGAAATCTGCCGCCGCCTGCGCTTTTCAAACGATGAGATTGAACGCGTGACCGCGCTGGTGCGGCACCATCTGCGCTTCAAGGACGCGCCCAAGATGCGTCCGAGCACGCTCAAGCGCTTTCTGGCTTTGGACGGCTTTGCCGAGCACCTGGAGTTGCACCGGCTTGATTGTCTGGCGAGCCACGGGCAGTTGGAGAACTACCACTTCATCCAGCAGGCGCTCGCAACCCTGCCGCCGAAAGAGATTCGTCCCGCCCGGCTGCTCACCGGCCACGACCTCATCGCCCTGGGCTATCCGCCCGGGCCCGCGATGGGGAAAATCCTAGCGGCGGTCGAGGAGGCGCAGCTCGAGGGGACCTTAACCACGCAGGAGGAGGCGCGGGCCTTTGTGGAGAAGAACTTTGCTGCGGCCAAGGGTTCTACTGTGAAGCGCGGTGGCAGCTCGGCCAAACTCGATACGCCCAAGGAGCACTGAGGCCGAAAGGGGCAGGCGGACGAGACCCACCCGCCTAGCCCCGCCAGTGGCGGGGCTAGCGGAGAAGCAAAAACATCAGCACCCCCACCAGGGAAACGACCCCCAAGATCACCGCGCCTTCCACGAGCCAAAGGCGCCGCTCGGCCGGCGATGGGTGAAGCCAACCGATGCGCTGAAGCATGGCGGCACTCCGCCGACCCACGGCGCGCGTCAGCAGACTCCTCCGCGAACCTGGCGGAGGTTCGGGGACAGTTGGGGACCCTTCGGAAGCTTCGAGCATCGGTAAGCCCCCGAGCACCTTATCTTCTCTCTGGGCTGGCGGGAAAGTCAAGTAGCCGCCTGCTACAGGGCCGCGTCGGCCGCGAGGTGCGGAATGCTTCGCTTTCTTCGCCCAGCATTTCTGGACTCACTGGTTGATGGAAAAAAGTTTAGATGTTCGCCCCCTTCCACCTAGCCTGGACAAAATCATTTCTTGGGAATAATCTATGGATCTGATTTGGGTGAGGTAACGAGGTAACTATGGCTGGACCTGCTCGTACAACTCCCTCTGAGCTGGGGGTCTTGCCGGTTCGGGATATTGTTCTGTTCCCGCAGGCGGTTTTGCCGCTGACAGTGGGCCGGGAGAGCTCGCTCCAGTTGATTGAGTCGCTGGCCGAGGAGGACAAGCTCATCGCGGTCGTCACCCAGCGCGACCCCCGCATCGAGCAGCCCGGGCCCAACGACCTGCACGCGATCGGCACCGCGGGGTTGGTGCACCGCGTAGTGCGGATGCCGAACCAGAGCTACCTAGTGCTTGTCGAGGGCTCGTTTCGGATTCGCCTGGGCGAGTTCACCCAGCACAAGCCCTATCTGCGCGCCCAGGTGGAGCCTCTGGCCGACATGCCCCCCGAGCACAAGGATGCCGAGTTTGAAGCCCTTGAGCGGAGCACGCTCCAGCTCTTTCAGGAGGTGGTGGCGGCGGCGCCCAACCTCTCCGACGACTTGCAGGGTGTCGCCGAAAGCGTGAAGGACCCGGCGCGTCTGGCCGACCTGATTGTCACCCATTTGTCTTCGCTGAATACCAGCACCCGGCAGGAGCTGCTCGAGACGCTTGACGTGCGCGAGCGGCTGCGCCGGCTGAGTACGGCACTGACCAAGGAGAAGCAGATTCTCGAAATTCGCAGTCGCATCCAGTCCCAGGTAGAAGATCAGGTGGGGCAGAGCCAGCGCGAGTTCTTCCTGCGCGAGCAGTTGAAGGCCATCCAAAAGGAGCTGGGCGAGACGGATGAAACCCAGCGCGAGGTCGAAGAGCTGCGCCAGAAGATCGAGCAAGCCGGCATGCCGGAGGAGGTGAAGAAGGAGGCGCTGCGGGAGTTGAACCGGCTGAGCCGGATGCCGGCGGCCGCGGCCGAGTACAGCGTGGCCCGTACCTATCTGGACTGGTTGGTGGCGCTGCCGTGGGCGGCGGCGAGCGCGCAGGAGGTAGACATTGGCAAGGCGCAACAAATCCTCGACGAGGACCACTACGACCTGGAGAAGGTCAAGCAGCGCATCCTCGACTACCTGGCGGTGTTGCAGTTGAAGAAAGATATGAAAGGGCCGATTCTCTGCTTCGTCGGCCCGCCCGGGGTGGGCAAGACCTCGCTGGGCAAATCCATCGCGCGCACGCTGGAGCGGAAGTTCGTGCGTATCTCACTGGGCGGGATGCACGACGAGGCCGAGGTCCGTGGCCACCGCCGTACCTACATCGGCGCCCTGCCGGGCCAGATCATTCAGGGGCTGCGCCGCGCCGAAACCAAAGACCCTGTCTTCATGCTCGACGAAGTGGACAAAATCGGCCGCGACTTCCGGGGCGACCCGGCCGCTGCTCTGCTCGAAGTCCTTGATCCCGAGCAGAACTCTGCCTTCCGCGACCACTACCTCGACGTCCCCTTCGACCTCTCCAAGGTCCTCTTCATCACCACCGCCAACATCCTCGACCCGGTGCCGCCCGCCCTGCGCGACCGCATGGAAGTGATCGAGCTGCCCGGCTACACCGCCGAGGAAAAGGTTTTCATCGCCCAGAAATTCCTGGTGCCCAAGCAGGCGGAAGCGCACGGGCTCAAGCCCGACCAGCAGATCCGCTTCAGTGAAGAGGCGTTGCATCGCATCATCCGCCGCTACACCCACGAGGCGGGGGTGCGCAACCTGGAGCGGGAAATCGCCACCCTCTGCCGCAAGCAGGCACGAAGGATCGCCCAGGGCGAGACGCAGCCCCTAGAGGTGACCCCTGCCGTCGTCGAAGAGCTGCTGGGCGTGCCGAAGTTCCGGGTAGAGACGGAACTGGAAGAGCGGACGCGGTGGCCGGGGGTGGCGGTCGGGATCGCCTGGACGCCCGCGGGCGGCGACATCCTGTTCGTCGAGGCGGCGCGGATGCCGCGTGAGCCCAGCGGGCGAGCTGAATTCATCATTACCGGCCAGATCGGCGAGGTAATGCAGGAGTCGATGAAGGCAGCACTGACCTGGGTGCGCGCCAATAGCCAGCTCGTTGGGATCGATCGGGGCTTGCTGGAGAAGTGGGATATTCACATCCACGTGCCTGCGGGCGCCATCCCCAAGGACGGGCCCTCAGCGGGGGTGACAATGGTGACAGCGCTGGTATCGCTCTTCAGTGACCGCCCGCTGCGCCCCCACGTGGCGATGACGGGCGAGATCACGCTGAGCGGCCAGGTGCTGCCGGTGGGCGGAATCAAAGAGAAGGTGCTGGCGGCCAAGCGCAGTGGCATCCGCGAGGTTATCCTGCCGAAGGAAAACGAACCGAATGTTCGCCAGGACATCCCTGCGCACCTGCGCCAGGGCTTGACGTTCTACTTCGTCAAGACGATTCACGAACTGATTGACCATGCCCTCCAGCCTGCGCCTGCCCGCCCCCGCCTCGCCGCGGGCCCCGAGCGGCCCCCGGCTCCACCCCTTGCCCACTAGCTTTCCTGTGGGCTTGCCGGCGGCATTTTTCTCGGCTCCGCTTCTCGCCCTGACATCCGCGACCGGTTCCGCTAGAATGAACCATTGTTGAAGCCTTTCCACGACGATTCCTGAAATCCGGCCAGGTTCGTCTGCTGCGCGATGAAATCTGCCGAAACTGTGGGCGGGTCTGCTGAGAGGGAGCAGGTGTCGCCCGAAGGGTTCGAGCGGGTGCGGCGGCGCTGGGGCTTGTTGGCAGGCCCGGTGTTGGCGCTCGTGGTGTATTTTTGGTGGGCGGCCGACTACGCACCGGCCTCACGGCGGCTGGCGGCGGTGCTGACCCTGGTGGTCATCTACTGGGTCAGCGAAGCGATTCCCATCCCGGTGACCGCGCTGCTGGGCCCGGCACTGTGCGCGCTGCTGGGAGTGGCTTCAGCGCGTGCGGTGCTGGCACCGTTTGCCAACCCGGTCATTTTTGTCTTCCTCGGAAGCTTCCTGTTGGCGCGGGCGATGATGGTGAACGGGCTAGACCGCCGCATTGCCTTGTGGGTGCTGTCGCTGCCGGGCGTAGGTAGCTCGCCCACGGGCCTGCTGGTGGCCACGGGTGGGGTGGCCGTGCTGCTTTCGATGTGGCTCAGCAACACCGGCGCGACCGCGATGCTGTTCCCGATTGTGCTCGGCATCATCACGACGCTCGAAGGTCTGGGGCCAGCCGGGGGCGGGCGAGCCCTGCGGCGCTACGGGACCGGGTTGCTGCTGATCACCGCCTATTCGGCTTCGATCGGTGGCCTGGCCACCCCCGTCGGTACACCACCTAACCTGATTGGGTTGGGGATGATAGAGAACCTCATCGGGCGGCACATTTCTTTTTTCCACTGGATGCTGCTGGCGCTGCCGCTGGTGGGGTTGCTGTTTGGGGTTCTGGCGCTGTTGTTCGGAGTGGTCGAAGGTCGCCGGGTGGAGCGCTTCCAGGGGCTCGGCGCGCGGTTGGGGGAGTTGCGTGCCGGGCTGGGCCGCTGGACGCGCGCCCAGACCGTTACACTGGTGGCGTTCCTTGCGACGGTGAGTATGTGGGTGCTGCCGGGAGTGCTGACGCTGGCGCTGGGCGAGAAGGATCCGCGGGTGGTAGTGGTCACCGAGCGCCTGCATGAAGCGGTGGCGGCGCTGCTGGGTCCGGCGCTGCTGTTTCTGCTGCCGGTTGACTGGCGGCGGGGAAAGTTTGCGCTCACCTGGCGCGATGCGGTGCAGATTGACTGGGGAACGATTCTGTTGTTTGGGGGCGGCTTGAGCCTGGGCCGCTTGATGGTTGAGACCGGGCTGGCACGGAGCTGGGCGGAGAGCGCGGTGGCGGCGAGCGGGCTCGAGGGCCTCTGGGGGATCACGGCGCTGGCCATCGTCTTTGCCAGCCTGCTGAGCGAAACGACGTCGAACACCGCCTCGGCCAGCATGGTGGTGCCGGTGGCGATTGTGGTGGCCCAAGCCGCCGGCGTCTCGCCGCTGCCGCCGGCGCTGGGCGCCACGCTGGGCGCCAGCATGGGCTTCATGCTGCCGGTCTCGACGCCGCCGAACGCGATTGTCTATGGCTCGGGACGAATTCCGCTGCTGGCGATGATGCGCGCCGGCATCCTGTTGGACATCGCCGGGTTCTTGGTGGTCTGGGGGATGCTGCGACTGCTCTGCCCGCTGCTGGGGTTGGTGTAGTAGGGAAGATTAGTTGGGTTGGGGTTCTGCCGATTCGATGGGGACTGTCTTTTTTGTTCTAGCCTTCTTAGTGGCGGTGCAGAGCCTGGTGGCGCTGTGGGACGGGTCGCGCTTTCTGCGATTTGTTCGCAAACGGCTGGGCGAGACTCCACCTCATTACACGCCGCGCCTCAGCCTGTTGGTTCCCTGCAAGGGACTCGCAGAGGATTCGGACGGAGCGGGGCTGGAAGGGAACCTGTGCGCGCTGCTCGAACAGGACTATCCCGACTACGAAGTGTTGTTCATCGTGGCCGCGGCGGGCGATCCGGCTCGCGGGTTACTGGAAACGCTCGTCGCGGAAGCGAAGGTCGCTGCGCGCGTTGTGCTTGCGGGCCAGGCGGAAGGGCGCGGGGAGAAAGTGAACAACCTGCTAGCTGGCGTGGCGGCGGCGCGCGCGGGGAGTGAAGTGTTTGTGTTCGCCGACTCTGACGGCCGGCCGCGGCGCGACTGGCTGCGGACGCTGGTGGCCCACCTGGCCGACGCGAACGTGGGCGCGGCCAGCAGCTTTCGCTGGTACGTGCCGACGGGGAGCTTTCTCTCCGGCTTGCAGTCAGCTTGGAACGCGCCAATTGTGACTTATATGGGCGAGGACCGGCGGCCCGACGGTCGGCCGTCCGGTCGCAACTTCTGCTGGGGCGGCGGCACGGCGATCCGGCGGACGATGTTCGAAGCGATTGACGTGCGCCGCTACTGGGCGGGCGCGCTCAGCGACGACTACCGGCTGACGGAGGCATTGCGCCAGGCCGGCAAGCTGATTGTGTTCGTGCCGCAGTGCTTGGTGGCGACGCGGCAAGAGCCGAGCTGGAGGCAACTGTGGGAGTGGACGACGCGGCAGATTTTGATCACGCGGGTCTATGCGAATCGGCTGTGGCGC
>JBHIAG010000043.1:0-17243 GCA_046758465.1 Terriglobia bacterium | reverse complement strand
TTCATGAGGATCCCCTCCGAGGTAAAGTAGTAGGCTGGAATAAGGTTCCCGCCGTTGAGCGGTACACCCCGCAGTTTCCCGCTTCCATGTCAGTATTATGCTAGCAATCTTGGTTCCAACGTGGGGCCCTGGAGGTCTGGTTTTATCCTTTTTGTTTTCAGAAAGATGCAGATGCCACCATTGCCCGGAAGGCAGGAGCGGGCCTGATTTCTACAAATTTTGGGAGAAGTCATGGGAAATTCTATGAGTTTTCATATCTTCTGGGGGTGGTGGTGCGCGCGTGGATGCAGGGAAGCGATGTGCGGGGGGCTGGCCTACGTGGCGTCTTGGTTCGCCGTGGTGCCGTGATGGAGCGCCCTATCCACATGGTGTGTCGCCGGACTGCCCTGGGCGCGCCCTGGGGAAGCAAAGGGGTCTGGGGGGTATACTGCTCGGGTGGAGGCATGAGTGGAACCCCAGCCCCCCAAAGCTGAGCTGCGACGCCAACTCTCTCTCCTGGATGCCACCATGGTGAACGTGGGCACCATCATGGCGTCGGGGATCTTTCTGGTTCCGGCCACGATTGCTCTCCAAGTCGAATTCTCCCTCCTGAACCTGGCCGTGTGGGTGGTCGGGGGCGTGCTGGCAGTATTCGGAGCCCTTACTATCGCAGAACTCTCCGCCGCGATGCCGGACACAGGTGGCATGTTTGTCTACCTACAAGAAGCTTACTCGCCCCTCTGGGCATTTCTGTATGGCTGGACACTTTTAGTGGTCATCCAGACCGGCACCATCGCGGCCTTGGCCGAGGCGTTTTCCACCTATTTGGGACACTTCTATGCGTTGGGAAATTTTGGCACCAAGGCCGTGGCGATTGCTTCCATCTTGCTCCTGACCGCCATCAACTGCCGCGGCGTCAAGCTCGGTGTATGGACGCAAAACATTTTGACCCTGGCAAAGGTGGCGATTGTGGCAGCCATCATCCTCTGGAGCCTGCGGCCGGGTACCGCACAAGTCGCGAACTTCTCGCCGCTCTGGCCCCTCGCCTGGGATTCTCAAGCCACCAAGCAGTTGGGGCTGGCCTTGATTGGCGTCCTGTGGTGTTACGACGGATGGATAGATGTGACCCTGGTGGGTGGCGAGGTCAAAGACCCAGGAAAAAATCTGCCCCGGTCCATCTTGCTTTCCATGGGCATCATCATGGCTCTCTACTTGGCTCTCAACGCGGCCTATGTGGCCGTGCTGTCGCTGGCCGGCATGGCCGGGCGCTCCCTGGTAGCCACCGACTTTGCTCTGCGAGCCATCGGGCCGATGGGTGCCGCCTTGATTACGTTGCTGGTGCTGCTGTCTATCTTGGGCGCCAACAACGGCTTCGTTCTGACGGGGCCGCGGGTCTACTACGCGATGGCGCGCCAGCGACTTTTTTTCCGGGCCGTGGGTCAGCTCCATCCGCTGTACGAGACCCCATTCCAATCCTTGCTCCTGCAAGCGGCCTGGTCTTGTGTCCTTGTCCTCTTGGCCACCTATGAGCAGCTCTTCACCTACGTGGTGTTTGGCGGCTGGCCCTTTTATGCTCTGGCGGCCGCGGCCGTGATTGTGCTGCGGCGCAAACGGCCAAACTGGCCGCGCCCCTATCGCTGCTGGGGCTACCCGATCGTCCCCATCCTGTTTGTCTTGGCCGCCATCGGCCTGATCGCCGCTACCTTTGTGTCGGACCTACGCTCGGCGCTGTTTGTCACCGCGCTGATAGTTGCCGGAGTCCCCGTGTACTGGTTCTGGAAGCGCCGCGCCGCTTCAACGGCAGGGCCTTAGTCCAATCCCAACGGAGTATTTAAACACGCAGGATCGGGCGGGTGAGGCATGTAGGTCCGCCGGCACCCTTCAAGGAAATCTCTTCTCCGGCGTAGACCCATACTTTGACTCCCTCGGCTTCCAGCAGTGATTGCGTCTGAGGATTTCCGGAAAGCATGATGCACCTTCGCGGTGCGAGCGCGAGCACGTTGCCCGCCATGGTTTTAAATTCAGCATCCGGCACCGCGAGAAGTTTGATTCCCCGAGCAAGAAGCCACTCGAAAAAAGGCACAGGTAACAACCGCGGATACACCAGTGCCAGGTTGTGATCAAGGAGGCTGATGAGGGACATCAAATGCAAAACGTAGTTTGGGCCTTGCCAGTGCGGCAAGGGGACGACGAAGAATTCGTCCACGGCCCCGGCCAGAAGCCGTTGTAATTGCCGGATTCCTTCATCGTTGCTTCGGTATCCTCTTCCTACCGCCAGGGTGCGGTCATCGAGCCAAAGTACATCGCCACCTTCCAGTGTGCCTGCGCCCCGGATGGTCCCGAAAACAGGTACACCGATTTCCGACAGGAACTTTCCCACCGCTGCAGGTTCGTGTTGCCGCTGCGCTTTCCCCATATTGCACAGGATGGCTCCCTGGTTTGCAATCAGCACAGGATCATGCACGTAGATAGAGTCGAGACCTGTCCGACCATGTTGCGGCAAATAAAGAATTTCCGTGCCACCCGTTCTCAGCAGGGCAATAAAATGATCATACTCCGTTAGCGCTTTTTCATAATTTGGGCAGCCCGAATAATTGAGTGTTTTCCACTGCGCACGAATATTTCCCGCGCTCAGGAAGGCATTCCGAGGGTGCTTCACTAACAGCCTTCTCATCTGCGCTACCATCGACTGGCAACCAAACTTCATCGTGCGAACTCGCCTCCGCACCAGTCGTAGATGGCCAACGCCAAGATTTTGGTCGCCATCACCACCTCGAGTAAGGAGACAAATTCATTCGCAGAGTGCGAGTGCACCACGTTACCCGGCCCGTAGAGGACGGCCGGGATGCGGGCATGGTTCGTAAACAATCGCAAATCGGAACCATAGCTCACGCCCCGGACTTTGGGGTCAATGCCTGTGACCTGCCGGTGGGCGGCTGAGAGGGTTCGAAGAATGGGCTGCGCGACGTCTGTTTCCCCCGGTTCAAACTGGCCTTCAAACCACTCGAGAATCGGTGGATGTTGGTTCAGCCAAGGGTCATGCTGTGCGACACTCATGATGGTTTCAAAAAAACTCTTTTTCGCGGCGGCGATGGATTCACCGGGGAACACGCCATAGCGCCCCTCCACCACCAACTCATTCGGGACCGTAGAATGCCATTCGCCCCCCTTGATGGTTCCAATGTTGATCGGGGCAACAGTTTGCGGGTGCTCATACAAAGGGTTCTGGTAATGCTCGTGGCGACGCCGTTCAAATTCTTCGATCGCATGGAGAAGAAGATAGAATTTCTCAATCGCACTGACTCCTGTTGTTTTCATCGAGGCATGGGTGGACAAGCCCGGCACGCTGAGACGAAAGGTTAACGCGCCCGCCTGCACCGGACAGAGCGCGAGGCTCGTCGGTTCCAGGATAATAGCCGCGTCCGCTGCATACCCCTTAAGAATCGTGGTAAGGGTGCCCAGGCCACCCGTTTCCTCGCCGATCACGCTTTCGAGAAGGATGTCGTGTTCGGGCTCGAATCCCAAGCGTATGAGGGCTTCGATCGCAAAGATGGCCGAAGAAAGACCGGCCTTCATATCACAGGAGCCGCGGCCGTACAGTCTCCGGTCTTTGATTGTTCCGCTCCAGGGAGATTCTTCCCACAGGTCTTCTTTCCCCGGCGGAACCACATCAATATGCCCGTTGAGAATTAACGAGCCCGCATTTTCGTTCCCAGAGCTACGACCTTTTTGCCTACCTACCCAGCGGCCAATGATATTGATGCGGGTATCGAGTGGATATCCATCGTCGCAAAATGCCGGATGGTCTTTTACCTCTTCCAGACATGGGCGCACGACATCGACGACGAGGCCGAGCGTGTGTAATTTCGCAGCCACAAACTCCTGCGCCGCCTGCTCTTCACCCGGCAGGCTGGGAATCTGAACCAAGCGCTGAACAAAACTGGCAAGTTCGTCTTGGCGAGAATCTACAATATTGGATACTTTTTGGAAAAACTGTTCCATAAAAATTATCTCCTGGCTTCAAAAGCCAACCCTCGCACGGACTTTCATCATGTTCCCGCGCGGGCTGGCCTATGACCTGGGCCTTTTTTCACCCATCCGCTCATCATTCTACTGTTGACAACAGACTTTTGTACCATGTAAGGATGTGCCTTGCGAAGGCCAGCTTTCGTGGGATGAGGTAATGTACCAGGCGATTCGGTCGCGGCTGGAGAACGGTCACCCCCTCTTGCTGGACGGAGCCCTGGGCAGTGAGCTCGTGCGCCGCGGGGTGCGCTGGCGCAAGCACGGGCTGCTGACCGATGCTGCGCGGGTTCAACAACTGCACGAGGAATACCTGGCCGCGGGGGCCGACGTCCTGCGAACCAACACCTTCCAACTGAACCCCCGCATCTACCGCAACGTCTTCCGCAATCGCCACCATATGCAGCACATTGGGGCGCCCGGACTGGACGAGCTCACACCCAAGCTGGTTCGCACGGGCGTCGAAGTCGCCCGGCAGGCGTGCGCCCGAGCCAGCCGGGAGGGGCAGGTAGCAATCGCCGGCGTTCTCTCGCCCCTCGAGCATTGCTTCCGGCCAGACCTGGCGCCGCCGCCCCACGAGGCCCGCCAGGAGCACGAGGCGCTGGCCCGCATTTTTGCCGAGGAGAAAGTGGATTTCTTGCTGCTCGAAAGTATGAACACCCTCAGTGAGGCGCAGGCGGCGCTTGCCGCGGGCCGCGCCGTCGGTCTGCCCGTCTGGGTAAGCTTTGTTCTGGGGCCGGAGGGTGAGTTGCTGAGCCGCGAGCCACTCAAACAAGCTGTGGCCGAAATGGAAGCAGGCGGAGCGGAAGCTGTGCTGGTGAATTGCGCCCCACCAGAAGACATCACCCGCGCGCTGGGCGAAATGAAGAAATTCTGCACCCTGCCGTTTGGCGGGTTCGCGCAGATCGGACGCTTCTCGCCGCCAAGCTGGAAATTCGAATTCTTCCCGCAATTCATCGAGACCCAGCAGTGGCCCTCTGCCCGCTACACGCGCGAGGCCGAGCGATGGCGCGAACACGGAGCCTCCATCCTTGGAGGATGTTGTGGCACTTGCCCTGAACACATCCAGGCGTTGCGCGCCTGGCTGGACGCGGACGGGAGGAAGCCCCGCTAGGATGAGCTACCAAGCCATTCGCGAAAAACTCGCTGCGCGTGACACCGTCCTGCTCGATGGGGGTATCGGCACCGAAATTCTCCGCCGCCGCGTCAGTTGGGCCGATCACCAGTTGGCCGACCGCCCCGAGGTCGTCCGCAGCATCCACGAGGACTACATCCGTGCCGGTGCCGACGTAATCAGCACGAACAGCTTTCAGCTCTGCCGCCGTGCGCTCTATAACCACTTCCGCGACGCCGCGCACCGCCGCCACATCGGCGCAACCGACCTGGAGGGCCGCGCCAACAAGTTGCTGGCTGCTTCGGTTCAACTCGCCATCGAGGGGCGCCGGAGTGCTGCCGCCAGCCGCCCGGTTGCCGTGGCTGCCTCCGTTACGACGCTCGAGTGGTGCTTCCGCCCGGACTTGGCCCCCTCGGCCCAGCAGGCTGCCCAGGAGTATCGCGAAATTTTTCAGGTGGCGAAAGAGGCTGGAGCCGACCTGGTGCTGTTGGAAACAGTGAACAGCATCACCGAAGCGCGAGTCGCACTCGAAGCCGCAAAGGGTCTTGGCCTGCCCTGCTGGGTTGGTTTCGTGTGCGACGAGCAGGGCCGGCTGTTCACGGGCGAAACCTTTGCGCAAGCCACCGCGGCCCTCCAGCCGCTGGGAGTGGACGCCATCCTGCTCAATTGTGCGCCACCCAACGACATTACCGTCGGGATGAAGGCACTGGCTCCTACCACCCGCGTCCCCTTTGGCGCCTATGCTCACATCGGCCGCTTCGATCCCCCCGAGTGGATGTTCACCGATGAGTACCCGCCGGCGCGCTATCGGGATGTTGCCGCCCAATGGAAGAAACTGGGCGCGTGCATCCTGGGTGGCTGCTGCGGGACGACACCCGAGCACATCGCAGCGCTCGCCACACTGCGTTAGCCAGCGTTCTTTCGGCTAGGGCAGGCCATACGGCTCGTATGAGGGCTTGCTTGCCCCGAGTCCCGCCAGCTCCCGCAGAGCGGGACGGGCTTGCGGGACCGAGGGGAGCTTGCCGAAGGGTTCCCTCCGGAGACGGCTACGACCCGCTGGGAAAGGGTTTCATCACGGGGCTAGCGGCGCAAGTTCTTGAGAATCTCGCGGGCAGCGTTGGCGCCCGAGGCGCCGGTGAGGCCGGAGCCCGGGTGGGTGCCTGAACCGCAGAGGTAGAGTCCTTTGATGGGGGTGCGGTAGCGGGCCCAGCCGAGCAGCGGGCGCATGGTGAAGAGCTGATCGAGGGCCAGCTCGCCGTGGAAGATGTGGCCGCCGGTCAGCCCATAGGTCTGCTCGAGGTCGTGCGGCGTGATCACCTGCCGCTGGAGAATGAGGCTCGGAAGGGTGGGGGCATAGGCAGACAGGGTCTCCACCACCGCATTGCCCAAAGCTTCCCGCCGGCTATTCCAGTCGCCGCTCTTCAGCTCAAAAGGAGCGAACTGCATATAGATCGACATCACGTGCCGGCCAGCCGGAGCGAGAGATGGATCGGCAAGCGAGGGGATCGTAATGTCCAGGTACGGCTGCCGGGAAAAGTCGCCATACTTCGCGTCATCGAAAGCGCGCTCCAGATACTCGATGTCGGGGCCGATGTGGATCCGCCCCGCAAGCGCGGCGTTGTGGGAAGCGCTGCCCGCCGGGGCGGCTGCTCCCTGAAGGGCGGTGAACGTCGGCAGCCCCGCGAGGGCGAGGTTGACCTTGGCAGTGGTCCCCAGGCAGTGGTAGTTCTGCAGCTTGACCACGAAGTCCGGCTCCAGGTGGATGGGATCGAGCAAGCGCAGGAACGTCCGCCGCGGATCAGCATTCGAAATAACCGTCTTCGCGGCGAGCGCCTCGCCGGTGGCAAGCACCACTCCGGTCACCGAGCCGCCCTTCGCCATGATCCGGGCCACGTCAGCCCCGGTCCTGATCTCGGCTCCCGCTTGGCGCGCCGCCGACGCCATGGCCTGTGTCAATGTACCCATTCCTTGCCGGGCGAACGCCGCCGTGCCGGCGGGATGGCCGTCAGCAGCCGCCCGCAGCAGCAAGACGGCACTTGTGCCGGGCGAGCAGGGTCCGAGGAAGTTTCCAAAGATCCCGCGCGCGGCAATGGTGGCGCGCAGTAGCTGCGTCTCGAACCACTCCGCGACTAGGTCGGCCACCGCCATGGGGCCCCACCGGAGCAGGCGTAGCATCTCCTGCCGGCCGAGGCTGCGGAACCCTTTGAAGGTCTTGAGCAGGTTCCACAGGTCGCCGGCCGTCGGGTTGTCGATTGACGGCGGGGTCAACTTCAGTAGTTGGCTGATCACCTTTGCCATCCGGCCCAGCACGCGCTGGAATTCGAGATATTTCTCGGCCTCCTTCCGGGAAAACTTGGCGATCTCCTGGGCCGACTTGGCAGGGTCGCTATAGAGGATCAAGGCGCGACCCTCCGGGGAGGGGGCGAAAAGCCTCGGGTCCGGTTGAATCATCTGCAGGCCGTGCCGATCCAGTTGCATATCTTTGAAGATGTCGGGACGCAGCGGTCCGCTCACGTGGGCCAGAGTCGAGCAGGTAAAGCCAGGATGGAACTCCTCTGTAATCGCGGCGCCGCCTACGACGGGCCGGCGCTCCAACAGCAGCGGTTTGAACCCAGCGCGGGCGAGGTAGTAGGCTGTGACCAGCCCGTTGTGACCCGCCCCGATGATGACGATGTCGTGCGGCTCGGGCACGGGCTAGCTCGTCCCTTTCTTCCAGTCTTTTAGCATTTCCATCGCGGCGAGACGCCCCGGGGCGCCCATGATCCCCCCGCCCGGGTGCGTTGCCGAGCCACACAGGTAGAGGTTTTTGATCGGCGTCCGGTATTGTGACCAGCCAGGCACCGGGCGAAGGAAAAATAGCTGCTCCCGCGACAGCTCCCCTTGGAAGATGTTCCCCTCGGTCAGGCCGAATTCCCGCTCCAGGTCCAGGGGCGTCAGAATTTGCCGGCCGACAATGATGTCCCTGAGGTTGGGGGCATATTCGGCCAGCGTGTTGATGACTGTGTCGCCGAACGCCTCGCGCTTCTCGTCCCAGGTGCCCTGCTTCAACTGGTAGGGAGCGTACTGCACGAAGCAGGAGAGCACATGCTTGCCCGGAGGGGCCACAGTCGAGTCGGTCAGGCTGGGAATGACGATATCGATGAAGGGTCGGCTGGAGAAGTGGCCGTACTTCGCCTCGTCGTAAGCGCGCTCCAGGTAGTCCACGCTGGGCGAGATTGAGATCGCACCCCGCAGATGCGCTCCCGGCCCAGGCAGGCACGTAAAGTTCGGCAGGGTGTCCAGCGCCAGGTTGACCTTCCCGGAGGAGCCGCGCAGCTTGTAACACCGCACCTCTTCCAGGAACTCGTCCGACAAGTGGCCCGGCGCAAGCAGCTTGAGGAAGGTCAGGTGTGGGTCCACACTGGAGGAGATGATATGGCCCAGGATCTCGTCACCGTTCTGCAGGACCACGCCGGCTGCCTTGTGGTCCTTGACCAGGATGCGGGCGACGGAAGACTGGGTGCGGATTTCGACTCCTGCTTCGCGCGCCGCTCCGGCGATGGCGTTGGAGATTGCCCCGGTGCCGCCCCGGGGCAGGCCCCAGGCGCGAAACACCCCATCAATCTCCCCCATGTAGTGGTGCAGGAGAACGTAGGCGGTCCCTGGGGAGCGGACGCCCAGGAAAGTCCCGATGATCCCCGAGGCCGCCATGGTCGCCTTGAGCACATCGGTTTCGAACCAGTGGTCCAAGAAATCGACCGCGCTCCGGGTCATCAATTGGATTTGGTTGTATTTGTTTTGTGCCGACAGGGACTGGAACTGGCGTCCGAGACGGAAAAGCTTCCTTAGAGTCTGGAAATTCAGCTGGGTCAGATCCGGCGGCGACATGCTGAGAATCGGCTTGACGAACTTGCAGATCTGAAGCATCGCTTGGCCAAATTCCTCGTAGGCTTCGGCGTCGAGCTGAGAGTGGCGGGCGATCTCGCGGCGGGTCTTGGCAGGGTCGTTCACCCGCCAGAGGTAGTCCCCATTGGGCATGGGCGTGAAGGTACTGTCCAGCGGGAGGATTTCGAGGCCATGACGCGGGAGGTTGAGCTCGCGGATGATCTCGGGTCGCAGCAGGGAGACGACATAGGAACAGACGGAGAATTTAAAGCCGGGGAAGATTTCCTCGGTCACGGCTGAGCCCCCGAGCACGTGGCGGCGTTCCAGGAGGAGGATCTTCTTCCCGGCACGGCCCAGGTAGGCAGCGTTCACGAGGCCGTTGTGGCCCCCACCGATGATGATGGCATCGTAGCTGGAGCTCATACGCTCTGTCGGGGCAGGCGCGCTTCCCGCCGCACCTTGCGGCCGCTAGCTATATTCTACCGAGTAACACCATATCTCTACAAGCAGGAGGAAGCTATAATGTCGTGCACAATGCGAAAGCCGACGGAGGAAGAGCCATGCCCATTGGAAGCGCGGTGCACGAGAGGTCGTTTCAACTCTGCGAGAGCCTGAACTATCGCGAGTGGGCCGGGTATTACGCTGCCAGTGTGTATGAGACGCACCACGAGCACGAGTATAACGCGATCCGCAATGGTGCGGCTCTCATCGACATCTCCCCGCTGTTCAAGTATCGGGTCACGGGCCAGGACGCGACGAAACTGGTGAACCGGGTCATCACCCGCGACCTGAACAAGGTTGCCGTAGGCCAAGTCATCTATGCGTGTTGGTGCGACGAGCAGGGAAAGGTGATTGACGACGGGACCGTCTCCCGCCTCGCCGAGAACACCTACCGGTGGACAGCCGCCGACCCCAGCCTCCGCTGGTTCCACCAGAACGCTTTCGGGATGGACGTTTTGATCGAGGACCTGTCGGGGAAGGAGGCTGCCCTTGCCCTGCAAGGACCGACCTCCGCGAGACTGCTGAGGAAGTTGGCGGACGCGGACATTGAAAACCTCAAGTATTTCCGCGTCACCCACGGGAAGATCGCCGGAGTCCCGGTGGATATTTCTCGCACCGGCTACACGGGTGATCTTGGCTACGAAATCTGGGTCCCGTGGAAGCAGGCCGTGAAGGTGTGGGATGCGATTCTGCAGGAAGGCTGGCACTTTGGCGTCCGCGCCGCGGGAATGATTGTCCTGGACATTACCCGGATCGAGGCAGGCTTCCTCCTGATCGAGGTGGACTATATCAGTAGCAAGAAGGCGCTGATTGACGCCCAGAAGTACTCCCCGTACGAGATCAACCTCGGCCGGCTGGTCCACCTGGACAAAGAAGATTTCGTCGGCCGCTCGGCCCTGGTGGAGGAACAGCGGCGGGGGCCGAAGCGGCAGCTTGTCGGCCTTGAGATCGACTTGAGTGAAGTGGAGCAGCGCTACGAAGCGGTGGGCCTCGCTCCCCAGTTCCCGGGCATTGCCTCCCGCGTCGCGGTGCCGGTGTACAAAGGGGGGAAGCAGGTGGGCAAGGCGACCTCTACCACTTGGTCACCAGTTCTTAAGAAGATGATCGCTCTGGCGAGCGTCGCCTCCGAGCATGCCAATCCCGGTACCAGGCTGCAGAGGGAGTGGACGGTTGAGGCCGTCCGTCACCAGGTGACGGCTACGGTGGTGCGACTCCCATTCTTCAGCCCGCCGCGAAAGACCGCCACGCCGGTAGTCTGAGAAGGGTCAGGGGGGTTGCTGGCAAGGGGAGACTCATGGGCGGGAGCGCCGACCCGCCAGCGGATCCTCGGGTCCGGCGGTAGCTACAAAGAGAAATGAGAATCAGCCTGATTCAAGTGCCCTACCATTATGGCTTTCTCCAGGCAGGTAGGGGTGCTGGCCGAGGCCCTCTGCGCTACCTGGATGCAGGAGTGGAGCAAGCCCTGCGGCGCAGCGGCTTTGAGGTCGCGGTCCAGACCGTGCAGCGCGGCCACGATACGCAGGAGATTTTGGCCGCTGTGGTCACGACCAACACCGCCCTGGCAGCCCACGTGGCCAGCGCCCGAGGGGCCGGTGCCTTTCCCCTGGTTCTCAGTGGCGGCTGTAGTGTTTGCCTGGGGGTGCTGGCTGGGCTGAAGTCAAGGGTCGGAATTATCTGGTTTGATGCTCACGGTGATTTCAATACACCTGAAACAACAGCCAGTGGCTTTTTCGAAGGCATGCCGTTGGCGATTGCGACCGGCCTTTGCTACCACGAGCTATGGAGCCAGATTGCCAACCTGCCCCCCGTGCCTCCTGCGCAAGCCCTGCTCGTGGGTGTGCGGGACCTCGACCCGGGTGAGCGAGATAACCTTGAGCGTTCGAAGGTCCAAGTTGCGATTGCTGCGGAAATAAAAGCGGCTGGGGTGGCAGCCTCTCTGCAGCCGAAGCTGGCACAACTTCACTCCCACGTGGACGAAGTCTATCTCCACTTTGACATTGACGTACTCGATCCCGCGATCGCCCCCGGCGTTGATTACAGGACGCCGGATGGCCTTTCGCTGCGGGAAGCCGAGGAGGCGATCCAGATGATTGCCGCCCGCTTCCGCATCCAGGCCGCAGCCCTGACCGCGTATAACCCCGACCACGAAGAAAACGATCGGACCCTGCAAGCGGGCTTACGCGTACTCCACGGCCTCGTCGGCGTGATCGCGCGCAGCAGGCAATAAAGCGTGAGGGAAGTGATGGAGCCGGCGGCCCGGATCGAACGGGCGACCTGCCGATTACGAATCGGCTGCTCTACCGCTGAGCTACGCCGGCTGGCCGGGAGAAAACACTGCCGGGGCTGAGCCTAGCAAATTTCCGGTTGCACGCCCATAAAAACCAAAAGCCCTCCGACAGGGTCGGAGAGCTTCCGGGGAAAGTAGGTATGGCCCAGTGCGCGATTGAGCCAGACCCCTTTACGGAGCGCCAGTCTAGTAGGGCTGCAGAGTGGGTGTCAAGCAGAAAAGGCAGGCTGGGGGCATCCGGTAACTGTTTTGTTTTCTTACGGTTGCCAAGAACCTCAATGTTGTATTTATGCAACAGTTGCGAGGGTTTTTGGGTTAACCTTCCATCTGCCAACAGGTTAGTGCTGCCTCAGGTCAAGCCGTATGATTTCCACGTCCTCTGGCCGATTGAATACCTTGCCGGGGAAGAGGTGTTGCGCCAGCAGCCGGAGACCCGCAAAGACCAATCCGCACAGCAGAGCATATAAAAGCATGACCCCAGTGCCGATGAAGATATTCGCGAGGTCACCCAACCAAGCGGAGGCTGTGGGTTGCTGGGAGGGCTCGTCCCAGGTTAGCTCATACTCATACCGCAGTTGATTGAGCAAGCGGGAGGCCGTCTTACCGGACTCGACTCCCACCAGCAGCCCGACGAGAGGCCCCACTCGCTTGGCATACACCAGCGGGCGGGCCGGGTCACCCGTCCCGTTGACATTGAAGCGTTGGCTGAACTCCCGCAATCGGTCGGCAGCCAGTTGGGGTGTCGGGAAGCTGGCCAGCAAGAAGCTAGCTGGCCGCCCTTCCAGTTCGTACTCGGCCCAGAGTGCCTCCGTCCCGTAGGCGAATCCTAACCAGTCTCCCGGCCCGAGCTGTGCCAAGCGCCCCAGGGCCACCGGGCCAAGCAGATAGCGTTCGGAGTTGGCCCGGAGTCCCTCCTGGGGAAGGAAGGCCAGTATGCTGGGCAAGGGCGACGTGCCTGAGATTCCGCCAGCCAGTTCACGTGCCAACCGTTGGAGGGCGGCCTGCGGCTTACTGGTGGGACTGGCCACGGCCGTGACGCAATACCTGCCCGTGTAAAACACCCAGCCACTGGCTGTTTGCCGGCCTGCCTCGCCCAGCTCAAGAGGCTGGCCGCCGGCGCCCAAAAAGCTGAAGGCACCGTAGACTCCGGCGGCATCGCGCAAGACCATCAGGCTTACTGTGAGGCTATGGGGGCCCTGGCGATAGACGGCGCGGTCGGCCCGCGTCGCACCGTATTCCCGCCAGAGGGGCGCCTCGCGGCCAGCGAGTTGTTCCAGGGCCTCCACGCCAAAGGAATGAGTCTCCGTGCGTTCCCAGGCGTCTAGGGTGGGTGGCAGGAGCTCCTGCGCGGTGGCCGGGGGTACGGCCAGCAGCCCCAGCGTCAGAATCCACAGTGTAGAAGCAAACCTAACCACAACCTGCATGGTAGTACATTTTTCGTGATGCTGGCCAGTCGGGACTAGTGCGGGGGTGGGGTGGTGGCGGTCTGCGCGGCGGGGAGGCGGGCGATGTCGGCGCTGTTGAGGCTTTGCAGATAATTGGTGATTCCCGTAAACAGCGCCTGGGCCACCCGCTGACGCCAGCGGGATGTCTTCAGCAACCTTTCGTCCCGCGCGTTGCTGAGGAAGGCGATCTCGCTCAGCACCGACGGCATATCGGCGCCAATCAAGACCACGAACGGCGCCTGTTTGACGCCGCGGTTCTGAATCGTGCGACTGGCGCGCCGCAGCTCCTGGTAGAGGCTGACTTGCAGCGCGCGTGCCAGTTCGCGCGACTCGTCTATCTTTTCATTGCGCGTAATTTTGCGCACCAGGTCTTGCAGTTCGTGCACCGATTTTTGCGAGAGCGCGTTTTCCCGCGCCGCCAACTCCAGGACTTCCTGGTCGCTGGTGAAGTTCAGGTAGAAGGTCTCGACGCCGCGTATGCGGCGATTGCGGCTGTAGTTGGCGTGCAGGGAGAGAAACAGGTCAGCCTGTTTCTCGTTGGCGAGGGCGGAGCGGTTCTCCAGCGGGAGGAACGTGTCGTCCTCGCGCGTGTAGAGGACCTCGGCCCCGAGTTTTTCTTCCAAGAGCTTACCCAGGCGCCGGGCAACGTCCAGGGCCAGATCTTTCTCCATAAAGCCGTTGGGGCCGATGGTACCCGTGTCATGGCCCCCGTGCCCGGGATCCAAGACAATGCGGTTGATCTTGAGCCCCAGCGCTCGCGTCAAGGTCCGGTCGCCGGTGCTCGTCGGCTGCGGTGCGGCCGGCGGTTGCGGTAGAGATGTGGGTGGCTGAGCCTTCGCCGCGGCCAACCGGGCTGGCTTTTTCGCTCGTTTTTTCTTATCTCCCCGTACATCCACCACCAGACGGAAGGGATTGGGGAGAGGAAAGACGGAATAGGCGTTGGCCCCGGTGACCTCGAGCACCACGCGCGTGATGCCCCGGCGGTTTTCCGCCACGCGGATCCGCCTCAGCAGGCCGTCTTCCACCTCGAAGGTCTTGCCGACCAGCGGGGAACTCAATTGCGTGCCAAAGAGGTCAAAAAAGATACGGTCGGGCTTGGGGATACGAGCTCCTTGGTAGGTAACTTCACCGTCGAGGTCGATCACGACGCGCGTGTAGTTCGCGGTATTCCAGTAGCGGATGTTGTTCACGTGTACGCGCTCGCTCGGTGCGGCCCGGGCAGCTTTCGCTTGCTGCTCTCGCTGGCGGATATCTTTGAGTGCCTGGCGCGCCCGGGCGGCCTGCTTGGACTTTGGATAGCGCTTTACATACTCGGCGAAGGTTTTCTGTGCCGCTTTGGGGTCCTTCAGGTCGGCCCACTGGATTTGGGCGATGGTGAAGAGGGCGTCGAAGCGGTGGGTGCCGTAGGGATATTCCTTGAGCAGGAAGCGGTAGGTGCGAATGGCTTGGCGGAAATAGTTGGCGCCAAACTGGCGGCCCATCTCCTGGTAGAGCTCGGCCCGGGCGCGGAGGGCGCGTGCGGCGCGACCGGTGAACGGGGCGATGTCGTAGACGCGTCGGTAGGTGCGGATGACGCGGAGGTATTCCCGCTTGCTGCGGGCGCGCCGCGGTTTGCCCTCGAGCGCCGTGCGCAACTTTTCTGCGCGGTTGAATTGTTGCCGCCCGATGCGTGCGCGCTCGGCACGGCTGCGCGATGGATCACTCGACGCCGAGGGGAGGGAAGTGAAGAAGAGAAGAAGGGTAAGGAGGAGCCCGAGGAGTCCAAGCCGATACTGTCTGGTCGTGTTCCGCCCGGCTATCGGCACCGTCCCCGCATCCGCTTTACGCTCGGCTGTTGCCACTAGGGTTTCCTAACCTGTAGCGAGTCGGAGTTAGACACTTAAAAATTCCTAAATACGATACGTCCGTTTTCATCCACTTCCTGATAGATGCGCCCCGCGCGAGCCGACGTGGCTGCGGCCATGCGCCCGCCAGTATGATAGAGTGCCGAGACACGTCTCACATACGCTCGCGTTTCCCGATAGGGTGGGATGCCGCCAAACTCGCTGACGGTGTTTTCCCCCGCGTTATAGGCGGCGAGCGCGAGCGCCAGGTTGTTTTGGAAGCGATCCAGCAAAAAGCGCAGGTAGCGGATACCGGCGGCAATGTTTGTTTTCGGGTCCAGCAGATTGCGCGCCCCAAAGCGCCGGCCGGTTGCGGGTAGCAATTGCATCAAGCCGACCGCGCCCTTGCGGGAGACGGCCCAGGAGTCCCAAGAGGACTCGACCTCGATGATGGCGTGAACCAGCCTGGGATCGAGGCGGTGTTCGGTAGCGACTTGTTCGATGTAGGGGCCGATACTTGCTTGCTGGATGCGGCGTCGAGCCACCCCTTGCCGCTCCGGTGCCGACGATTGCGCGGGCAGCGTGCGGCTAGGTTTTTCTTCGTTCACGAACACTCGCCGACCGTTCTCGTCGATGTAGGAGATGATCTCGGCCCGGGCAGACGTCGCTGGCAACAGCAAGGCTGCCGTGACGGTGAGGCCCGCAATAAGGCTACGAAGCAACCGTGATACCCTCAGGGAAAGGGCAGGAAGTTGGCACCCCGCGTGCGGCCTGCGGCGACAATATTCGTCATTCGCAGGAAGGAACGTTTCTGGCGTAGGCGGAGTATACCTCACGTTCGCATCCCATCAAAGCATTTTTTCGACAATCGCATACACATCGGCAATGGCCTGCCCCAGTAGCTCGGGGTTTTTGCCACCGGCTTCGGCCAAGTCGGCGCGGCCGCCTCCCGTGCCGCCGCAGCGTCCGGCGACTGCTTGAGCAATCTTGCCGGCGTGCAGTTTTTGGGTCAAATCTTTGGTTACGGCAGCGATCAGGGCGACTTTGCCATTGGTGGTCGTACCCAGCACGATGACCGCCGAGCCGAGCTTAGCTCGCAGCGAGTCCGCCAAGGAGCGCAGGGTGGCGCGGTCCACCGCGTCGAGCCGGGCTGCCAGCACGGGAACCTGTTTCACTCGGCGCACCCGCTGCACCAGCTCATCCACCTGAGCTTGCGCGAGGCGTCGCCGCAGTCCCTCGAGCTGCTTTTCGGCTGCCCGCGCCTGTGCCAGCAGCCGCTCCAGGGATTCAATCACTTGGCCGTCCGTAGTTTTGAGCAGCGCGGCAACTTGCTGGAGTCGCGCGAGCGTCTGTTGATATTCGGCGAGGGCTGTGGCGCCGGTAATGGCTTCCACGCGGCGGATGCCGGCGGCGATGCTCGACTCCGCGGTGAGCTTGAGCAGGCCAATCTGGCCGGTGTGGCGCACGTGGGTGCCGCCGCAGAGTTCCTTGCTGAAGTCGCCGACGGTAATGACGCGCACGTTCTTCTGCGGGTACTTGTCGCCGAAGAAGGCCAGGGCGCCGCTCGCGAGGGCAGCGTCGAGGGCCATGCGCTCCTCGCTCACGGGGGTGTCGTGCAGGATGTGCTCGTTGGCCAGGCGCTCAATTTCGGCCAGCTCTTCCGGGTCGAGGGCAGCGTAGTGGCTGAAGTCAAAGCGGAGGCGGTCAGGGGCCACGAGCGAGCCGGACTGCTTAACGTGCGGCCCCAGCACGGCGCGCAGGGCAGCGTGGAGCAGGTGGGTGCCGGTGTGGTTGCGCATGGTGGCCTCGCGGGCTTCGCGGTCCACCACCGCCTGTAACCGATCGCCCACGCGCAACTTCTCTTTGGCTTTGACCTTGTGGGCGGTGAGGCCCGCCACCGGATAGTAGGTGTCGCGCACCCGGGCGCGTTCTTCTTTGCTTTCCGGGGCGAGGAAGAGACCGGCGTCGCCCACCTGGCCGCCGGCCTCGGCATAGAAGGGCGTGTGGTCGAGCACTATCTCGGCTTCGGTTCCGGCTGGCAGCTCGTTTACCAGACCGTCACGCGCCACGATGGCGACAATCAGACAATCCTCGGCCTCCATTGCCGTATAGCCGACAAACTCTGGCCGGATTTGCGCCGCCAGTTGCTGGTAGGCGGGGCTGGCGACTTCCTTGCCCACGCCTTTCCAGGAGGCCTTCGCCCGCTC
>JBHIAG010000042.1:0-17398 GCA_046758465.1 Terriglobia bacterium | reverse complement strand
GCCGGCAGAGCCCAAGCCCGCAAACCAGCCTGACCTTCTGCAACGCGAGAACGCGCTGCTGAAAGAAATCCACCGCATCCTGCTCGCTCCGGGCAACCTGCCCGAGGTCCTGGACGCCATCCTCACCAGTTTCGAGCGCCTCTACGGCAAGCACTACATCTCTGTCTTCTTGCTCGATGAAAATACACAGGAACTCTACTTCTTGAGCGGCCGAGGCGTGCCCGTCCAAGATGTGCGCCGCCGCCGCCGACTCGGCACGGACGGGATCGTGGGCCACGCGGCCGCCTTGGGCGAGCCTCTCTACATCGCCGACGTGCAGACCGACCCGCGCTATATCCCCATCCTGGGCGACAAGGGCGAGCAGTTCCGCTCCGAATTTGCTGTGCCCTTGAAAGTGCGTGGCCAGCTCATTGGCCTCCTCAACCTCGAAAGCACCGAAGTGGATGGCTTCCCACCTGAAGTTCGTCAGCTCCTGCTCTCCCTGGCCGATTCCCTGGCCATTGCCATCGATACCATCCGTGCCCGCGGAGCGGCGCACCTCCGCGCCCAGCGCATGGCCTTGCTGGCGGAAGTCAGCGGGCGGGTCAGCGCGGGACTGAGCGTTTCCGCAGTCCTGAGCGCCATCCTGCACGCTACCGGTGACCTTTTCCCGCAGTGGGAGGCCGGTATGTGGCTGCTCGAACCCGACACCCAACTGCTCCGCCTGTGCGTCCTTGACCCGGCGGGCTCGCAGATTGTGGAAACCGATTTGCGCATCCCCCTGGGAAGCGGCCTGGCCGGCTCCGTGGCCGCGCAGGGTGAAATGATCACGACAGAGGACATCAGCACCGACCCGCGCCTGTCGCCCCAGATGCGGGAAGATGTCCTCCGCCACAACTGGCACGCCTACGCTGCCGCGCCGCTGCGAGCCGAAGGCAGAACGCTGGGCGTGTTGCGTGTGGCCGCCCACGAACGGCGCAGCTTCACCCCCGACGAGAAGCACTTGCTGGTCACGCTGGCCCACCAGGCCGCTTGGCCGCTGGCCCGGGCCAAGTTGATCGAGGAACTCGAGGCGTCCCGCGCCCGGCTGAAGGAGGAGAAGGATTTCGCCCGTAACCTGGTCGCCCATGCCCACGACCCCATCGCCTTCTTGGAACCGGACGGCGGCTTCTCTTGGACCAACGACCAGTGCAATGCGTTTACCGGGTACTCCCTGGAGGAAAAGCGTCGCCTGCGATTGTTCGATCTGTTGTTGCCCGAACAGCGGGCCGCGGCAGAGCAGCACTGGGTGCAAGTCACGCAGGGCTGCGCGTGCCTCACTGAACTGCGGCTGCGGCGCAAAGACGGCGAGGTGCGCCACGCCCTGTTCAGCCTGAGTCCCATCCGGGCGAGCGACGGCCAGCTCAGCGGTGTGCTCGCCATCGGCCGCGACATCACCGAACGCCAGCGGGCCGAGGAGGCGCTACGGGAAAGCGAAGAGAAATATCGCACCATTCTGAAAAACATCGAAGAGGGCTATTACGAGGTTGACCTGGCGGGGAACTTTACGTTTTTCAATGATGCACTCCCCCGGATGCTTGGCTATTCGCAAGATGAATTGCTGGGCATGAATAATCGGCAGTATATGGATGCTGAGACCGCTAAGAGAGTCTATCAAACCTTCAATGCGGTCTACCGGACCGGAATCCCCCACGAGGGATTCGATTATGAGATTCTCACGAAAGACGGTGCCAAGAAGGTCGGTGAGGTCTCCATATCGCTGATACGGAATTCCAGCGGGGAGCCAAGCGGGTTTCGGGGCATTGTCCGCGACACCACTGAGAAGCGCCAGGCGCAGCTCCGGCTGGCTGAGTCCGACCGCCTGGCGGCCCTGGGCCAGCTGGTTGCCGGGGTGGCCCACGAGTTGAACAATCCTCTCCAGGCCATCCTGGGCTTTGCCGAACTCTTACAGCGCCGGCCCGGCCTGGACACCACGCAGCAGCGCTACCTCGAGTACATCCAGCAGGAGTCCGAGCGCACCAAGAAAATCGTCTCCAATCTCCTCACCTTCGCCCGCCAGTATCCGCTGGAGAAATCCCGCGTCGATTTGAATGAATTGTTGAAGAAATTACTCGAGTTCCGCGCCCATAGCCTGCACCTGGCCAACGTCCGGGTGGAAACCGAGTTGCGCCCCTTGCCGTCGTTGCACGCCGACGGCCATCGCCTGCAGCAGGTCTTTCTCAACCTGCTGCTGAATGCCGAGCAGGCCCTGGAGAAAATTCCCGACGGGCGGCAGCTCCTCGTCAGTACCGAACTCGACGCCACGCCCAAGGGCCAGGCCGTGCGCGTCACCCTGCGCGACACCGGGCCGGGTATTTCCCGCGAAGACCGCAGCCGTATCTTCGAGCCCTTCTTCACCACCAAACGCCCCGGCGGGGGAACCGGTCTGGGGCTTTCCATCGCCTACTCCATTGTGCGCGAACACGGCGGTACCCTCGAACTGTCCAGCGCACCCGGCCGCGGCACCACCGCCACCGTCATCTTGCCCGTTGTCTCGCCGGAGCTGCCGGCAGCCTCGGAGGCCTAAATGGCACACCGCTGTGGGCCGACGACCGGCTCGAACCCGGGGCGTGGCAGCGTGCTGGTGGTGGAGGACGAACAGTACATCCGCGAGTTTCTGGTGGACTACTTGGGCGCGGAAGGCTTCCGCGTGGACACCGTCCCCAACGCCGCCTATGCTCTGGTCCGCCTCTGCTCCGCGAAGCGCTACGACCTTGTGCTCTGCGACATCAAGATGCCCGGCACGAGCGGCATTGAACTCTTCCAGAAGATCAGCCGCAAGCAACCCGACCTCGCCGCCCGCTTCGTCTTCATCACCGGCGATTACCTCAGCCCGGGCACGCGCGAGTTCCTCGCCTCCACCCCAGTCCGCTACCTGCTGAAGCCCTTCAGTGTGAACGAGCTTCTCGCCCTGCTCCTCGCCCTGCTCCCCAAGCGCTGCGAGTCCTGACGCGCCTGCCTTGCACGGCGTCTCGGTTCTGCGATAGATTCAAGCGCCTGCCTGCCGCAGGCAGGACTTCGCCTGAGGCCCGGCCATGGCCATCATCGCCGCCGACATGCTGGCCATCGACCGCGTCGCCTTTGCCCTCAAACTGCGCGGCATCTATGCCTAGCCACCCATGCGGGCGCTGAGTCCGGAAGAGATTGAGCACGTGCGCCAGAACGTGCTACGACCCTTGCGGTGGACACCCGTAACTCTGGTGGTCGTCGGGGCCGTCTTCCTCGGGATGGTGCTGCGCGGCTCCTTTCGGGAAGACTGGACAACGCTGCTGGTGCCGCTCGCCTTTTTCGGTTTTCCCCTCGTGGCTGCCTTCCGCCGCAAACGACAGATCGAAGCCGACCTGGCCGACGGCTTCGCCGAGACCCTGAGCGGCGAGGTCGAGAAGCTCTGGCGGTCCAGGCAGGAGCCCTTCATCCGCGTGGCGGGACAGAGTTTTCGAGTCCAGCGCGAGGTGTTTCGCGCGCTCGCCAAGGGTCAACCGGTGACGGTGGACTTCCTGCCGCGCTCGCGGGTCGCCATCAAGGTCGTGCCGGGGAGTTGGGCGTAAAGGCACGAAGGCACGTCTTGTCGACTTACTTGCACTCAAATTGCGTGGTCTCTATGCCTAATCAACCATGCGGCCGCTGAGTCCGGAAGAGATTAAGCACGTGCGCCAGAGCGTGCTGCGACCCCTGCGGTGGGTACCCGTATTTATGACGCTGATGTGGGCCATCTTTGTTACAGTGGCCCTACGCGACGCATTATGGCGAGGCTGGATAGCCACACTGGTGCTGGCGGTTAGCCCTGGGGGTGTACTCTGCGTTTTCTTCTGGCAAAAACGGCAGATCGAAGATGACCTGGCCAGGGGGTTCGCTGAAACGGTGAGCGGCGAAGTGGAAGCCCTTTGGCAGCAAGCGTTCTGGCAGCCGAAGCTGGCGAACTACATGCGCGTGGCGGGAAAGAACTTCCGCGTCGAGCTTAAGGTATATCGGGACCTTTACGTGGGTCAGGTGGTGAATGTGGAGTTCCTGCCACGCTCTCATGTTGCTGTCAAAGTTGAGCCACAGAGTTCCCCGTGAAACTGCACGTCGCCGCCCTCGCGATCCTGCTGTTTCTTTTCGCGCAGAGTGCCGGCGCCGGGGTCCCGCCGCTTGACCGCGTGCCGCTGCGCTACGTGCCGCCCACGCTGGTGGTGGAAGCGCGGGTGAATGGCTCGGCACCGCTGCTCTTCGCCTTCGACACCGGCACCACCACCATCGTGCTCGACGCGCGTGTGGCCGCGCGGCTGGGGATTCGCCCGCGCCGGCTTCACCCCAAAGTGGCGCAGGGCCAATTCGCGCGGGTACGCTCGCTGGCGGTGGGTAAAGCGGTCGCGTATGACCTGGAAGTGGTCGTAGGCGACCTCTCGGGGCTCGCCCGCCGCCTCCAGCTCCCGCTGGCCGGCATCCTCGGCTACACCTGGATGGAACAGTTCGTCTTCGAGATTGACTACGCCGCCAGCGCGCTCACCCTCTGGCCCCGCGCGGCCGAACTCTCCCCGGCGGCCGACACGCTCGTGGTTCCGCTGGAACTCCACACCGCGCCCGGCTTTACCGGGGCCACCATTTTCGTCTCCGCGCAGCTCAACCGCTGGCTCGCTTGCCGGTGCGAGCTCGACACCGGCACCGACACCGGCATTCTCGGGGCAGAGGTGGCCCGGCGGCTGGGGGCCGATGTGGCCGCCCCAGAAGAGCAGGGAGTGGCTGCCTGGCATCGGGTCGAGACGCTGGCAGTCGGCGGGCGCCTGTTCGCCAACGTTGGGTTTCGGGTGGACCCGGCGCGCGGGGCCGACGGCCATCCCTACTTGCAGTGTGTCATCGGCAACGAACAGCTCCGGGAATTTGTGCTCACGCTCGACATCCCCCACCGCCGCGCCTTCTTCCGCCCCGCACCGCGGCCTGCGCCTCCGCGCTGACCGCGCCCGGGCTACCCCCGATAATAAATGGTAAGAGTTCGGACTGCCTTTCCTGTTTACAGTCCGAACTCGCTTGGGTATGCTTCTTCGCGATGAAGTTTCGCGTAGTACTGGAACCGGATTTTGACAGTGGTGGCTTTGTGGTCAGTTGTCCGAGTCTGCCCGGATGCCATTCGCAGGGCGAAACCCAGCAGGAGGCTCTGGCCAACATCCGTGAGGCCATCCGGGCCTACTTGGAAAGTTTGCAGAAGCACAATCAGCCCGTTCCCAGCGAAGCCGAAGTGGAAATTGATGTGGCTCCCTAGACGTGGCCAAAATTCCCCGCGATGTTTCCGGTGATCAAGCCATTCGAGCTTTCAAGAGAATCGGGTATGTGCTGGACCACACGGTGGGCAGCCATGCGGTTCTTCTGCACGGCACCGATCCCAGGAAGCGCCTCGTAGTTCCTCTGCATCGGGTCGTTAAGGTCGGAACCCTGAACAAGTTAATTAAAGATGCGGGGCTGACGGTAGAACAGTTTGTGGATCTGCTCTAGCGATAGCGGTCGTCGTCACCGACTACGTCGAACTGGAAGCAGGCTCAGCCTGGCTGCCCACCCGCCCGGCCTGCTGCCAGCCCCGAAGCTTCGGGGCTAGGCTGCGGGCAAAACCCCGTGCGAGGTCGCCAGCTTGAAGTGCCGGGGCTTCCCCCGCTCAGCGGGCAATCTCCGCCCCAAAGCTTCGGGGCTACGAGAAGCCCGTACCTACCCTTGCAAGGCCAGCACAGGTCGCGCATAATGGCGGGCGAATGATCGGGCACCTGCGCGGGACGCTTTTGTCCAAGAAACCCTACCAGATTCTTCTCGACGTCGCTGGCGTGGGCTACGACGTGCGCGTGCCCTACTCCAGCTCGCAACTGCCGCCCCTGGGCACGGAAGTGGCGCTGGTGGTGCGCACGCACGTGCGCGAGGACGCCATCACGCTTTACGGCTTCAAGACGCCGGCCGAGCGGGAAACTTTTGAGCACCTGCTGACGGTCAAGAACGTGGGTCCGAAGATGGCGTTGATGGTGCTGGCCGGGCTTTCGCCGGAGGATATCGCCAGCGCCATCCGCCGCAACAACCCGCGGGCGCTGGTGGTGCCTGGCATCGGAGGGAAGACCGCCGAGCGCATCGTGCAGGAGCTGCGGGAGAGTTTTGCGGTGCCGGTCGAGGCGGCCCCGGCGCTGGGCGCGGCGGCCGAGGAGGCGGTTTCGGCACTGGTGAACATGGGCTGCGAGACGAAACTCGCCACGCGCGCGGTGCGCGAGGTGCTAGAATCCTCCCCGCATGCGGGCCGGCAGGCCGGGAAAGAAACTCACAGCTTTGAAGCCTTGATGAAAGGCGCGTTGCAGTGGCTAAGAGAAAAGAGGCGCTGAGCTCGCCGGGACACACGGGCGGGATTCTTTCCGGCAGCGTACTCGACGAAGACCGCCAGTTTGAGCAAAGCGTCCGGCCGCGCGCACTGGAAGAGTTCATCGGCCAGAGCAAAATCAAGGAGAACCTGGCGATTGCAATTGAGGCGGCGCGCGCGCGCGGCGAGGCGCTCGACCACGTCCTGCTGAGCGGCCCGCCGGGCCTGGGCAAGACGACGCTGGCCGGCATTGTTGCCAACGAGCTGGGGGTGCGGCTGGAGTCCACTGCCGGCCCGGTGCTCGAACGTCCGCTCGACCTCTCCACCATCCTCTCCATTCTCGAATCCCGCCAGGTGTTCTTTATTGACGAAGTGCACCGGATGCTGCCGGCAGTGGAGGAAATCCTTTACCCGGCGCTTGAGGACTACAGGATTGACATGATCATCGGCAAAGGGCCGGGGGCGCGGACGCAGGTCTTCCGGTTAGAAAAGTTCACGCTCATCGGGGCGACCACGCGCACGGGGTTGCTGTCGAAGCCGCTGTTGTCGCGCTTCGGCATCCTGCTGCGACTCGACTTCTATCCCGTCGAAGACCTGGTGACGATTGCGGAGCGCTCGGCGGGCATTTTTAAAATTCCCGTGGATGGGGACGGGGCCAAAGAGATAGCGCAGCGCTCGCGGGGCACGCCGCGGGTCGCGAACCGGCTGCTGCGGCGTGTGCGGGACTTTGCCCAGGTGCGCGCCGATGGCAAGATCACCCGCCAGGTCGCTCACGATGCGCTGGCGATGCTGGAAGTGGACGACTACGGGCTGGACGAAATGGACCGCAAGCTCCTGCTGACGATTATTGACAAGTACGGCGGCGGGCCGGTGGGCGTGGGCACGCTGGCCGCCTCGGTGAGCGAGGAGCCCGACGCCATCGAGGAAGTCTACGAGCCCTTCCTGATGCAGATCGGCTTTCTGAACCGTACGCCGCGCGGCCGCATGGCAACGGAGCTTGCCTACAAGCACCTTGGCCGCACCCTCCCACCCGGCCGCAACGCCGCCCCCCTGTTCTCCAGCTAGCCTTTAAAGACGAAATTCGAAACACGAAACTCGAAACTCGGACCTGCGGCCAAACCGAACGAGACGAGCCGCTACTCCTTCACACGATGCGAGCGCGGCTGACGACTTCCAGCAGAAGCACTTGGGTGATCGAGAGCGATCTTGCTACGGGAGGGCAGGACAGGCCGGCGACCCGTAGGGGTCGCCGCTACCCGCGCGTTCAAAAAGACATGTTACCTAGAAGGAGCGGTTTGCCGTCCCTTCTTAGAAGGGAAGTGTGTGGTAGAATGAGGGCTCTAGAACAGGGCAGCGAATACCAGTTATTTAGGAGGCAGGGATGAGGAAGAGGATGTTCGTGTTGGTTGTTGTAACGCTCCTGTCCGTAGGGCTGGCTTGGGCCGGCGGCGAGAAGGGCAAGGCGGCAGGCAAGATGGATGCCGCCGAACACGCCGCCAAGTTGCAGGCCAAACTGGGTCTGAGCGATGCGCAGAGCGGGCAAGTGCGCGCGGTGTTCGAGGATATTGCGCAGCGGATAGCCGCGCTCAGGGCACAGGTGCAGGCCGGCGAACTCAGCCGGGAGGCGAAGCACGAGGCAAAGAAGCAGCTCAAGGAAGAGCGGACGGCGCGGCTGAAGGCCATTCTCACGCCGGAGCAGTTTGCGGGCTACCAGCAGATGCTAGCCGAGCACGCCCGCAAGCGCGGCACGCAGAAAAAGTAAAGTAGTGGTGCGTGCAGCCTCTGGCTCAGAGCGGCCTCGGATAGTCCCGAAGCTTCGGGAAGAAAACGGTGGGCGAGGCCGGAGGCCACAAGAAGACAGTTTATCTGTCGCTCGGCTCAAACCGTGGCGACCGCGCGGCGAATCTCGAGCGGGCGCTGGCGGCACTGGGCGAAGCCGGGGTAGCGGTGCGACGGCGCTCGGCCGTCTATGAGACCGAGCCGCTAGACGTCCCCGACCAGCCGTGGTTTCTCAACTGCGTGGTTGAGGTTGAGACGGAATTGATGCCGCTGGGGCTGCTACGGGCAGTCGAGCGCATCGAGCGGCAACTCGGCCGCAACCGCTCGGGAGCACTCCCCGCGCCGCGCACGATTGATATTGACATCGTGCTCTTCGGCAACCACGTCGTGCGCTCACCTGAACTTACCATCCCGCATCCACGGCTGGCGGAGCGGCGCTTCGTGCTTGAGCCGCTGCGCGAACTGGCGCCTGAGCTACGCCATCCCATCACCCGCAAGACGCCGGCCGAGATGCTGGCCGAACTCACCAGCCGTGCGCAGGTGCGGCGCTACGCGGGCTAATCCTGCAAGAACTTTTTGCACTCGGCATCGGCGCCGGCCCGCAACTACGGGGCGCGCCAGCGGCGCCGCAGGGCGCGGATCTGGCTGAGGTGGTTCCGGTCGTGCGCGGCCAGGTGGATGAAGGCGGGTTCGAGGACATAGCGGCCGCGATATTCCGGATGGCGGGCCGCGCGACGCCACTGCTTGGCCGGAATGCGGGCGAGCAGCGCGAGGTGCGCCTTGCGCAAGGCGGCAAAGGCGTCGAGCACGGCGCGCAGGTTTTGTCGGCGGTAGTCGAGCTCGCGGGCCCAGCGGTTCTGGTCGAAGGGCGTGATGAGCGCGCCGGGTTCGGCGAGAATTTTGCGGTAGCGGAAGCCGAAGGCGAGTTCGACGTCAAACAGGTGGACTGCGATCTCCTGCAACGACCAGGTGCGCGGCGCCGGGCGCCGCCGCAAGTGTCGCGCGTTGAGGCCCCGCAGCAGCCGCTTGAGCTTCGCGGGCGTGGCGGCCTGAATGCGAAACGCCTGCCGGCGACTAAACGCGTGCACTTCGCCGCACAGTTTGCACTTGCGCATCGCGCCTGAGCCTAGCCGAAGTGCGGCGAGGGGGCAAGGGACAATAGGGTGCGGAGTTTCGAGCTTGCGAACGAGAGGAAGTCTGGCGGAACGTTCCGCCGCTCACTATAATCGGTGCGTGCCTGCTGCGCGGCAGACCAGCCTGCCGCAGGCAGGCTCGCCACAATGGCATCCACGCCGCGCTTTGTGCCGCCGCGCTACATCGCCATCGAAGGCCCCATCCGCGTCGGCAAGTCCACGCTGGCGCGTATTCTTGCTGACCGGCTGCATGCGCGTCGTGCCTTCGATCCAGAAGACAACCCGCACCTGAAAGATTTTTATGAAGAGCGCGCGGGCGCTGCCTTCCGCGCCCAGATGTGGTTCCTGCTCGCGCGCTATCGCCAACTGCGCGACCTCGCGCTCGAGCACGATCCGCGCACCGTCGTCGCCGACTACCTGTTTGAGAAAGACAAGCTGTTCGCCTGCATCAATCTCACCGACGACGAACTGAAACTCTACGACCAGTACTACGACTGGTTCCGCCCGCAACTGCCCATGCCCGACCTCGTCATCTACTTACAGGCGAACCTCGACGTTTTGAAAAAGCGCATCGCCAAACGCCGCGACCCGCGTGAACGCCAACTCGCCGATGCCTACCTCGCAGAAGTCATCCGCGCCTGCGAACATTTCTTCTTCCACTACTCCGCGTCCAACCTCCTCGTCATTGACACCAGCCAGATCGATTTTGTCGAGCGCCACGACGACCTCCAGAAGCTCCTCCGCCGCCTCCGTGAACCCGTCAAAGGCACCCAGTACTTCCTCCCTCTCGGCCCCGGCTGACTCGCGCACAAGCCGCGGTACAAGCCGGTACAGCCGTGTACAACACGTACACACGCAGGCCACCTGGTGGCACCACGGCGGCAGAAGACGTACGGACGGAGGCGGAAAGCGACGTCCGCCCGCGGCCCGCCCCGCCTGCCCGCATTCAGGCCCGCCTGCATTCGCGATTGTTGGCGGGTACGGGCGTGGTAGGGCAGGACTTGTCGGAGCCCCGAACCTTCGGGGCCGAGACCCGTCTGGGCCCCCCTGCCGCGCCTCGGCCCGGCGGCGCCGGGCTCCCTGTTCGGGTAGGGCAGGGGCTTGCCCCCTGCCGCTCTTCTCTTTTCCATTTTCTATTTTCTTTCTGTTTCCCGCGTGTGACCCGCAGCATTGACAGAACGCACTCTCCCGAGTAGGCTGCGCACAGGTTCGGTGGCTGAAACGGGAGCTGCCAGCTTAAGAGTCACCCACCCCGCGACTCTGCTCCCAAGCGTTCGGGGTGGCTGACGTGGGGTGTATAAATAAACTAGACCCGTGGACACCTTCTCCTGCGATGTGCTGGTGGTAGGCGGCGGCGGCGCCGGCCTGCGTGCTGCCATTGCTGCTGCCGAGGCCAATCCCACCCTCAGCATCGGCGTCATCTCCAAGGTCTATCCCATGCGCAGCCACACCGTCTCCGCCGAGGGTGGCTCCGCCGCTGTCATCAAGTCCGATGACAGCTTGGACGAGCACGCCTACGACACCATCTCCGGCGGCGATTGGCTCTGCGACCAGGACGCCGTGGAAGCCTTCGTCAACGAAGCCCCCGCCGAGCTGTTCCAACTCGAGCACTGGGGCTGCCCTTGGAGCCGCGAACCCGACGGCCACATCGCCGTCCGCCCCTTCGGCGGTATGAAAATCCAGCGCACCTGGTTCGCCGCCGACAAGACTGGCTTCCACATGCTCCACACCCTCTTCCAGACCACTCTGAAGTACGACACCATCCGCCGCTTTGACGAATTTTTTGTCACGCAACTCCTGGTGGACGCCGGCCGCTGCCAGGGCGTGGTCGCTATCGAACTCGCCACCGGCAAAATTCAGGCCATCACCGCCTGCGCCGTCATCCTCGCCACCGGCGGCTGCGGCAAGGTGTTCCCCTTCACCACCAATGCCAACATCAAGAACGGCGACGGCATGGCGCTCGCCTACCGCGCCGGCGTCCCGCTCAAGGACATGGAATTTGTCCAGTACCACCCCACCGGACTGCCCTTTACCGGCATCCTCATCACCGAAGCCACCCGCTCCGAGGGCGGCTGGCTCCTCAACAAGGACGGTTACCGCTACCTCCAGGACTACGACCTGGGCAAACCCGAACCCAAGCCCGTTCTCCGCTCCATGGAGCTCGGCCCCCGCGACCGCCTCTCGCAGGCCTTCGTCAAAGAGCAGGAGAAAGGCCGGACGCTCGTCGGGCCCTACGGCCACTACGTCCACCTCGACATCCGCCACCTGGGCGCGAAGCTGATTGACAAAAAGCTCCCCTTCGTCCGCGAGCTCTGCCGCAAGTACGTCAACCTCGACCCGGTCAAAGAACTGATTCCCGTCCGCCCCGTCATCCACTACATGATGGGCGGTGTCCATACCGACATCCACGGCGCCACGCCCCTGGCTGGACTCTATGCCGCGGGCGAGGTCGCCTGCGTCAGCATCAATGGCGCCAACCGCCTCGGCTCGAACTCCCTCACCGAATTACTGGTCTTCGGGGCTCGCGCCGGCCGCGCCGCCGCCGCCTTTGCCGCCACTTGCCCCGAGTCCCGCCAGCCTGCCAGGGCGGGCTTGCGGGCTCGAAGGGAACAAAAACCAGCAAACCCGGCGGCCACCCTCGTGGCCCAGGCCCGCGACGAAGAAAAACGCCTGCACGAGAACTTCCTCCGCAAGACCGGCGGAAAGGAACGAATCGCCACCCTGCGGACCGCGATGCAAGAAACGATGGAAGAAAGTGCCGGCATCTATCGCACCGGCACCCGCCTCCAGCAGGCCACCGAGACCCTGCGCCGCCTCCAGGAACGCTTCCGCGACCTCGCCCTCGACGACCGCAGCTTCACCTTCAATACCGAACTCCCCGCCGCCCTGGAACTCTCCTTTATGCTTGAGGTCGCTGAGGCCATCGTCGCGTCTGCACTGGCCCGCCGCGAATCCCGCGGCTCCCACCAGCGCACCGACCACCCCCAACGCGACAACACCCACTTCCTCGCCCATTCACTCGTTTACCGTGTTCCCGATGCCCCTCCCCGGATTGACTACCTACCGGTTACAATTACCCGCTGGCCCCCCGGCAAACGCGTCTATGGCAAGTAGCGAAAACGCAGCACCCATCCCCCTGTCATTCTGAGTCCCGAAAAGTTTCGGGACGAAGAATCTGCTTTTGAGATGCTCCACTTCGCCTGCCTGCCGCAGGCAGGTTCAGCATGACGGGCTGACGAGAGAAAGTTCTTCCCGGGATAAACTCCCCGTGGGTTACAATTAGCCGCTGGCCCCCCGGCCAACGCCTCTCTGGCACCTAAGGGGAATTGGCCACAGAGACACAGAGGCCACAGAGAAAAAAAAGCCAGGCGAGCTGGCTCTATGTCTGGGTGCCTCTGTGGTAAAGTTTGAGCTAACCAATGGCGGAGACGGTAACCCTGGCGGTGACACGCTATCGGCCGGAGCAAGAGGCCGAGCCCACCTGCCAGACCTATGAGGTCCCCCTGCGCAAGGACTGGGTGGTGCTCGATGCGCTGAACTACATCAAGGAGAGCGTGGACGGCTCGCTCTCCTACCGCTGGTCGTGCCGCATGGGTGTGTGCGGCAGTTGTGGGATGACGGTCAACGGTACGCCCAAACTCACCTGCGCCAGCTTCCTCAGCGACTATGCGCCCGGCCCCATCCGCGTCGAACCCCTCCAGTTCTTCCCCATCATGCGCGACCTGGTCGTGGACATGACTGACTTCCTGCACAAACTCAAAAAGGTTAAGCCCTGGATTATTCGCAAACAAGAGAAGCCGCTGGCCGAAGGCGAATACCTCCAGACCCCGGACCAGCTCGACCGCTACAAGCAGTTCAGCATGTGCATCAACTGCATGCTCTGCTACGCCGCCTGTCCCGTCTATGGGCTCGAACCCGACTTCCTCGGCCCCGCTGCCCTTGCCCTCGCCCAGCGCTACAACCTCGACTCCCGCGATCAGGCTGCCGCCGACCGCACGGACATTTGCTTGGAGCACGAGGGCATCTGGGAATGCAGCTTCGTCGGCGAGTGCACTAAAGTCTGCCCCAAAAATGTTGACCCGGCCGGCGCCATCCAACAATACAAAGTCGCCGGCGCCGCCCAGTGGTTCAAATCCGTGCTCCTGCCCTGGGGTTCAGCTTGATGGGCGTCAGCGCGAAGGAGGGCAAATGAGTGCCCGTGCCCAGTCGTTGGTTTGTCATTCCGAGAAGCCGCAGGCGACGAGGAATCTGCTTGGCCCTAGAGTCCTGAAAAGCAGATTCCTCCCCGTACGGGTCGGAATGACAGGAGGGGGCTTGGATGGATAAGACGGTGTTCGGCGGGGTCTGAGGGAGCGAGGGGAATGAAAACAGCAGCGCACTACACCCCCTACCAGCCCCGCTCCTACCGCCGCCGCGTCTCGGTTTGGTGGTGGCTGCAGAAGTGGTCCTACGCCAAGTTCATGCTGCGTGAGTTCACCAGCGTTGCCGTGGCTTTCTTCTGTGTCGTCCTGTTGTGGAAAATCCGCGCCCTAGCCGAGGGCCCCGACGCCTATGCCGCCTTCCTCGCCCGCATGAAAACTCCTCTTTTTCTCGCCCTCAATAGCGTGGCGTTCCTCCTTGTCCTCTTCCATGCCATTACCTGGTTCAACGCCGCCCCCAAGGCGATGGTCGTGCGCCTGCGCGGGCAGCGCCTGCCCGATTGGGTGATCCAGGGCATGCATTATCTGGGCTGGGTGGTAATCTCCGCCGGCCTGGTCTGGCTTTTGCAACGAGACTGAAATGCGCAAAGGGATAACACCGCTGCTGTGGAGCCTGTTCGGCGCCGGCGGAGTGGTCGCCGCGCTGCTCTTCCCCATCCACCTGTTATTGACCGGGCTGGCCTTTCCCGGCGGCTGGCTCGACGCACCCAGCTACGATGTGGGGCTTACCCTGCTGAAACAGCCCCTCACGCGCCTCTATTTCTTCGTCCTGATCTCGCTGCCCCTCTTCCACGCCGCCCATCGCCTCCGCTACACGGTTAACGATACCTTGCGGGTGAAACCACTGCGCGCGCCGATTGCTCTCCTCTGCTACGGCGCCGCCCTCGTCGGAACCGCCGCCGCCGCCTTCACCCTCGCGACCCTCGGCTAGGGCAGGGCCGGGGCTTGTCTGTAGTGTCCAACCCAGTGGCCCCTGCCACGGGGCCGGCTCACCCTGAAGGTTCTCGGTGAAGGGCTTGGCTACGGCGCTTGCCCTCAGTCCGGACGCTTTGTGGTCGAACGACCCCGGCTGGGGGAACAAAGGCCGAGTTTCCCCGGTGGCGGGTGCCACCGGGCTCGGCGGGCGATGCCCAGGCCCCAGGGTTGTCGTCAGCCTCGCAGCTTCGGGGTCGAAGGGCTCCCGCCTGGGGGAAATCTGGGCGCCGACCACCCGGCCCGCTTTGACTTGCCGCAGTGCCCTGGGTTAGGGCAGTTCGCGCCGGACCCAATACTCGCGAAACGCCCGCACCTTTTCTCCGGCAAATTCAGCCAGCAGCACACCGCGCAACTCCCGCCGTTTGCCGGTAGAAACGTGGGTGTAGCGGCAGCTCCACTCGGCGATGAGCAGATTGCCACTCACCACAGGCTGGCCTGCGACAAAGTTAATCTCCTTCTGCGTGCTAGTGGCGTTCTGCCAGTACGCCCGGATGGCCGCGCGCCCCACCAGGGGTTCTGCGAAAGCCTCTTCTTGGTAGGTGGCCTCGTCGGTGAAGAGCGAAGCCGCCAGCTCGGCGTCCCGCGTCTCCCAGGCCCTGCCGTAGCTCTCCAGAAACTTTCGCGCATTCATCCCTGCGTCTCAGCCTCGGCTCTAGTCTGGGCCGCCGAGGTCGAAAACACAATTCCTTGTTGCCAAATGCGCTCGGCTCGGCTCTAATACAGGTGCCCCGTAGGGGGCAGGGACGACAGCCGTAGGGCGTCGTACTCGGAGGCCACAATGAGTTCCTATCCGCCCGCAGGGGCCGGACGGGAGACGCAAGTCACCGTACCGGCGATTCTGGAAAAGAAAGCCCGCAGCGAAAAAATCACCTGCCTCACTGCTTATGACTACCCCACCGCCCGCCTGGTGGATGAGGCCGGTGTGGACATCATCCTGGTGGGCGACTCGCTCGCCATGGTCGTACTCGGCTACGAAAACACCCTACCCGTCACCCTCGACGAGATGCTCCACCACACCCGCGCCGTCCGCCGCGCCGTGCGCCGCGCGCTGCTGGTCGCCGACATGCCCTTCGGCACCTTCCACCTCAGCCTCGACGCTGGCGTCGCCAATGCCGTTCGCTTCGTCAAGGAGGCTGGCGCCGCAGCGGTCAAGATTGAAGGCGGCGAGAAGCGCAGCGAACTGATCCTCCGCCTGGTCGAAGCCGAAATCCCTGTCATGGGCCACGTCGGCCTCACGCCCCAGTCGGTCAACGCCTTCGGCGGCTTCAAGGTGCAAGGCAAGACGCTCGCCGCCGCCGAAGCCCTCCTGCGCGACGCCCGCGGGGTCGAGGCTGCCGGAGCCTTCGCGCTCGTCCTCGAAGGCGTGCCGATGGAAGTCGCGGACTGGATCACGCGCGAGCTGAAAATCCCCACCATCGGCATCGGTGCCGGCCCGCACTGCGACGGCCAAGTGCTTGTCCTGCACGACCTGCTCGGGCTGAACTTCGGCGTCCAGCCCAAATTCGCCCGCCGCTACGCCGACCTCAAAACCGCTATCAGCGACGCCGTCCGCGGCTTCTGCGCCGATGTCACCGCCGACCACTTCCCCGCCGATAACGAGTCCTACCACCTCCCCGCCGAGGTGCGCGAAAAATTCCTGGCACACATCTATCGCTAGAGAGTGATGAAGACGCTCACGCGGGTGGCGGAGATGCAGGTGGCCGCCACGGGCCTGCGCGCTCGCGGCAAACACATCGGCTTCGTGCCTACCATGGGTGCGCTGCACGAAGGCCACCTGTCACTCGTCCGCCGCGCGCAGGAGGAGAGCGACGTCACGGTCGTGTCGCTTTTCGTCAACCCCGCGCAGTTCGGCCCCACCGAGGACTATCGGAACTATCCCCGCGACCTCGCACGGGACACCGACTTGCTCCGCCGCGCCGGCGTGGACTTCCTCTTCGCGCCCCCGGTCGAGGAGCTCTACCCACCCGACTTTCAAACCTACGTCACCCTGGAGCGGGTTGCGGCACCGCTGGAAGGCCAGTTCCGCCCCGGCCACTTCCGCGGTGTGGCCACGGTGGTGGCGAAACTCTTCGGCATCGTGCAACCCCACCGCGCCTACTTCGGCCGAAAGGACGCGCAACAATGCGCCGTGGTCAAACAGGTGGTGCGCGACCTCCATCTGCCCGTGGAGGTTGTTGTTTGCCCCATCGTGCGCGAACCCGACGGCCTGGCCATCAGCTCCCGCAACGCCTACCTCAGCCCCGAGGAGCGCACCGCCGCCCGCGTCCTCTACCAGAGCCTCTGCCGCGCCCGCGACCTCATCCGCAGCGGCGAGCGCCGCCCCGACGCCATCCTCGCCGCGATGCGCCAGCTCATCGGCGAAGAGCCTCGTGCCCGCCTCGACTATGTCGCCATTGTTGACCCCGAGCGGCTCACGCCCCAAACCCGCCTGGAAGGCCGCGGCCTCGTCGCGCTGGCCGTCTGGATTGGCCGCGCCCGCCTCATTGATAATTTGCTGGTCGAAGCATCCCCCGCCGGTTTTACCTTCCACCTCTGAAGCCGCCGCCTCCACCTCGCGCAGGAACTGACGGTGCAGCCCTAACACGGGAACCTGCGTGCGCACAACATCGTAGTACCGGGCAGGGGGTAAAACATGGCAGAACCTCAATCAGGCGGAGTCTGCTGCACCACGCCGCGCGCGTTCGGCTTCTGGTTGGTGGTATTTTTGCTTCTCGCCGGCGGTGCATTCCTGCTCGTCCAAGTGTGGCCCGGGCTTGGGGATTACCGGGGAGCGCTGCTGTTCGGGGCCGCGGGCGTAGCCTGCGTGGCCAACTTCGCTGTCAACCGCAGCTTCCACTGCGCCCTCACCGGGCCCTTCTTGCTGCTGGTGGCCGCTGTCTTGGCTCTGGGTACGGCGGGCGTGTGGGAGCTGCGGCTGCCTACGCTTTGGCCCGTGGTGCTGATCGTGATTGGAGTGTCGCTGCTGCTCGAGCGCCGCTTCGCCCGCTAGC
>JBHIAG010000041.1:0-17647 GCA_046758465.1 Terriglobia bacterium | reverse complement strand
ATGTCTCACGAGGCTCCTCGTCTCACATGTCTTGACCCAGTACAGTGGCTTGACACCCCTACAGTTCCGGGCGCACCATCGGCCCACCACTGACTCAACGCAGGAAGAGCACCCGTGGGTTTGAGCATCAACATACGCGAAATCGAAGGGGTCATCGTCCTGGACTTGAGGGGGAACATCCCTCTCGAAGACTTCCAAAAGCGGACTCTGGAAAACCAAGTAAAGGAGTTACTCGCTGGTAACAAGAAGAAAATTCTGCTCAACCTTGCGAATTACGCTATTTGGTCTCTTCGTCAATGGGAACTGGGCTCCCTTGTCAGGGTTTTGGTCTGTGTCCGAGACCAAGGTGGGCAACTGAAACTGGTTAACGTGAGCAAGCGCATACAACACATATTGGTACTCGCCCGTTTGATAACCGTCTTTGAAATCTACGCTACCGAGGAAGAAGCCCTGGCCAGCTTCAAGTAATCACTGTGCGCCTCCTGGCGGTAGCGGACATTCATGGTGTTCTAAGTGTTTATGAGTGGCTCGTCGGATTGATCAAAGAACACCAGGCCGACCTGCTGGTCTTGGCGGGAGACCTGTTTGCCGGCGGCTGGGACGAGGAGCAGCGCGAGCAGGGCCAGAAAATAATTCCCATCCTCAAAAAAGTCCTGGTGCCGGTGCTCTACCTCATGGGCAACGACGATTTTGTCGCGCTGGACTACGAGGACGAACACATCAAGCCGCTCCACGGAAGACGGCTTGATTTCAGCGGCCACAGCTTCGTGGGCTACCAGTACAGTTTACCGTTCGTCGGCGGAATCTTCGAGAAGCCAGAGAGTGAGATTGAAAAAGACGTTCGATCGTTGGAGCCTCTCCTCCATGAACAAACCGTGTTTGTGACGCACTCACCCGCCTACGGTGCCCTCGACCGCGTTTACGCCGGTGAGCACGTGGGCAGCCGCTCGCTGGCCGCACTTCTTGCCCGCAAGCCTGTGCTGGCACACATCCACGGCCACATCCACGAAAGCTTCGGGCGTGACGCTAATCATTTCAACGTTGCTGCGGCCGGACAACGCCGCGCCGTCCTCATCGACCTTCCCTCGCTAGGCCACACGGTACTCCAAGCCCTCTGATTTCTGCGTTCACCGGCGCCACTGGGTCCTGTTGGCTAGCGGTGAGCCGTCCGGGTCGTCGCGCGCTCGATTATGGCGGCAAAGAACGTCTTTGGCCACAGTCTCGGAATTGCAGACTAACCCGTGTACCAGCTTGGGCCTCTGTTGTGGAAAGCTGGTATACTCTCTCCATGATGAAGGGGGATTCCAGGAGCTTCTACGCAGGCCAGGACCCGCGTGAGTTGTCGGCCTATACCATGCCGGAGGCTGCCCATTACCTCCGGATACCTTATGCCACACTTCGCTCTTGGGTTGTCGGTAGATGGTATCCCACCCAAGTCGAGAGGAGGTTTTTCAAGCCCATTATTAGGCTCCCCGACAAAAACGGCCATCTCCTCTCCTTCGTAAATCTCGTGGAAGCCCATGTTCTCGATGCCATTCGCCGAGACCACAACATACCATTGGTGAAGGTCAGAAGGGCTCTTCGATATCTCACCAAACAATTCCCCTCCCAGCACCCACTAGCTGATCTGAGATTTGAAACAGACGGTTTGGACCTCTTCATCCAAAAGTATGGCCAATTAATCAATATCTCCCAGGATGGACAACTGGCTATACGGAATTTGCTGCTGGCTCACCTGCGCCGCATCGAGCGTGACCCGGCTGGCTTTGCCGTCAAGCTTTTCCCGTTCACGAGAAAGCGCGAACTCGAAGAACCGAAGGTGGTCGTGATCGATCCGTATGTCTCCTTCGGTCGCCCGGTTTTGGTAGGCACGGGCATTGCTACCGCTGTCATCGCGGAGCGCTACAAAGCGGGAGACTCAATCGATGACCTAACCGACGATTATGGCCGCCAACGGCTCGAAATCGAAGAAGCGATCCGGTGCGAGCTCCAGCTCGAAGCCGCCTAAACCACTCGTTTCTTCCTTGATCGATCCCTAGGAAGGAAAAAGATTGCCGCTGCGCTCCGTCAGGCGGGCGCTGCGGTACGAGTTCACGACGATCTTTTCCCGCCAAACGCAAAAGACGAGGACTGGCTCCCGGAGGTCGGAAGGAAAGGGTGGGTCGTCTTCACAAAAGATCGAAAAATCCGGTATCGAGCCTCCGAACGTGCTGCTCTCATGAGGGCAGGGGTGCGTGCGTTTGTACTAACGGCGGGTGACCTTCAGGGTGTAGAGATGGCTCAAATATTCGTCAAAGCACTCCCTGCCATCTTCCGATTTGTGGCTAGAAACTCTCCGCCATTTATTGCCAAAGTCGCGAGGAGTGGCGCTGTCACTATGCTGGACAGAGGCCACGTCCGGCGACCTAGTAAATAGTAACCGTTCGTCGCATTACAGATTTGTGAAGATGAGCACGGTGCCGACGAGCGCGATCAGCCCTGCCACCAGCGACCGGAACCACGCCAGCGTCAGCCGCGCCACCAGCCGCCTCCCCACCAGCGTCCCGGTAAGAGCCGCCCCAATCACCGCCACCAGGTAAGGCCAGGAGCTGACAAGCCCGGCCCCGTAGTTGAACAAATACACCGGGATGCGGCTGGCATCAATCAGGCAGGCAATCGCCGTCCCGGTGGCGATGAAGGCGTCCTTTGAAAGCCCGTAGTTGAGCAGATAACCACTGCGGATCGCCCCCTGGTTGCCCATCAGCCCGCCCAGCAGCCCCGAAAGGAACCCGCCCGCCTGGTCCACCCGCCGCGGAATCCGCCAACCCCGACCCCGCAGCTTGCCTGCGCAAGCAGGCTTCTGGGTTCGGGGCCGCCCCGGCAAAAACTCCACCCCGCCCAGCACTACCAGCAGCGCCCCCAGACCAAGTTCGAGCCCGGGCTCGCCCGCATACTTCTGCAGCAGCGAGCCCACCACCGCGCCCACCACGCTCGCCAGCCCGAACCGCCGCACGATGCTGCCATCCACGCTGCGACGAAAGAGCGCCAGCCGAAAAAGATTATTCGCGAAGTGCACCACGGCCACGAGCAAGATGGCGGTTTTGATGTCGTAGGTGAGCAGGAAGAGCGGCGTCAGTGCCGTGCCCAGCCCGAAGCCACTGGCCACCACCACCGCCGCTACCCCCAGCGCGGCGGCGCACAGCAGGAGCAATGTCGAAAGTTCCACGGTGAAAGTCTGCCGCCTCCCTCCGGCGGCGTCCAGAGCCAATCCGGGCAGGTCCCTAGGGCGTGCTAGCAGGGCTGAAACACACCGAGCCGCCAAGCTCCGGCCAAACACGCCGAGCCCCCAGCCGGCCCCCGAAGCTTCGGGGTCGCAGGGCTCCTGCCACCGGAACATGCCACGTGCCGGTTTTTCCTTGATTGGTATAACACCGGCTTGGAAGAGGTGCGGAGTTTACCCCGAGCGTAGTCGAGGGGCACCCGCGCCTTCGCGCACGGCCAGGGGCATCCAGCCCCCAGGCTCCTGCCTGGGGGGAGTGAGCCTGTCAGTCCTTCTTGTGGCGGCGCAGGTAGTCGCGGGCGAAGGCACGGGTGCGTGGGTTCGCGAGCCCGATGCGCTCGGCCTCCTGTTCGGCCTTCTCCACCGTCCAACTGTCCACCACCACCCGCCGGATCAGCCAGAATGCCCCGACGCGGTTGGCCGAGGCGCAGTGGATGAAGACGGGACGGTTCTGCCTGTCGGCCAGCACGCGCAGGAACTCCTCCACCTGCGCGTCGGTCGGCGCGTTCGAGTCCACGGGGATGTTGAAGTAGCGCAAGCCCAGCGCCTTTGCTTTCGCTGCCTCAGCCGCCGCCGCATGCTCACTCGGCCGACGCAGGTTCACCACCGCCCTCACCCCCGCCGCCTTCAGCTTTTCCAGCTCCTCCAGCGTTGGCTGGCCACCCGTGCAGATTTCCCTGTTCACCCAGAGGAAATTCTTGATGCCAGCCAGCGCCTCCTTCTCGCCGGCCTGCACTGCCAGGGAAACGCAGAGCAAGAGTGCCGCCAGCGCTACGCTTGATTTCACGCGCCCACTCCCAAGGAATTGGACACGCGGAGCGAACTGCCAAGCAGTGGAATCCATCGGGCTCACCTCGGTGTTCATAGGTTACTTCCAGGTGACTTCCATGGCCAAAAAATGGTGGAAAACTTTTCTCGCGGGATTGTTGCGTTCGTCAACCTCTGGACTCCGAATGTAAAAGTCCAATTGCTGCGTAGCGGGATTCACCTCCCCGGCGGCACTCTTCTTGTTGAGCAGGGGATAGGTGGCTTTCAGCGTTTTCCGGTCGCGCATCCCTTGCGTCACCATAAAGTGAATCTGATACTCTGTATGGAGTTCCTTCCCGTTCAGCGTCGCGTGCCCGTAGCCCCACCCAGCTACAAAAAGCAGCGACTTGGGCCAGTTGCTATCTCCACAGCCGGAATCACCGTGTTCAAAAATATAGGCTGCCACGCCACCGTCTTGACAAGGACTGAACGCGTGAAAGCGGTCCAGCGCAATCACCAGCTCCCCCTCCGGAACGCGCAGCCGAGCGACGAAGCTGCCGCTATTGTTGATTTCATCCACGTCAATCTCCACCCTGCCTGCGACGGGATGGACCGTGTTGGCCTCATTATCAATATGGTCCCAGCCAGGAGGATCGTTTAGCTGACCGACCTGGTAGATGCGGCCGGCGGTGAGGACGAATTGCCCATCATAGAGTTCGTGTTGTCCCGGCGTGTAGATTCCCATCTCGGTGCCAGGCTGCGAACGCGGCCCGGCTTGCGCGCGCGCTATGCCGGCCGCCAGTACTGGCGTAAGCGTCAAACAGACGAGGAGACGCAAGAAGTTTCTTGGCATGGCTCACAACCTCCTGGTCAGGTACTCGTTACGGGTTGTGATAGTAAAGGGTCACGCGCGCAACGGAACCTGCTTCGATTTTCACCCTGGCTTCCTTCGAACCGAAATGTTCATGCCAGGCCTCTAGCGTGTAAGTACCCGGCGGGATACCTGCAATCCGGAAACTGCCATCCGCAGCACTTACGGCATGGAAGGGATGGTCATCGACCCGGATAAAAGCTTGCATCCAGCCATGGATATCACATTTCACGATGATAGAGCCCGGCCGGCTCAAGGGTTGGACCACTTTGGCGCTTTTGGGAGCCAGCGCCAGGTTCAGGTTTCTTAGCCCGTACAGATGCACCGAGTGAAAGATCGGGTCGCTATTAACCGCTTCCACACTACTCCCAGTTGTCAAGACGGCCACGTGCGGTTGAAACCGGCAGTCGCGGTTGTCGAGCACCAGCCGGGAGGGTTCCACGCGGTAGTCTTCCGGCAGCGGTACGTCCGTCACGCTCACGATCACATTCTTGATCCCGCGGTTCTGCGGCAACACCAGCACATTTTCGAGCGACTGGAGTCTCCCGCAGTCCCGCGGGTCAGTGGTATTTTCCACTTGCGTGGCCTGCGGAATTTTCGCGCCAGCAAACAGGACCCGTCCTTCGAGAACACCACGGGAGCTCGCAGCAGGTAGGCCCGCAGCCGTGCGAACCTCGACCCGGCCTTTGCCCGCGGTAGGGAGCGCGTGTGAAAAGACTTCCGCTCGTAGAAGTACAACCATACCAATGGCAATGACCATTGCCCGTGGCCCCATTTGATTCCTATCGTTGCTTCCTGCCGGCATCAACTTCATCGGCCTGCCCTGAGCTTGCCCCGAGCGGAGCTGAGGGGTGAAGCCGAAGCGTGTATCCCGACCTTGTCGGGATGGTTTCTAACCGCTTACCACTCACCCGCCTGCGCTGCCTTGCGCACTTTCCGCCGGATCAAGTCGCGCTTCAGGGGCGACAAGTACTGGATGAAGAGCTTGCCGTGCAGGTGGTCAATCTCGTGGCACAACGCCCGCGCCAGCAATGCCTCGCCTGTCTTCACATACTCCCGCCCCTGCGCGTCCAGCGCCCGTACCGTCACCCGCTGCGGCCGCCGCACGTCGGCGTTGAAGCCCGGCAGGCTCAGGCAGCCTTCTTCGAGGTTCTGCTGGCCTTCGGTGGCGATGAGCTGCGGGTTCACCAATACCAGCTTTGTCTGTGGCTCCTTACCCGATGTGATGTCAATCACCGCTAACTGCTTCGAAATCCCGATCTGTGGCGCCGCCAGCCCCACCCCCTGCGCTGCATACATCGTCTCGAACATGTCGGCCACCAGTTGCTCCAGCCGCGCGTCAAACTCCGTCACCAGCTCGGCTTCTGCCTCCAGCACCCGCGCCCCGTATTTGACAATCGGATAAATCATTCCGACAAGCACAAGCTACCAGGTACAAGGTACAGGGTACAGGGTACTTGGTACCTTGTACCTCGTACCTAATATCCGTGGTTTCAGAAGTTGCGCAGTTGCTCCTGGTAGCCCTGGAAGTTTCGCAGCGCCTCCTCCAGCGTGTCGCCGCCGAACTTCTCCCGCACCGCCCGCGCCAGCACCAGCGCTACCATCGCCTCCCCCGCCACCCCCGCGGCCGGCACCACGCAGACATCCGCCCGCTCGTAAGCCGCGCGCACCGCCTGCTTCGTTTTCAGGTTCACCGACCTGAGCGGTCGCCGCAGCGTCGAAATCGGTTTCAGGTAGCCTCGCACCCGCACCTCTTCGCCGTTCGTGATGCCGCCTTCCAGTCCCCCGGCGTGGTTCGTGCGACGGGTGAAGCGCCGCGCCGCAGCCTCGTAGCTGATTTCGTCGTGCACCTCCGAGCCGAAGGCAGCCGCGCTCGCCACTCCCGTGCCAATCTCCACTGCCTTCACCGCCGGGATTGACATCACCGCCTGCGCCAGTTGCCCGTCCAGCTTCTCGTCCCAATTGATGTGCGAGCCCAGCCCCGGCGGCACCCCGTGCGCCACCACTTCAAACACCCCGCCCAGCGAGTCCCGCTCGGCCAGCGCCCGGTCCACCAGCGCCTTCATTTTTTCTTCCACCTGCGCCTCCACGCACCGGAACGCCGCCTCCGCGTCGGCGCACGCCCGCTCAATCTCCTCCCACCGCGCCGCCCGCGCCAGCCCCGCGCTCCCGATGGCGATGACGTGGCTCAACACCTCGATCCCAAACGGCCGCAGGAAGAGCTTGGCCAGGGCACCGGCGGCGGTGCGCGCGGCGGTCTCGCGCGCGCTCGCCCGCTCCAGCACGGTGCGCGCATCGTAGAGGTTGAACTTGAGCGCGCCGGCCAGGTCGGCGTGGCCGGGCCGCGGCTCCGTCAGTGGCCGCTGTTTGGCGGCGGCCGTGGGGTTGTCCTCGACCGGCAGGACCTCCTGCCAGTTCTTCCAGTCTTTGTTTTCGATGGTCAACGCGATGGGCGTGCCGGTGGTGCGGCCGTGGCGCACGCCCCCCAGGAAGTGGGCACGGTCCTGCTCAATCTTCATCCGCCCGCCACGCCCGTAGCCCGCCTGCCGCCGCCGCAGTTCCCGATTGATGAAGTCGAAGTCGATGCGCACGCCCGCTGGCAGGCCCGACACCCACGCCACCAGCGCCTTCCCGTGCGACTCGCCCGCGGTGTGAAAGCGAAACACGGCGTCTCGCATTGTAACCGACTCGCGCCCGGCAGAAAACCATCCCCGGGCCGCGCGCACGCCATCTTGACTTGCTCGAAACTCGCGGGCTAGAGTGAGCCATCACTGCGCGCTTGGCCCGCCCTGCTCTGCGGGGATTGCGGGATCAGCGCGCAGGGCAACCAATGTGGGAAGTCTCCGCCTACGTCAACGACTTCTTCAAGGCAAAGGTCCTGGCGGTGCAGGAGTTTAGTCTCCTGGCCTGGCGCTCGCTCCGCAACCTGTTCGTCCCCCCACGCTACCTCACCGATACGCTCCAGCAAATGGACATCATCGGCGTCGGTTCGTTGCCAATTGCTGCCCTGGCTGGCATGTTCATCGGCGCCGTGCTCGTGCTCCAGACTGCCGACCAGTTTGTCCGCTTCGGCTCGCCGGCGATGACCGGCGACGTGGTGGCCATCGCGCTCGTGCGCGAGATTGGCCCGGTCATCACGGCGCTGCTGGTAGCGGGTCGCGTCTCCAGCGGCATCGCCTCCGAGCTGGGCTCGATGCTGGTGAGCGAGCAGATCGACGCCATGCGCGCCCTGGGCACCGACCCCACCAAGAAGCTCGTCACCCCGCGCGTCGTCGCCACCGTCACCATGCTCCCCTTGCTCACCATCATCGCCGACTTCCTCGGCCTGGTGGGCGGCTTCCTGGTCTCTTACTTTGTGGTTCGGCTCAACCCCACCCAGTACTGGGCCCGCAGCTACAATGCCATCGAGTTGGGCGATGCCCTCCAGGGCATCACCAAGCCCTTCGTCTTCGGCTTCATCATCTCCACCATCGGCTGCTACTTCGGGCTCACCGCGCGCGGCGGCACCCAGGGCGTCGGACGCGCCACCACCGAGGCGGTGGTGGCGGCCTCCGTACTTATCCTGGTCGTCAACTTCTTCATCGCCAAGTTCATGCTCTGGGTCATCGGGTTGATGGGATGGTAGAGCTTTCGTCCGGGCCCGCGGCCGAGGTCATCCGCTTCGACGACGTCCACCTGGGCTTTGCCGGTCACCCAGTCCTCACCGGCGTCTCCTTTGTCCTCCGCACCGGTGAGAGCCTCGTCCTGCTCGGCGTCACCGGCTCCGGCAAGACCCTCGTCCTCAAGCTCGCCCTCGGCTTGCTCAAGTGCGACGCCGGCCGCATCCACGTGTTCGGCACCGACAGCACCCAGCTCGAGGAAGAAGAGCTGTTCCCCCTGCGCGCACGCCTCGGGATTGTCTTCCAGGAAAGCGCGCTCTTCGACTCCCTCACCGTCTATGAAAACGTGGCCTTCCGGCTGCTCGAAGAGCGCGAACACGGAGGCGAAGATTACTCCGATGAGGAGATCGAGCAGCGTGTCCGCCAGGTGCTCTGCTTCGTCGAGCTCGAGCACGCCATCGACAAGCAGCCCGCCGAACTCTCCGGCGGGATGAAGCGCCGCGTGGGCATCGCCCGCGCCCTCATCACCGAACCCGCGGCTGTCCTCTACGACTCGCCCACCGGCGGCCTCGACCCCGTCACCTCCCACACCATCAACTCCCTCATCATCAAGGCGCGCGACGTCAACCAGGTCAGCTCCGTGGTCGTCACCCACCGCCTCCAGGACGGCTTTGCGCTCGCTAACTACACCTATGACCCGCACGCCAACCAAGTGCGGCAGGCCCCGAAGCTTCGGGGCGACGGCTCCGAGCGCCCCACCCACACCCGCTTCCTGCTGCTGCGCGAGGGGCGCATTGCCTTCGACGGCAAACCCCAGGACTTCCTGGCGCAGACCGACCCCTACGTCCGGCGCTACTTCGCCTAGCTTTCGGCTACAATGAACCTGCTGGATACTTCATACTGCGTACCGGGTACGCAGTACAGCGAGCGGGAGGTTCACCATGGCACGTGGAGTCGTCACTTGGTCGCAACTGCGCGTCGGTATCTTTGTGCTGGGCGCGTCGTTGATTCTGGCCACTTTCGTCTTTTACGTCACCGGTGCGGGCGCCGTCCTCGCCCCCCACTATCGCCTGAAAACCTACCTGCCTGATGTCGCCGGCCTCACCGTCGGCTCGCCCGTGCGCTTGGCCGGGGTCGAGGTGGGCACCGTCGAAAGGGTGCGGCTGGCGAGGGAGCGCGAAGACCCCAAGAGCAGTGTTGAGGTTGTGGTTCGAGTCCTGCAGGCCCAGCGGGACTTTATCCGCACCGACTCGGAAGCTTTCGTCACCACCGAAGGGCTGCTGGGCGAGGGCGTGCTGGAGATTACCCGCGGCTTCTCGGGTGAAATCCTGAAGAAAGACGCTGTCATCCGCGGCGGCGAGCGGCCCACCATCAAGGAGGTCGTCTACAACGCCGGTGTCATCTCCGACCACCTGCAGGAAATCGTGGCCCGCATCAATCAAGGCGAGGGCACCATCGGCAAGCTCATCAACGACGATACCCTCTACCGCCGCATTGATAGCGTCGCCGAAAGCATCCACACCCTCACCGCCCAGGCCGCCGTCGGCGAAGGCACGGTGGGAAAGCTAGTGATGAGCGACGAGCTCTACCAGAAACTCCACCGCACCGCCGGCCGTGCCGACACCATCGTCGCCGACCTCCAGGCCGGCAAAGGCACCCTGGGCAAGCTCATCTACGAGCCCACCATCCACGACGAGGCCAGCAAGTTCATCACCAGCGGCCGCCAGTTCTTCGACAACCTCGAGGCCGGCAAAGGCACCCTGGGCAAGCTCGCCACCGATGACGCCCTCTACACCTCCGTCCGCAAGACCTTCGACAACCTCCAAGCGGTCACCGGCCGCCTCGACGAGGGCGAAGGCACCGCGGGCAAAATCTTCCGCGACCCCCAACTCTACGACAACCTCAATAACCTCTCCACCGAACTCCGCGCCCTGCTCAGCGACTTCCGGAAAAACCCCAAGAAGTACCTGCGCATCAAATTCAGCCTCTTCTGAGCCGCCCGCCTGCCTGCCGCAGGCAAGCTCTGAACCTCCCGTCCGTCTACAGGCGGGCTGCAGGTAGGCCTGCTTGCCGCCGGCAAGCTTGACTTGCCCGCGAGGGCGGGTAGTATGGCAAATGGCCCCGAGGGAGGCTGGCCGCGCCAACGGCGAGGCTGGCAGCGGGCCAGCCGCAGGCGGAGTAGCTGCACAAATGCAACACACCGGCGTCAACCCCAGCCAGCACGGCCTCGAGCAGTACGGCCTCCACGAGGCCGGCACGATCTACTGGAATCTGCCCACGGCCGACCTCTACGAGCATGCCATCCGCCGCCAGGAAGGCGTGGTGGCCCACCGGGGCCCGCTCGTCGTCAACACCGGCCACCACACCGGCCGCTCGCCCAACGACAAGTTCATCGTGCGCGAGCCCTCCAGCGAGGACAAAATCTGGTGGAGCAAGGTCAACCGTCCTTTCGCGCCGGAGAAATTCGACGCGCTTTATCGCCACCTGCTCGCCTACCTTCGCGCGAAAGACCTCTACGTGCAGGACTGCGTTGCCGGCGCTGACCCCGCCTACCGCATCCCCATCCGCATCATCTCGGAGACCGCCTGGCACAGCCTTTTCGCCCGCACTCTCTTTATCCGGCGCGACCCCGCCCGCGCCGCCGAGCAGCAACCCGAATTCACCGTCATCGACCTCCCCAGCGTCCACGCCAACCCCGCCGAACACGGCACCAACTCGGAAACCTTCATCATCCTCCACTTCGCCAAACGCCTGGCCATCATCGGCGGCACCAACTACGCGGGCGAGATCAAGAAATCCATCTTCACCGTTCTGAACTACCTGCTGCCCCAGCGCAACGTGCTGTCCATGCACTGCTCGGCCAACGTAGGTGCCGCCAGCGACGTCGCCATCTTTTTCGGCCTCTCCGGCACTGGTAAGACTTCGCTCTCGGCCGACCCCCAGCGCGGCCTGATCGGCGACGACGAGCATGGCTGGTGCGACCGCGGCGTCTTCAACTTCGAGGGCGGCTGCTATGCCAAGGTGATTCGCCTTTCCCCCGAAGCCGAGCCGCAGATTTACTCCGCCGTGCATCGCTTTGGCTCCATCCTTGAAAATGTCGTCATGGACCCGGCCACCCGCCAAATGAACCTCGATGACGATTCGCTCACCGAAAATACCCGCGGCGCCTACCCGCTCAGCTTCATCGACAACGCCGTTCCCGAAGGTCTGGGCGGGCACCCGAAAAATATCGTCATGCTCACCGCCGACGCCTTCGGGGTCATGCCGCCGCTCAGCATGCTCACCCCAGCCCAGGCGATGTACCACTTCCTGTCTGGCTACACCGCCAAGGTCGCCGGCACCGAGCGCGGTATCACCGAACCCCAGGTCACCTTCAGCACCTGCTTTGGCGCACCCTTTCTGCCCCTGCCTCCTACCGTCTACGCCCAGATGCTGGGCGAGAAGATTGCGCGCCACCAGGTGCGTTGTTGGCTCGTCAACACCGGCTGGAGCGGTGGCCCCTACGGGGTTGGCCAGCGCATCAAGATTGCCTATACCCGCGCCATGGTGCGCGCCGCCCTCAGCGGCCAGCTTGATGCGGTGCCGTGCGCGGTGGATCCCATCTTTGGCGTCGCGGTGCCGAAGGTTTGTCCCGACGTCCCGCCCGAGGTCTTGAAGCCCCGCAACACTTGGAAGGACTCGCAGCTCTACGACGCCAAGGCCAACGAACTCGCCCAGCGCTTCGCCAAGAATTTCGAGCAGTTCCCCGACGCGCCCGCCGAAATCCACCAGGCCGGCCCCCGCACCTAGGCCGCAGTCAACCCCTGAGCTCTGTTTCTGTCAGGCGTAAATCTCCTCTGTGAGAGTAAGGGCGAAGTGCGAACTGCTGGTCTCGCCCCGCAGATTCGGGTATAGAGATGACTTTGGTTGCTTCTGCTTGCGCACCCTGGCCACGAATTCGGAGAGCTAATCAAAGCGAGTGCGATGCTAGATAAGATCAGCGCCTACTTCCAATTTGAGGCTCACGGCACGAACTTCCGCCGCGAGAGTGCCGCTGGGATTACCACCTTCGTCACCATGTCCTACATTATCGTCGTCAATCCCGCCATTCTGAAAACAGCCGGCATTCCGCCGGGGCCCTCGATGGTGGCGACCGTCCTGACCGCCATGCTGGGCACGTTGCTCATGGGGCTCTACGCCAAACGGCCCTTCGCCATCGCGCCCTATATGGGCGAAAACGCCTTTGTCGCCTACACCGTGGTGGGTCTTCTCGGGTACTCGTGGCAGAAGGCGCTGGGCGCGGTGTTCATCGCTGGCCTGCTGTTTATGCTGCTGACCATGGTCAAACTGCGCCAGTGGCTCGTCGAAGCAGTGCCGCCGGGGCTGCGCTACAGCTTCGCCGTGGGCATTGGGCTGTTTCTTACCTTCATTGGATTGAATGCAACCGGAATCGTGACGGTGGGCAGCGCCAACGCGCCGGTACGAGTCGGCGCGCTGACCTCGGTGAGCGTCTTGGTAGCTGTCTTCGGCTTCTTGTTCATGTGTGTGCTGATGATTCGCCGGGTGCCGGGGGCCATCTTGCTCGGCATTTTGGGTACCACCTTCCTCGCATTCCTCGTCGGTGTGGCAACACCCCCGGCCTCCTGGGTCAGTCTGCCGCCGAGTTTAGGACCCATCTTTCTGCAGCTAGATATCGCGGGCGCCCTCAGTTGGGGCTTCTTCGCGATCGTCCTGACCATTTTCATCATGGCCTTCGTCGATACCATGGGGACGCTGATCGGTGTGTCCGCCCGGGCCGGGTTTCTGGATGCGGAGGGCAATCTCCCTCAGATGGAGAGGCCCATGCTGGCAGACGCCGGTTCCACCACCGTCGCCGCCTTGCTGGGCACCACCACGGCCGGCGCCTACATCGAATCGGCCACCGGCGTGGAGGTCGGGGGCCGCACCGGGTTCGCCGCCGTGGTCACCGCCCTGCTGTTTGCCCTGGCGCTGTTTTTGGCCCCCCTGGTGACGGCCATCCCCCCGCAAGCCTACGGCCCCGCGCTGATAGTGGTGGGCTTGCTGATGCTGGCGCCCATTACCAGGATCAACTTCCACGACTATACCGAACTGATCCCTGCCTTTGCCGTCATCGTTCTGATGAGCTTTACTTACAACATCGGCATCGGCATCACGGCGGGCTTCTGTCTCTACCCGTTTTGCAAGCTGGTTGCGGGACGCGCGCGCGAGGTGCGCTCCGGCCTGTGGGTGCTGGGGTTGCTCTCGCTGCTCTTTTTCATTTTCTATCCCTACGGCTAGTACGCCGAGAAAGCGACCTGCCAAGCCTGTCGAAGGCCCCGACCGCTGCAACCTCTGTGCTCACTTTCGCACCGAGCCCCCAGGCTTGTCCTGAGTCCCGCTGGCCTGCCACGGCGGGCTTGCGGGATCGAAGGAAAAAACCTCACGGGGGCAACTCGCCAAAAGCCACAGCATAGTCGCGCGAATGAGTGGTGCTACCCACTCCAATGGAGGCAGCGGAAGACCGCAGCGCAGAATACCCGCACTCCTAGATTGGCTCGCAAAAACAAGCAACGTGACAAATGCATACTTAGCGATGCTGAATGCTGGAATGCTGCTCGGTAAACCGAGCAACCCCGACTTACAGGCAGAACGCGCTGCTCGGGTTTGTGAGCATCTACGGATGCAGTTGGGCGCGCGCAGGGGCTAGAAGCGCAAGAGATAAGAGAACTTGATAAAGAATTGCTTCGCGTCATTGGTGAAGCGGCGGCGGTGGTGGACGATTTGAGAGCCGGTGGCAGTCGGAAGCAACTCGATGTTCTGCGCGTTGCCATTGTAGCCGATGAACAGGGCCGTCCAAGGATTCACTAGATAGGTGAACAAGAAGTCAGCGTTGAAGTTCTTCGTAGTCGGCAGCGCGGTCAGCTCTGGATTGGCGAGCACGGCGTTGTACTGAAGAATGACGCGAAGGGAGAGCTCCCGGTTGAACTGCCAGTTCCACTTGGAGCGCAGGATGTGGTTGTTGAAGATGCTGGTGCCCGTGGCGCGGTCGGTGAGACGTGATAAGACGTAGGTGTTATCAATGCGCAGCGGAGTGAGCGGCTGCAAAGTGAGACCAAAGAAGCCGCTGGTCTTGTTGGCCCGCATCGGTTTCTGCCCGAAAGGCGGAACGAAATTGATGCTCGTTCCCCAGACGTAGTTACCTTGGAAGGTGACCTGCGGGATGTAGCTGCTGCTGAAAAAGAAGCCCTTGCCGGTATGGGAGAAGTCCCGGTTTTCGGGCAGCACCGGGAAATCCTGGGGCCGAAGGCGCTCGCGGCCGGCGTTGTACAGCAAACCAAAGAAGGTCCAGCCCGTGAACTCCCAAAGGATGTAGTTGCGCGAGGTCCAGTCGAGGCGGTTGCCGCTGTGGTCCCAGACCCGGTCGAGGGAGAAGTTGGGTCCCCAGGAGATTAGGTACTTCCCCTCGGGGCGGAAGCGGTAGTTCACGGTCTGGCCAAAGCGGCGGATGTCAGACCGTACGAGAAAGCCGGGTAGGGTGCGGAACCCGGGACTGCGGTCATTGTATTCAAGGTTGTAGGACAACTGGCGCCCACTGCGCGCAAGTTGAAAGTCATAGGCAGGTCCGGCCAACCGCCTGCCATCGAGAAATCTGGTCGAACTGGCCACCCCCTGGAAGCGTGCCACCCAGTTCCCGCTCAGCTTGAAGCGGCCATCCAACCCGCCCACGCGGTTGAAGCTGTCCTCGAACTCCCGGTGGGTGTAAATGAAGCCCAGGGTGGATTGCTGGAAGATGTCGCGGCTGACCCGCGCGATGCCGAAGTAGGCTCGCTTGCCTACCAGGGGGTCGTCCGGGAGGACGGTCTTGCCGGGCGACTCGTCGTCAGCCAGGAAAGCCCCAATGGCATAAGGCCCCACTTTGCCCGTCAGCCGGACCCCAAGCTGCGGGTCGGCAATCCGCCTGGTGAAGAGCAGATTGATGGGTGTTTCGAAGAAACTGGCGTTCTCCAAGAAGAACGGGCGCTTCTCCGGAAAAAAGACCTCAAACCGCTGGTTGACCGTCACCTGCGGCTCGTCCGACTCCACCTGGCTGAAGTCAGGATTCAACGCCACGTCCAGCACCAGGCTGTCTTTGAGGACAACCTTGGCGTCCAGCCCGGCGTCGGGGTCGGAGCGGTCGCGCACGAAGTGGGGCGCGAAGGGATCGCGCTTGTCCAGCGCCCGGAAAGAGCGAAACATCCCGAAAGGAATCAACTGGATACTTCGGCCGGGAGAGATGTTCTGCAAACCGCGCAGCATTGCGGCTTGATTCAACTGGCCCTCGATCCGACTGGAAACCCGGGGCCAAAAAGTCTGCTCGTTATCCCGGACGACCCAACGTTGGAAGAGGATGCCCCAAGTCTGCTCGGACTTAGAGGGAAAGCGCAGGCTTTTAAAGGGGATGGCCATCCAAATCACGTATCCCTGGCTGGTGAGCTGCCCGTACGAGTGCCAAAGCGTATCAAAGGAATCGTCGAAGCCCTGCCCTTCGGTCCAGATGGAATCGAGCTGCACGCCATAGGGATTGGTGGCGAAAAAATAGGCCCGCCGCTGGTCATGGAATGTGTCGAGCATCACTCCCACGTTGTCTTCGCCGGGTAGGTTTTCGCGCCGCACCATTCGTGCGCGGACCTTGCCGGGCTCGGAGTCGAAGCAGAGAAAGATGACGTAGAGATTCTTCTCGTCGTAGCTCAGATAGACTTCCGTGCGCTGGGTGGAGGGTTCGCCGTCACTCGGCGCCTGCTGGATGAAGCCCGCGACTTTCGCCCATCGCCCCTCCACGGCACCGTTCGGCTTCATATCCAGAAAGTCTTCCAGCGCCGGCGGACGCCCCACCCGAGGGATGACCAGAACGGGACGCGTGAGGGCGGGATCAGGCGCTGCCCATACGGACGCGGAAGCTAACACTAATACCGCCACCAACATTGCAGCCCGACCCGTGCCGCCGCCCATAGAAACCTCCTTCGCTACGCCTACCGAGCCCCGCAAGCTTTCGGCATGAGTTGCAAGCACATATTCCGCAACATCGTGTTGTGAGAGGTTGTCCTGCTTCCTGAATTTGAAAAGCAAAACGTGAGTTCTGCTTGGTAAACCGAGCAGAATACCCTCTCCCTTGCTGGCCTCTGCTTGCGTTCGTAAGCTGCTCGCATAAGTCAATCCCAAGCAAGGAGGAGACCATGCTTTCGCGAAAGATGGTGTGTTTGGTTCTGCTTGCGTTTCTCGCAGTTGCAGTGCCAGTCACAGCGCAGCTGCTGGTGAACTGGGAGGAGCCTGTCTTGCTAGCTGATGGAGGGAAACCGGCACCTCCACCGGTTCCTGATAAAAAGGGCTAACTCCGCAGTTGCTGGGTAGGCTGGGCACGAGGGGGGAGGGGGCGTTTGCGACCCTCCCCCCTCTTTTTTTGTAATATAGTAAGAGGGGAAAAGTATTATGCTTACCCAGACTCTTTGGTGGGCCTGTAACGCGCTGCTTGTTCTTCTGTTGATTCGATCTATCACGGGAAGGTTTCTCACAAAGTACCTGTTGTTCTATATCTACCTATGGTGGGTCCTTTTGGATTCGCTCGTCTCTTTTTATTTGTATGTCGTCAAGCCCGGTGCCTACCAGAGTTTCTACTGGTATGCGGAGTTTTTGAGCGTCGCCGTGGGGTACTGCGTCATCTGGGAGATCTACACGCAGGCACTGAGAGACTATGCGGGAGCAGCCCGGATGGCACGCCGCTTGCTCTCGGTTATTTATGTCGTGGTCTTAGCCAAGGTTCTTGCCCATACAATCAGCGGCTCTGCCTGGTCGCTGGCGGAGACCACGGCGGTGCTGGAACGCAACCTACGCACTGTGCAAGCATTCCTGTTGGTGGCTATCCTGGGTTTGCTTGTTTACTACGCAATTCCAGTTGGACGGAACCTCAAAGGAATCATCTTGGGATACGGGTTCTTCGTCGGCACGATTGTGATGAGCCTGACCGTTCGCTCGTACCTTGGAGCGGAGTTCCAGCCGGTGTGGCAATACCTTCCGGCAGCGGCCTATTTTGTTACCTTGCTCATCTGGTGTGCGACGCTCTGGTCTTATCACCCCAATCCCAAGCCGAAAACTGAGATAGCGCTCGAGCGCGACTATGGGCTGCTCGCCGCACAAACGACAAGGGGCATTGCCAGA
>JBHIAG010000040.1:0-17919 GCA_046758465.1 Terriglobia bacterium | reverse complement strand
GTGTTCATCATGTTCACGGTTATTAGACAAGGAGGGCGGAATGAGGTAAGGAAAGAGGGAGCTGGGAAAGGAATGTGCGGGGCTATAGCAGGCAGGAGACAGGAATGGGGATAGAAGTGGATTCCCACTGGATTGCGACTGGATTGCGCGTGGATAGCAGATGGATAACAAATGAGTGTTTTCAACAATTTAGTTGATTTTATCTACCCCCCCGGGGGGTAGATTTTGGGTGGGTCTCCGAGTGGCAGGAGCCACTGGGTTGGACACCTCAGGGGCTTCCCGGCGGGAAAAGGAGGACTGAAGGGAACATGAGAATAACATGGCGAACAACTAGTTATTTTCCGCCAACTCTTTGGGGATGAATAAGGTACGGTGGTCAGAATAACTATAGCCCCCCTCCCCCCGGCAGGAGGCCGCGAGGGAGCTGGCCGCGCAGCAGTTGCTCGGCCGCTTCTCGCGGCTATGGCTCTACGAGCCGACGCACGGCAGCCATCTGAGCCGTATGCCATAATAGCGCTTTGGTTTCGCGCAGGAAAAAGAGCTATGCAGCGCTTTGCCGAAACCTGCGAAGCCGTCGCCGCCACCGCGAAAAAGACCGAAAAGGTGCGCCGGGTCGCTGGCTACCTGTGCTCCCTGCCGGTTGAGGACGCAGCGCGGGCGGCTATTTTTTTCACCGGCCGTGCCTTTCCTCGCTGTGAGGAGCGCACGCTGGAGGTCGGCGGGGCGCAACTTTGGCAGACGGTCGCGCAGCTCAGCGGTGCGGATGAGGAGGCCATGGCCCGCGTCTATCGCCAGCACGGCGACCTGGGCGCGATGGCCGCGGAGTTGCTCGCCACGCACGGCCCGGACCCGCCGCCGCTGCGCTTGGCCGATGTCGCCGATGCCTTCGAGGAACTAAGTCGTGCCCGCGGCCCCTCACAAAAGCTGCCGCGGCTCGAAGCGCTCCTCCGCCGTGCTCAGCCCCTCGAAGCGAAGTACATCCTCAAGATCATTACAACTGAGCTCCGCATCGGCCTGCGCGAGAACCTGGTCGAGGAAGCGGTGGCCGTCGCTTATGAGGCGCCGCTGGCAGCCATTCGGCGGGCCGCGATGCTCAGCGGCGACATTGGTCTTACCGTCCACCTCACCGTCGAAGGGAAACTCGACGAGGCCCAGCTTCGCCTCTACCACCCCATCGACTTCATGCTGGCCAGCCCCGCTGAAACCCCTGCCGAAGCGATGGAATACTTTCCCGAAGAGGCGCTGGTCGAAGACAAATACGATGGCATCCGGGCTCAGGCGCACAAGCGCGAGCAGCAGGTTCGACTCTTCTCGCGCACGCTGGACGACATCACGCCGCAATTTCCTGAGTTCGTGCCCGCGCTGGCGGCGCTTCCTGGCAACTTTGTGCTCGATGGCGAAGTGCTGGGCTGGAAGCAGGGCCGGGCCCTGCCCTTCAATGAGTTGCAGAAGCGCTTGGGACGCAAACAACCGGACACGGCACTGCGCGCGGAGGTGCCCGTGGCGTTGATCGCCTTCGACCTGTTGTTCCGCGATGGCATCCTGCTGCTCGATACGCCGCTAGAGCGGCGGCGCAGGGAATTGGCTGCGTTACTGGCTTCATCCCCCAGCGAGCACCTGCAACTCGCCGCGGCACACCCCTGTAGGTCGGCCCAGGAGCTCGAGCAGGCTTTCACCCAAGCACTCGCGCGCGGCAACGAAGGCGTGATGGCCAAGGCACCGGGATCGCTTTATGTCCCCGGGCGGCGAGGCAAGCAGTGGCTCAAACTCAAACGTCCCCTGGCCACTCTCGACGTGGTGGTGACCGCGGTCGAGTATGGGCACGGCAAGAGGCGCGGCTGGCTCTCGGACTACACCTTCGCCGTGCGCGATGGCGAGCGCTTGCTCAATATTGGCAAGGCCTACTCGGGCCTCACCGATGCCGAAATCCAGCGGCTGACCCACACCTTCAAGCAGCATGTGCTGGAAGACCAGGGATTCCGTCTCCTGGTCGCGCCGCAGGTCGTCCTGGAAGTCGCCTTCAATAACCTTCAGCGTTCCCGCCGCCATGCCAGTGGCTTCGCGCTGCGCTTCCCCCGCATTGTTCGCCTGCGACCCGACAAAGCCATCGAGCAGATCGATACGCTCGCACGCGTCCAGGAACTTTTCGCCCAGCAAGCAGGCCGGAACCAGCAGGAGAAGGTGAGCTAGCGCCGGGCACGCGCCGCAGCCAGGCGCACCACCGGCGCGCGCAAATGGCCCCGAATTTCAAACCTGGAGGTGAAGAGCTGGCGGTGGGTGGGTGGCGGCTCGATGTCGGCCACCAGCAGCGGCTCACCCTGCACGCGCAAGTTCAAGCGCCCGGCGAAGTCCACCTCGCCGCTCACCTCCAGGGCGGCGGTATCGACCACCAGCCGCGCCCCCTCGCACCGCACGCGCCGGTTGGCGAGACGGAACTCACCCGCCAGACTCGCCAGCGTGGTTTTCGGCTCAGCGTCGCTCCCCTCCGGCAGCATGCCTGCCGCGGCACGCATGGCTCCGAGCAAGTTGATGTGGGTCAGGGTTGCGTCGGTGACCACCACCGCCACACTCCCCTGCAAATTGCGGCGCAACTCGGCTGGCCGCTTCCCCGCCGTTTGCAGCGCAACGTCCGCCCCCAGGCTGCCGAAAAAAAACTGTCCCAGACCCGTGCCGGCTCGCAACAGTTGTTTCAAGTCAATCTGCTTCAGGTTGCCGGCAATACGATAGGCGGGCGGGCGGGCGCGGAAGTCGCCCGCGAAGCTCCCCCGGAACCGCCCGCCGAGAGAGCGAAACCGGAGTCGCGTCAGCCGCAGCCGGCGTTCGTTCCATTCGAGGTCGGTGTGGAGACGGGAGAGCGAGAAGGGTCCGGCCGTGAGCGAAGCTACCTCCACGTGGCCCTGAGCCGCGAAAGCGCTCCAAGCCGTCGTAGAGCGGGCCGGAGAGCCTATCAGGCTCCTCAACAGACCCCGAGCGCGGTTGGGGTTCACCAGAGCGTCGATTTCCTCCAGCGCGAGTCGGTCAACGCTCAGTCTGATCCTCCAGGGGAGGTCGGGGCGTGTGCGCTCCAGTGTGCCCGTTACGGTGGCTTCTCCAAGCTGCAGCGTCAACGGTGTCACACGGACGCCGCGGCCGGTGAATTCAACCCGGGCCGTTGCGATTTGCAAGGGCTGGTTCACTGCGGGCGGATGGAAGCGAACGCCGCGCAGCTCAACGCTGCCATGGCGACGCCGCTCCCGCCAAGCACGCAGATCACCGCGCCACACGACTGCCACCTGCGCCGGCCCACGCCACTGCGTCTCGCCCCATAAGCTCCATCCCAGCGAGCGCGCCGCGGCCACCAGGTGCTCCAGCTCTAGCTCCGGCGCGTGACTTTCGATGCGGGCAAACCAAACGGACTGCCACCGCACCAGCCGCCCGCGCAACTCCAAGATACGCTCGCCGGGAAACACCAATCGCAGCGGCCGGACCTGGAGCTGACCCCGCTGCCAGCGAATCTCAACCGGCTCGACGCGCACCGGCTCGCCGACCCCGGGAACCTTCCACTGCGCTGCCTCCGGTAGTGCAAGCGTGGCTGTCCAGCGGGATGGGCGTCCGGTGAGTTTTGCGCTGAGCTGGGCGGTGCCGTCGAGGCGAGCCTGCTGCGAGACATTCGCCTTGAGAGCGCCGTATTGAGCCAGCAGCTCGTCCAGCGCAAGAGACGGTGACCTCACCTCCACATCCCAGCGCGCTGGATCAAAGAGGTCCTCGATGCGCCCGCGGACACGAATCGTCGTATGCTCGCTGCCCACGGCGGCGTGCACAATCTCCAGGGTGCGCGTGGGGCCGGAAAACCTGAACTCATACTGGCCGCGCCAGCGGGGCACAGCTCGCCCGGGAAGCATGTCCCGCCGGCGCAAATCTTCCAGCGTAAACTCGCCCGCCAGAAGAAGACTGCGCCATGTGCCCGCGCTGCGCCCGTGAAGGCTCACCGTGGCACGCACAGCCAGCTCGCGCCCGGTCGCGAACGCGAACCACTGCGAGAGAGCCGCACGGTCGAAGTCCCAGGCAAGCTCGATGGGCAGTGAGCCGGTCTCATCGGGGATCCGGCCCAGGGTACCGGTGAGCCGAATCCGTCCGGCTTCGGTGAGGCGGCGGTCCGAGCGGAAGGGTTGCGCTTCCAGATTCAGGTGCCAGGCGTCGCGCCGGGCGGCCCACGTGAAGTGGGCATTGGCAAGCGCATAGACTTTTTTCTCGGCTCCCTGCTTGAAATTGATTCGTGCCTCCTCAGCCGAGAGCGCCGGCCAGGAGCCAGCGTTGCCTTCAGCCCACTGGGCCAGATTCCACCCCCCGCGGCGATTGCGGACCAAATTCAGGCTGGGCCGCACCAGGTGCAGGCGTGCACATTCCACGCGGCCGCGCACAAGGGAACTGAGTTTCAGGCGACAGTGGACCTCCTCAGCCTGCACGAAGGGCTCGGCGCCAAAAGCTTCTGCTTCACCGATCCTGACGCCGTAGGCATGCAGGCCAGGTTCCGGAAACAACCGCGCCTCCACCCGATTCAGTTGCACCGACCGCCCCCACTGCCGTTCGAAGGCCCGCACGACTGCACCCCGCAGTCCCATCTGGCCTACCATCAGCGGTACCAAAGCCAGTACACCTAGCCCCAGCAGGAGCAGAATCAGCCAACGCCTTTTTTTCATTCGGATCTAGCGGACCACGTGTAGGAGCCGGTCCCAGCGGATCCGGGAAAAGAAGTGGACGAGGGTATCCCACAGGGCCACGAGGTGCTGAACAAGACCCCCGGGACGAGTTCGATCCCGTGGGCTGCCATAGGACCAGTAGATGAACAAGGGGCGGCCGACAATGTTCTTGCGATCCACGAGGCCCCAGTAGCGGCTGTCGGAGCTGCGGTCGCGGTTGTCGCCCATGACAAAGTATTTTCCCGGGGGGATGATCAGTTCGTCGCTGGCACGCTGTTGTTCGATCACTGCCACCCATTCCGGGTTCATTTCGCGGAAGAGGAAGCTGTTTTCGGGCGGGAAATGGTCGCGAAAGTCAGGGTGGGCAAAGGTATCGCGATGGATCTTGTAAGGCTCTGGTAGCGGCTCGCCGTTGATGAAGACCTGTCGCTTGACAATTTTCAGGCGGTCGCCGGGCAGGCCGATAATGCGCTTGACGAAGTGGCGATGAGGCGGCTCCGGGTATTTGAAAACCACGATGTCGCCCCGCTGAACCCGCCGATAGGGCAGCAGGCCGCGGCCTTCGCCGGGCGCCCCCGCAAAACCAAACTTGTTCACCAGCAGGTGATCCCCGACGAGCAGCGTCTTCTCCATCGAGCTAGAAGGGATTTTGAAGGCCTGGAGGATGAAGGTGGTACCGAAGAGGGCCAGGATGGCGGTCACCAGGAGCGAGTCAAAATACTCGCGGAAGGTCGGCCTCTTCTTGTCTTGTTTCTTGCTGGTCATCCGCTTCTGACCTTTTCGGCGGCGTGCGCGTGCAAGCGCGCCAGCGCCTGTTTGGCCGCTTGCTGTTCCGCCGCTTTTTTGGTCACGCCCCGGCCTTTGGCCACGAGGACATCGTCCACCCAAACCGCCACGCTAAATTCTTTGCGGTGTTCAGGCCCTCGGGTGGCGACGAGCTCATAGCGCGCCGGAAGCTGCTTGCGTCCCTGGAGATGCTCTTGCAGGGCCGACTTGTAGTCGGCTTGCGCCAGATGCTCCATGCCACGAGCTTCCAACTCTTCCACCAACAATCGCCGCACCACCGTGCGTGCCGCCGGTAGCCCGCCATCCAGATAGACGGCGGCCACCAGCGCTTCCAGGGCATTGGCGAGAATCGTCTGCTTGTGGCGACCCCCGGTTTTCTCCTCGCCCGATCCCAGTCGCAGATGACGCCCCAAGTCGAGCCGCACGGCCACCTGGTGGAGCTGGCGGGCACTCACGAGATTTGATTTGATGCGCGAAAGCACACCTTCGCGCAGGCGGGCACCCAAGCTGTAGAGCTGCTCAGTGACCAAAAAACCCAGAATCGCGTCCCCCAAGAACTCCAGGCGCTCATTGTCGCACCCCGCCAGCCTCCCCGCGCCGCGATGTGAGCGGTGGGTGAGCGCCTGCGCGAGCAATTCTCGATCCCGAAAGGCATAACCCAAGGCCTGCTCGAGAACTTCGAGTGAGTCTATCACGTTCGCGCTCTGTGGGTTCACGGCTGCGGCGGCTCCGGAGGCTTCGGGGTCGGTGGCTGGTCTTCCGGGGGCGCGGGGGCAGAGGGCTGGCTTTTGGCCAGAGCCTCCTCGGCCATCTGCAAGTATTGCTGCGCGTACTCATAGAGAGGTCCGCCCATTGCCACGGTCTTACGAAAGACTGCCACCGCGGGCCCGTATTTTTGTTGACGGTGGTAGGCGATTCCCAGTCGCAGGAAGTCCATCGGGTTCGGCTGGCTCTGGCTCAGCTCCGTGGCCTGTACCAGCTCCTGTTCCGCCAATGCAGTTTCCCTGCGCAGCAAATGAATGTAGCCGAGGGTGGCGTGCGGTTGGGCTTGGAAGAGTTTCTTTCGCTCTTCGATTTCTTCGGGCGTCAAGGTCGGAGAGGGTTGCCAGGTGGCGAAATAGGCCGGAAGCAGTTCCAAAGCCTTGCGGGCATACTTTTCGGCGTGTGTCACCTTCTCGAAGTCCGGCTGGTTGGGTGGGGTCCCTTCGACGAGCGAGTCGGCCACCAGTATGTAAGCGATCGGGTCCTGGGGATTGAGCGCAATGGCTCTCTCGCCATACTCAATCGCCTTGTCGTAATTCCTCAGCTGGCGAAAGGCATCACTGGCGCGTTGGCAGAGAGTCCAAGCATAGCGACTCTCCGGATACTTTTGCAGAAATTCCTCGATGTGCGCCGTGAGTTCCTCAGGGCCGCTGGCCTGATTGATGGCCTGCAGCGCTTGCCGCTGTTCAGCCTCGGCCGCAGCTTGTTCCTGTGTTTTCGGGGGTTGGGGTTGTTGCGGTGGCTGTTGTGTCTGCGCGGCCAGGCCAGTTACCAGCAGCAGGCCCACCACGGTCGCCCAACCTGGGTTGTGCAGTTTCATGAAAATCTCTCCTCCCCGTTGGAATCTGTTTTCTCTTTCAAGGTTGTGTCTCCCGGAGCAGCGGCCGGTAGGGAGCTTCTAAGCCCCGGCGCGCCGCCTGTTGAATTCTCTCAGAAATTGCGGGCACGACGAGAGCTGCCCGGTAGTGGGCCAGCGCTGCGTCGCGCTTGCCCGCCAAATCAGCAAGGCGTCCCAGATAGACATAGCTCCACCCCAACATGTGCGGATCGCGCGCGACTTGCACGGTGCGCACGAAATAGTGGTGTGCGCGTTCGGCGTCCCGCTGAACGCTGGCGATCACCGCCAGCCCGTAGAGGGCGCGCGGCTCCTCACTATTGTATTCGCTGAGGACGCGTTCGAAAACCATCCGCGCGGTCTCGTGATGGCCGCGGGCCAACTGCCGCTCCGCTTCGGCCAGGAGCGGCTCGGAGCCGACGACCACGAGGGGCTCCGGCTCGGCGCGCCGCTTTTCAGCCGGAGCGAAGGTGATGTGCGCTAAGCGCGCCTGCTCCTGAATCGGGTCGAGCGCGATCAGCAACTCCGGGAAGTAGAAGCGCAAGGAGGGCTCAACCTGCTCGAACCGCCTGAGGGCGTGAAGAAAATAGCGGGTCAAAACATAACCCTGTCGCTCCCACTCATTTACGCGCGCGGCTACTTGTGGCTGGGGAAGCATGTCCAGGCGCAACTCAATCGCCTGGATCAAGCACTCGGTGGCCAGCAGGAGAAAATCGTGCCGGTAGGCCACGGGAAGACGTGGGGCGCGGCGGGCCACTGCATGCAGGTCCTCGTTTTCGCCAATGGCGCTGGCGTACTTAAGGGCCAAGGGATCCACCAAGAAATGGAGATACTGATGGCGGACAGCCTCGAGCAGGTCGTTCTGGGTTGGATTGACGACCAGGTAGTAGTTGTCGCCGTAGTTGCGCGCGCTGGTCAGGCCGGGCGGAACGAGCCATTCTAAGAAGACCCCGTAGCGGCGGCCCAGCGTGCTTTCCCCGAGCAAGCGTAGATAGCCCCGGGTGCGCAGGAGTGTCTGGCTGACGTCGGGTTGCAGGCGGGCGATTTCAGATTCGTACACTCGAAGGTAGCGCCGCCAGACCGGGCGCAAGTTCGCTTCCTGGTAGAACTTTTTCACCAGTTTGCGGAAGCCCCGGATTTCCCTCACGTCAGGAGGGAGATCGCGGGCTGCGATGAGGAAGGCGAACTCCGGCGGGTCGCTGAGCAGCAAGGCCAGGGAAACGTAGCGCCCCAGGTCATCGCGCAGGCTGCCTTCACGGTGTTGCGCCACAAACTCGCGCAGGGGTGTGATGGCGCTGGCCGGCAACAACCGCAGTTGCGCCCACAGGTCGGCAACGGCTGGCGGTGCGCCGCCTTGTTCGATCCAAGGATTCAGCCCGGCTAGGCTGGCGGCGGCCACTACGGCAAAGACCCGTTCGCTGGAATCAAGCGCGACTTGCGTGCGAGCCGCAGTGATGTCAGGTGAGGCAAGGAGAAGCAGAAGGGCCGAAAGGGTCAGAATGCGTGTCCCATCATGCCGCGGAGGTAGTTCCATTTCCCTCTTGTGCTCGTCTGTGTGTGCACCGCCAGAAGAAATTCTGGTGGACCTGGCGGGATTCGAACCCGCGACCTCCTCGATGCCATCGAGGCGCGCTCCCAACTGCGCCACAGGCCCACCGTGCGCTTCAGGAGTTTTGTAACATTCGCGGGTGGTGTTGTCAAATGGGGCCGGAAGCGCGCACGCTTGTGGCGATGAAACTTTCAAGAGCCTCCCGCTGGCTCTTGGGCAAGTCAGTGAACTCCACGCCCACGCCGAGTCCGGCGACGGTGTAGACGATGCGGCCTTCCGCTTCAATCAAGGTTTTCTCATCAAGGTAGAACCGCAACTGGAGGTCGGTCTCGTGAGGAAAGTTCTCTTTCGTATGAAGAAAGAGCCCGCCCACGCTGATGTCGCGGGTGAGTAAGACGAAGCTGCCACCACTCCGGGAGCACTCGATTTCGGTGACGATGGGAGTCCGGCGATATTTGCGTCGTTCGATAGACACAGGTGCCTCAGTCCCGCTGGGCGGGTTCCAGGCGTAGGTCAAACTTGAACCACGCTAGGGGCCGCCCACGGCCCCAGCGGTTCACCTCCCAGCGCGCGCGCACGAATTTAACCTCGGGGCGCTCGCGCAGGTCGAACACCATTGGCGTGTTTCCAGTATAAAAGCGTTGCGGCAGCTTGAGAATCGGCTGGCTATCCCAGTCGGCACCGTCCGAAGAACCCCAAAGTGAGACGCCCAACGACTCCTGTTCGATGACCTCCCGGATGTTGAGCTGGCAGACGAAGATTCGGGGACCGGCAGGGTCAAGTTCGAAAGCCGCTCCCTCACCGTCCGCCTCCACCACCGTGTTCGGCGGAACCAACTGGAGTTCCGTTGCGGTCTTCAGCGGTATCTCGGACACGTTTTTCGCGTAGCCACAGAGTTTTCCCGAGCAAAAAGCCAACCTATTTTAGCACGCACCCCGATGGTGGCAAAGTGCTGGCAGGGTTGCTTCGTCCACGAGGGTGCCTGCCTGGGCAATAGTTTCAAGCAGCCGCAAAGCCGCCCGCAGCCGCCGACGCTGCCCTGCTGCGTCGCCCGGACGACCTAGCGTATAACCGCCGCGCCCCGGGACCAAAAGGGCGCGGGGCGGGCGCACGCGCTGGCTGATCTGCGGCACAAAGGAAATGCAGACGGTGGCAATGCCCTCACTTTCCACAACCTGGCCGATCAGCCCGATCGACTGGTGGCAAACGAGTCAAGCGGGTGTAATGACGGCGGCATCGACGCCGTCATGGCGCAGGCGGGCGGCTACGTCCCGGGCGGTCGAGCGCACCAGGGCGTCGGTCTTCAGGATGTAGCCCATGAAGCCGAAATGACGCGGGGAGACCTCGGCGATGATGCCTTCGGCGGCCAACTCCTCGAGGCGCTGGAGCGGGAAGACGACGTTCAAGTCGCGCTCAATGCCGCGGCGGTCGTACTGCACGTCGGAAAGGCGAAAGCGCCCGCGGGGCGTCGCGCGGGGGAACTCGCGAAAACTCCAGTCACCAAGCGGATTCTTCATATCAAACGGCGGCTGGTCGTCGAGGTGAAGGCCGGCGGTGGTAATCAACGCCACGCGACAAGCGCGCAAGGGTTTCCTCAAGGGGGTAAGGGGGACATCGCGGGTGGCACGGAAGGGATAGCGTTTGGCGAGCCAGATGAACAGCCGTGGCCACAGCGGCGCGATGCGCCGCCCGGCGTTGATGAAAACTACATCAGCCCAACTCATGGGGATTAGCGGCGCAGGCGCTGCAGGCGGCGGGCGGCCTCGTCAAGGGTGGCGTCGCGTTTGCAGAAGGCGAAGCGGACTTGCGTGCGGCCATCGCGGGGGTCGTTGTAGAAACTGGAGCCGGGGACAACCGCCACGCCGATTTCCTTGACCAGGTAGTGGGTGAACTCGACGTCACTCGCGGCGCCAAAAGCGGCAATGTCGGTCATGATGTAGTAGGCGCCGCGGGGCTTGTAGCAGAGAAAGCCGGCCTGCGCGAGCGGCGCCAGCAGACGCTCGCGGCGCGCCTGATAGGCGCGAGCGAGTTCCTGGTAGTAACTCTCGGGCAGCGAGAGCGCCACGGCCCCAGCCTCCTGGAGCGGGGCGGCGGCACCGACGGTGAGGAAGTCGTGGACCTTGCGGATGGCGGCGGTGATGGGCTCAGCCGCGACGGCCCAGCCCACGCGCCAGCCGGTGACGCTGTAGGTCTTCGACATCCCGTTGATGGTGACCGTGTGGTCGCGCATACCGTCGAGGGTGGCGATGGAGATGTGGCCCCGCTCTGCGGGGTCATAGAGGATGTGCTCGTAGATCTCGTCGGTGAGGGCGAGGACGTTCCACTCCAAGCAAAGGTCGCGGATGAGCTCGAGCTCATCGCGACGGAAAACCTTGCCGGTGGGGTTGTTGGGGGTGTTGAGGATGATGGCTTTGGTGTGGTTGTTGAAGGCGCGGCGCAACTCGCCCGGATCGAGCGCCCACTCGCCGTCGGGGCGGGCGGGAGGATGGAGCTTGACGAAGCGCGGCGTGGCGCCGGAGAGGATGGCATCGGGGCCGTAGTTTTCGTAGAAGGGTTCAAGAATGATGACCTCGTCGCCGGGATTGGTGACGGCCAACATGGAAGCAATCATGGCTTCAGTGGAGCCGCAGCAGACGGTGATCTCGGTCTCCGGGTTGACGTCGAGCCCCTGCCACTGCTTCATCTGGCGGGCAATGGCGTCGCGCAGGCTCTTGGCGCCCCAGGTGATGGCGTACTGGTTGATGTCAGCCGCAATGGCCTCCGCGGCCGCCTGCTTGACCTCGGCGGGTGCGGGGAAGTCCGGGAAGCCCTGGGCGAGGTTGACAGCGCCGTAAAGCATCGCCTGGCGCGTCATCTCGCGGATGACCGACTCGGTGAAGCTCTCGGCCTTGCTGCTGGTCAGCCGCTTCACCCTAGGCCTCGATTGTCGCTCGGCCCACCCCGAGCTCTGTCGAGGGGTGAGCTCCGTCGAAGGGTCTAAAACTTCACCCGCCATTGTCCCGCTCAGCTTAGATCGATTCCGCCAATCCGAGTCACGGTTTCCGTAGATGCGTCCGCGGAACCAACCTTTCTCACTGTAACCCCTCCTCGCTCGAGGCGATTCAGGTCAACTGCTTGTTAGAAAGCTACTAAAGTTGGGTTCAGTTTCTCGTACATCTCGACATATTCCCACTGTCTTGTGAGCTCTGCTCTGCGCTTCGTGCAATGCTGCAAGTATTTGGAAATTTCGTCCCAGTAATTCTTGTAAAGCTTCTCTAAGGTAAGCTTAGGAATCCGAGAACGATCAAAGGTTTTGGGGGCCCAATCGTCCGGCTTAACAATTGACAGGTCTCTCTTGCAAGGGCCCTTTTCTCGTCTCACAGCGTTCCCACCAAAAAACTCGATTAGATTGCGGTAATGCAAAAGAAAACACTCTAGGAAAGCGTTCCAATCTCCCCGATCTGGAGCCTTATCCATATTAGGGATTCTCCTGTAACAAAAGTCAAGCATGTCGATCTCGTATCGGATCGTGTCAATATGCTTTTCCTTGTCACCTCGTATGTACATTACAACTCTCCTCAGCCTCGTTGTATTAGTTGCTAACTACAGCAGTCTACCGTCCCTAGTCAGCTCGGAGCAAGGCAAGCGCCGAGCCCCCAGGCACCCGCCTGGGGAACAGGCCCGGTGGCAGGTGCCACCGGGCTCGGCGCAGTGGAACGAGGCGCCTAGCGCGCGGGTGCCCGGACGGGTAAACTCCGCACCTCTTCCAAGCTGGGGAGAGGATAGACTGAGCACAAACAAGCAGCTAGCCACAGAGGCCCGCCTGCGGCAGGCAGGCACAAAGCCACAGAGCACAAGAACCTAAGGACTGCCGGAAGCGGCAAGGGGCAAGCCCTTGCCCTACCCAAACGTGCCTCTGTGGCTCTGTGGCTAGTTGGCGTAAAGGTCGCGGTAGAACTGATAGTTGCGCAGGACGAGGTAGACGAAGTTGCGGGTCTGCTCGGTGGGGATGCTTTCGACAAACTCGGCGGGCTCGCTCCAGGTGCGGCGGCGGTGCCACTGAGTGACGCGGGTTCCGCCGGCGTTGTAGGCGGCGACCATCAGTTCCAGTTGGCCCTTGAAACGTCTGTGCAGCTCGCGCAAGAAGCGCGTGCCGAGACGCACGTTGAAGTCGGGCTGGAAGAGCCGGTCTGGATTCAGGCGGCGGACACGAGCCAGGCGGCGAGCCGTTCGCGGCATCAACTGCATCAGGCCGCGCGCGCCGGCCGAGGAGACGGCCTCGCGCTCAAAGCGAGACTCCTGGCGGATCACGGCCGCCACAAGATAGGGGTCGAGCTTGTAGCGGCGGGCGTGGCGCCGGATGGACTTCCAATAGAGCCGCGGGAAGAGCAGTTCCCAGGTGGCGCGCGGGAGGGCGTCGAGCGCTAGGTCCAAGTAGTCCGGGAATCCGCGACGCACCCATTCGCCGGCCTGGGGGTACTGATTCAAGGCAAAGGCTGTGCGCGCGCGAATCAGGTAGGCTTGCGGGTGGGATGATTTTTTCAGCACGAGTGCCGCTTCCTCGGCGGCAAACTCCGCCAAGCCGAGTTGCTCCAGGGCTCGGGCGCGTTCCAAAAGTCGCATGAAGTGCGGCGGTACGGACGGCGTCTTCGGGACGGGGCGCGCGAGACGAATCCTTTCGACCCACGCCGGCAGGGCCGCCGGACTCTCCTCACCATCACCGGAGCCTCCATGGGCTTGTGCCCATTCCGCCTGCTCGAGCTGTTGACCCAAGTAATGCCGCGGGAAGTATGACCGGAGCAGCTCCGCGAGGCGTGCGGCCACGCTCACTTCGCCCCGGCGGTGAGCGATGCGTGCGCGCCAGTAGAGCGCCCGGGGAGTAAAGGCCGAGTGCGGAAACCGTGCAAGGTGTTCTTCCATTCGCCGGGCGGCGCGCGCCGTATCCTTTTCGAGGTAAGCGATCCAGGCGAGTTTCCACTGCGCCTCGGGCGCCCACTCGCTCCGGGGGAAGCGTTCAAGCAGACGCTGGAAGTGATCCGCGGCCCCGGTGAGCTCATCGCTGGCGAAGAAGTAGTTGCCGGCCGCGAACAACGCCTGCGCATACCAGCGCGAAGTGCCGAAGCGGGTTCGGAGGGGTTCCAGTTCATGCTCGAATCCCCCGAGGTCATGGGCGCGGAGCCGACACCGGGCGCGAGCAGCACGCCAGGGGGCTTCGAGTTCCGAGTCAACATCGCGGATGGCTTCCAGTTCGGCACAGGCACGGCGGCCACCGCCCAAGCGGTAGAGGGCGAGGGCAGCGCGCAGGCGAGCGCGCCGCCGGGTAGGTTCACTGGCCCGCACACTCAAATCGACGTAGGCGGAGCGTGCCCCCTGATAGGCGCGCGCGGCCCAGAGGAGGTCAGCCCGCCTGCGCCGGAGCGCTTCGCTGGGTTTGAGATAGCGGGTGCCGAGCTGCGGGCGGAGCTGGCTCAAGCGTTGGTTGGCAGGCTCGGCTTCGGGACTCAGAGGGAATTCATAGTAGAGGCGGTGCAAAGTCTCGACTGCTGGCTCGGTTTCGCCGGCCGCCGCCTGTGCCTCTGCCAGCGCAAGCAGCAAGGCGGGGCGGCGCTGCCAATCCGGCTGGTGCGTGAGCAAGGCACTGGCCTGGGGCGCGTGCCCGAGTTCGACCAGCAGGGTGGCCTGCGCGACCACAGCGGCTTGCGCGAGAGGACTGTCGGGATGGTGGCGGCGGAGTTCCGCCAGGCTCGCAAACGCTCGCTCAAGCGCACCACGGCGGCGTTGTGTTTGGGCCCGGTAGAAGCGCCCATAGTCGCCCAAGAGTCGGCTGGCGGCGGCGTGAATGAAATGCTGCTCGGCGCGCTCCCAGCGTTGCTTCTCAAAGTCCGCCCAACCGAGCCGCAGCGCTGCCTGCGCCCCCGGCTCCGTGCCGCGGTGTTGCTCGGCAAAGAGTTCAAGGCGTTGATAGGCCTGAGGGCTCGGGCGTGCGCCGAGCGCTTGTGCGGTGCGGGCGAGTTGTGCGGCAGCGTCCTTCTCTTCCTCGGCTCCAGCGAGCGGAGCGAGCACTAAGAGGACGCTGAAGAGAAGCCAGCAGGTTCGTCGCATCAGCTCTGGGGGCGGCAAACGCGGCGGGGAAAATTCATCCCGGGGCTTGACCGGCAGAGATCAGTCACGCGGCGGAACCGGGTGGGGATATTTACCGAGCGCGCTGGGGTCGTCCTTGGCCAGCACGCGGACCATTTCTTCATAGAGGTAGTCGATGTTGTGCTCGGCAATTTTGACGAAGCGCTGGTCGTAGAGAGCCTTGCTTTTGTCAATCTCATCGCGGAATCGCTCGTAGAGGTCTTTATCGGTGCGGCCTTTCTCCACCTCGTCCTTCTTGTACATCACAAACTCTTGCACGGTGACGCGGGCAAACCGCTTCGCCTTCTTGTGGAGCTGTCTGAGCTCATCCGGGAGCTGGGCGATTTCTACTTCGCTGAGGCGCCGCGTTGGGGGCGGCGCTTCCACCGCTGGCGCCGCGGCGGGCGGCGCTTCCGCCGCTGGCGCTGCTGCGGGCGCAGCTTCAACCGCTGCGGCCGCTTCGACTTCCTCGACCTCAGGTTCGGCCGCAGGGGCCGCCGCGGGCGGTGGGGGCTCCGCGACAACACTCGGCGCTGCGGCGGATGCCGCCACAGGCGGTGCACTCATCCAGCGCAGCGAACTGCCCGCAAATCGCAACACCGCTTCAATCGACGCGGCCAACGCTGCGCCCGTAGCCTCGAGTTGCAGCAAAGCAGGCAACAGCGCGCCCAGGCGATCACCGGAACTTTCTTGCAGGGCACGCTGCACCGCGTCATAGGAATTTTGTACCTCGCCGAGCTGCCGCTGAATGCTGGCTATCGCTTGGGTCAATGCCTGCTCCAACACCTGTCGCGCATCGTTCGCCATTCGTAGCCCTCCTGAGGCTGCTGCAACGACTTTCCAAAATTATCTTGGACGCGCCCACAGGTGTCAACACGTAAAAGTACAGCCGGCGTGCCTGGCTTGACGCCGCGCGGCCCCGGTGCTAGGCTGGAACTGCCTCTTCGGGGGCGAAACGGTTTCGACGGAAGCCGGAATGACCAGAAGGCATACCGGGCCCCACGTGCCCGTAAGCGCGTGGACCAACAATAACTGCCAACCAACAGTTGGCTTACGCTGCTTAAATAAGCAGCGCGTCTTCCCCGTCGTGCCCGCGCGATGGGATGAAGGCGTCAACCCAGCGGGCTAGCGCGACGCGTCTCCGCCTGCGGCGTGTCGGGCGAAAACAATCAGGCTAGCCAGCGCGCGCTCTTGCCCGTTCCTGACGCGCACAGGCGAAACCCGAGAACGGGATATGTATGTAGGCTTCTGGTCGTGACACTTCTCGGACGGGGGTTCGACTCCCCCCGCCTCCAAATTTTTTGTGCCCACACAAAAATTTGTCCTGAGCAAAGTCGCAACACAAATCCTCCCAGGGTCAAAATCACCCCGGACTCACGAGGGCAGCACGGTGGAGTCTCGGCGACGGAAGGGGCAGGAACGGAACGGAAGGAGCAGGAACGAAACGGAAAGCCTCTGATGGAGGCACCATACCGGCCAGTCCGCTACCCCCTGGGGAGGCCAAGGCCTTGCTTGCCCTAAGCGTGTCGCAGGACGCTTTGCCGGCCCCTCCCCCCGTGGCTTCCTCCCTTTTGGCGGGTCAGGGTTTAGCCCTGACCTTCTGGCTGGCGCTCTGCAAGGGGCGGGTAGCGGGCCCTGCCTGCGGGCGGGGAGTTCAGGTCGCTGCCCTCGGCCCACTTGCCCCGAGCGCAGTCAAGGCGCACTACCCTCGCATCACGGGCCTCGCATCACGCAGGCTGCCTTGCCGCAACTCCCCGCCCCGCAGCGACCCCATCCCAATGCTATAATCGCGCCCGTGCTAGGGAGGAGGTTTTGTGCGCGCTGATGGCCGGGCCCCTGACCAGCTTCGCCCCGTCAAGCTGACCCCGGACTTCCTTCCCCACGCCGAAGGCAGCGTCCTCATCGAGATGGGCGCTACCCGTGTCCTCTGCACTGCCAGCGTCGAAGACAACGTGCCCTTCTGGCGCAAAGGCACCCGCCAGGGCTGGATCACCGGGGAATACGGGATGCTCCCGCGCGCCACCCAGCGCCGCACCCCGCGGGAGGCCGGCCGTGGCCGCGCCTCTGGCCGCACCCAGGAAATCCAGCGGCTCATCGGTCGCGCCCTGCGCGCCGTGGCCCGGTTGGACACGCTCGGCGAACGCACCATCATCGTGGACTGCGATGTCCTCCAGGCCGACGGCGGCACCCGCACCGCCGCCATCACCGGCGGCTACGTCGCCCTGGCGCTCGCCTGCCAGCGCCTCATCGACCTCCGCATCCTCCCTACCCTGCCCCTCACCGACGCCCTTGCTGCCGTCAGCGTCGGTATCGTGGACGACCAACTCCTGCTCGACCTCAGCTACCAGGAAGACTCCCGCGCCCAAGTCGATATGAACGTCGTCCTTACCCGTACCGGCCACCTGGTCGAAATCCAGGCCACCGCCGAAGGCCGCGCCTTCACCCAACCTGAACTGGAGCAACTGCTCCAACTCGGCCGCAAAGGCGTCACCCAACTCATCGCCCTCCAACAGGAACTCCTCCACCTCAACTTCGCCCAACCCTAACCCCATGACACCAGAGCAGCATGCAGAGATTGTTTCCCGCACGCAGCAGGGAGAGTTGCTAATTGGTGTCGACCGAACTGTCGCGCGGAGGCTTTTTACAGGTAGAGTTCAACCCAGTGGCTCCCGCCACTGGGACAAAACCCATGATGCGCCGTCGCAAATCCTCCACCTCAACTTCGCCCAACCCTAACCTGCTTCACTCGGAGGCCCTAGCTTCCAATAAGCCACAATAGGACGCAATCGCGATGGAGTTCTTAAAGAGATTATTGGGCCTTCAACCGAAATTGCTCAAACTTCTCAGTGCTCATATTGTCACGGATGAGGATCACACATATTTCGTATCGTTTTCTAGGCACCATCCGCAATTGCAATTACCCGAGTTCGTCCGTCTTGTCTTGCACTACTACGCCAAGGTCCTTTTCAACTTCGACCTATCGGACCCGAGGATGTCTGAATCAGCTGCAATCCTAAAAAGCATAATCAATTCGGTTTTGGCTGGCGGGATACATCCAGATTCTAACATCCTGAAGAGTGCCAACATCGATGATGTCGCGACTATGGTTTCTTACCCTCCAAGCAACGCGCCAAGGGAAATCATCACCACACTGTACTTCATCGACACGACCCAGCGGCACGTCACGACTGAATTTCCTAGAAATGTTT
>JBHIAG010000039.1:0-18544 GCA_046758465.1 Terriglobia bacterium | reverse complement strand
TACACGCCCAGTGGTCGCCTCATCCAGCGCGACTTCAAAACTGTCTCGCTCTACACTTACTACTACCGCAAAAAGCGCGACGACAACGACACGGCCGGCCAGGTCTATCAAACCGACAGTGGCCGCACTGTCTACGCTGGTGGTGGTATCGAGCCCGATGTGGTTGTGCCTCGCCTACCCTTGAACCGCTTCCAAGAGTTGCTTGTCCGCCGCGACGTCTTCTTCAACTTCGCCAAACACTTCCTCGCTGACCGCGACACCGTGTCCCGCGACTTCGGCGTCGACGCCTACGTCCTCAACCGCTTCCGCCGCTTCCTCGACCAGCGGAACATCCGCTTCACCAAAGCCGACATCCAGGAAACGCACGACTGGCTCGCACGCCAAATCAAAAAATACATTTTCATTTCTGTCTTTGGTCTGCCCGAAGGCTTCCGCGTCGAACTCGAAGGTGACTACCAGGTGCAGAAGGCTCTCGAACTCCTCCCCCAAGCCGCCGAACTCGCCGCCACCGCCCGCCGCGTGGCGGCCAGCCGCAAGCCCTAGAAGCTGCTCACCACGGCAACCAAATCGTGGCATAACGGCGCATATTGGCGTCACAGGCAGCAGATTGGCGCAAGCAAGGGCAGCCCAGCACACTCCTAGCCACCCGTGCCTGCCCTTGCCGCCAGCCCACGAAGCCCTTACAAGCAATTTTCGTGGGTGGCACAATTCGCGTGGGCGGCTAGCTCAATGGGGAGAGCATCCATACGGAAGGTTGTCCCGACTCCGTCGGGATGCCGTCCCACCCTTCATGTCCAACAAGTTCACCGTTTACATCCTGCACAGTGAACGCACCGGCCGCTACTACATCGGCCAGACCAGCAACCTACAGAAGCGTCTACGCTGCCACGCCGCTGGGGGGACAAAGTTCCCACGGAACCGTGGACCCTGACAGCTTGTTTACACAGAAGAATTCCCCACTCGAGCTGAGGCCGTCCGGCGGGAACGGCAAATCAAGCGCTGGAAGAGCCACCGCTACCTGGAAGCTTTGGTGAGCGCCTCCCGCTAGCAACGCAGGGATTGTCCCAGTTACCCTTCTCGCCCGCTCTTGCCTTCAACCCCGCCAACCCCGTAAAATCAATCTGCGTGGGCGGCTAGCTCAATTGGGAGAGCGCCGCGTTCGCAACGCGGAGGTTGCCGGTTCGAGCCCGGTGCCGTCCACCACGCCCCAGTTTCGATTCTCGACCTACCCTCTCCTGCTTCCTTTGCTTCGCCCCTGGCTAGCTGCTTAAGCTGCCCCCACTACATCCAGATACTTCAACCCCGTCCCGGTGTTGCAGAGCACAATTGTCTCCTCGCCCCGCAGGAACCCTGCTGCCAGCAGCTTGCGCAGCGCTGCCAGCGTGGCTGCTCCCTCGGGACACGCAAAAATCCCCTCGCGCTCGGCCAGCTCCCGCATCCCCGCCAGCAACTCCGCCTCCGCCACCGCCACTGCTGTCCCCCGGGTCTGGTAGAGGGCTTCCAGGATCAAAAAATCACCCAGCGCTTTCGGCACCCGCAGACCCACTGCAACCGTCTGCGCATTCGGCCACGGCTCCGACTCCCTCTTGCCCCCTTCAAATGCTTTGACGATAGGCGCGCAGCCCGCCGCTTGCACTGCAATCATCTTTGGCCGCTCGCCGCCGATCCACCCCATCGCCTCCATCTCCCCAAACGCCTTCCACATCCCAATCAATCCCACGCCCCCACCCGTCGGATAAATGATCGCGTCCGGCAGCCGCCCCTCCAGTTGCTCGAACATCTCGTAGCCGAGCGTCTTCTTTCCTTCCACCCGGTAGGGTTCCTTCAAGGTAGAAACGTCGAACCAACCTTCCTTCTCCTTGCGCTCCCGCAGCAGGCGCGCACAGTCGCCGATCAAACCATCCACCAGAATCAGCTCCGCCCCGTAGAGCCGGCATTCCAGTTGGTTGGCGGCCGGTGCATCGCGCGGCATCAAGACATAGGCCTCAAGACCGGCACGGCTGGCATAGGCTGCCAGCGCTGCGCCTGCGTTGCCTGCCGTGGGAATCGCCAACTTCCGCAACCCAAACTCCCGCGCCCGCGTCACCGCCACCGCCAACCCGCGGGCTTTGAACGTCCCGGTCGCGTTCGATGACTCGTCCTTGACGTAGAGCTTCGGGCAGCCCAACGCCTCGCCCAGCCGCTGCACGTGCACCAGCGGTGTCGAGCCTTCCCCCAGGCTCACCGCATTCGCGGTCGACCCCGGTAACACCTCCCCGTAGCGCCAGAGCCCCGGACCGCGCCCGGCCAGCGCTTCCCGGGTCATTGTCCTGGCCGCCCGCGCCAACTCATACTGCGCCAGCAGCGGCCCGCCACAGCGACAGAGATTTTGCGGCTCATCCGCCGGCCAGCGTGCCCGGCAGCGCGAACACTTCAAATGCGTCAGCGTCGAACTCAGCATTGGAAAAAGCAACGCAGTCTAACAAGCTGGCCACAAGCTGACAACCCCGTCCGTGCTAGAATGCCGACGATGCTGCCGCCCATTCGCCTGCTGGCCGTGGACATTGACGGCACCTTGCTCGACACCCGCTTTCAGGTCAGTCCTGCCAACCGCGACGCCCTCGCCGCCGCCCATGCCCGTGGCATTGAGATTCTTCTCGTCACCGGCCGCCGCTTCAGCTTTGCCCGTCCGATCGCCACCGAGCTTCCCTTCGACCTCCACCTCATCGCCAACAACGGTGCCCTCATCAAGTCGAAAACCGGCGCCACCTTCTATCGGCAACTGCTGCCGCGCGCTCTTGCCGCCGAAATCTTGGCGGTCGCCGCTCCCTACCGTGCGCACGCACTCATCCTCTTCGACCGCCTCGGCCAGGGCGAGGTGCTGGTGGAAAGTCTCGACCCGGCCCACGAGCCAGTCGCAGGCTACTTCGCACGCAACCGCGACTCCATCCTGGAAGTCATCTGCTTCGAAGACCACCTCAGCGAAGACCCCATCCAGGTCCTCTATGCCGGCCCCCTCGACCAAATGCGCCAACTGGCTCGCCTGCTCGCCGATTCCTATCTCGCAGACCACATCAGCGTTGCTCTGGCCGAATACCCCCACCGCAACTTCACCCTGCTTGATGTCCTCGCCCCCGGTTGCACCAATGCCGCGGCCTTGGCCTGGTGGGCCCGGCGCCGCCGCATCCGGCGCGAGGAAATTATGGCTATCGGCGATAACTGGAACGACCGGGAGATGTTCGAGTTCGCTGGCCTCGCCGTGGTAATGGGAAACAGCAGCGAAGAGTTGCAGCGCGCCGGCTGGCTCGTCACGCGCTCAAACGACGAAAGTGGCGTCGCCGCCGCCGTTGAAAAATACCTCCTCACCCCCTAGCCCGCACTTGGACCCGTCCACGCTTGGTAGCTCCTTGCAGTACTTGTCTTGGTGGGCCGGGGGTTCAACCCCGCCATTGAAGCCAAACAGAAACCCAGGCCTTAGCCCCTGGGTGATTCATTCTTTAGGGATTCTTTCTGGTGGCACCGGCGTCCCGCCGGTGTCAATTCCGTGAAGCATTGTGGGTCGCCGCGTGAGTCGCGACGTTGTGTGGGAAAAATAGCAAGGGGCTTTTCGAGGCGGAGGCGAGCGGAGATCCCGCTGTGCGGGAAGCCCCTGAGGTTTTTCCTTTGGAAACGCTTACGGCTGCTGCCGGGGTTGTGGCGCTTTCGGCGAACTGGGCTGGGCCGGCGCCGCTGGCCGCGCGCCCCGCCGGAGCGCGTCGGCCACCGGGTCGTAGATGAACTCCCAGGTGTCGTAAGTCATCTGTCCCTGATAGACCTTGATGGAACGCCGCCGGCTGCGACTCGCCACTCCAATGATGGGCATGTTCTCCCCGCCGGCTGCGGGTTCCCGGGCCGCCTCTTCTGTCTCTTCCTCTTTCGCCTTCTCTTCAGCCTTCTCCCCTGCCCCGGGAGCCTGCAACTGGATGCGCTCCCGCGTGTGCGAGCCTACGACTTCCCCCAGCGGCCCCACGCGGATCAACCGCCACTCCCCATCCGCGCTCATCGGGTCAGGATAAAGCTGGCGCAGGAACCGCAGGTTGTTCGTCGGTTCGACCAACTCCTCAAGTTTTAGCGGCAGGCGCGCGTACTTCCGATAGTGCAGCGCCAGTGCTCGCCGGTATTGCTCACCCCGGAAGATCAGTTCCTCTTCCCGTTCGCGCTGCCCCTGGGTCAGGACGCGCGGCACCTCAGCCCCCAGCAAGATCAGCACCAACGCGGCCACCAGTAGCAGGATTATCAACGCGTAGCCCCCCTGCTTGCTTCCCCGCCTCATGGCTGCTCCAGCGGCACCACCCACTGCCGCTCCTCTACCAGGTCTTCGAGCTCGATGCTCGTGGCCCGCACGCGCCGCACCCGGTAGCGCCGCAGCAGTGTTTCTCCTTCGACGGCAATGAAGATTTCTTCCCCGTCCGTGAGAAAAACCCGTTTCTGCCCGCTCTGGCTATCCTCCGCAAATCCATAAAACCGCAGCGGCGCTGGCGGCGTATCTCGCCGCGGCGGCGCGCTGCTGGCCGCTACCGGCGCCGCTGCAGGCGCCGCGGGCGTCGGCACAGCCCGTACGCGGTACTCAAAAATATTTCGGCCGACCTTGACCCGACTCTGTGCCTTTGCCAGCAAATCCACGCGCAGGTGCACGTCGGGAATCTGCCCCGCTTCCTCCACCGCCGCCGGGCCTTTCCCCGAAACCGCCAGGGAGGGGGTTCCCCGTCCCCAGCGGACATTCAGACCGACCAGAACGGCCAGCAGCACGAACAGGACGACGAATTTTCCTTTCTCTTTCATGTGCGCTTGCGCAGATAAGTGTCTAGCTTCAGGTTAAGTTTCAAGCTGCCTCCACGCGTCGCCGAAGCCAAATCTAGGCGCTGGAGCAAGTAGAAGTTCGCCGACCGTTCCAGCACTCCGAGAAATCCCAACAGGCTCTGATAGCGGCCTTCCACCGTGGTCTCGATTTCGATTCGCACTAGCTCCGGCCGCTCGCGCACCGCATAGGGGTGGAAGTCAACCCGCCCCGGCCGTACCCCCACGGCGGCCGCGGCACGCTCCAGCTCTTCGACGATGGCGGAATACCCCGCCTGCTCAGCAAGGAAGTGCTGGGTCACAAACTGATCCAGGTGCGTGGTGGTAGCGGGTAAGTCACGCTCGATTTGCCCGAGCCGCGCCACCTCCGCCTGGGCGCGCTCTACCTGTACTGCGAGCGCTGCTTGTGTTTTCTCATCGAAGGACATAGAGGCGAGCGGCTGCACCAGGCCGAAGTAGACCCCCGCATCCAGCACCAACAGCAATACCAGTGCCCCCAGGAACCACTGCTGGCCACGCCGCTTTGCCATGCTTAGGGTCTCCCTAGATAGCTAGCCCTGACCTGGGCAATGATCGCATCCTCACCCGTACGCGTCCCGCGCTGCTGCGAACGCACCTCCACCTGCGCAAACGCCGCACCCTGTTCCAGGCCACGTAGGAATTTCACCAGCGCGGGCGCCGACTCGGCTGCCACCCGCAACTCCAGACGCAGCGTGTTGTCCTCCTCAAGTTCGGGCGCAATCGCCAGAATGCGCACGCGGGCGGGAAGCTGCCGCTCGAGCGCGACGAACAGCTCAGCCCAGGATACCGTTTTGCGGTCGAGCAAATGGTTGTAAAACGCCACCCGCTCCAGCACCTCCTGCGCTGCCGGTGTCCGCAGCCGGGCGGCGTACTCCTGTTGCCTCCGCGTCAGCTTCGCAAGCTGCCCGCGCAGCTCGACGCCGCGCGTGGCGGGACTCGTCCCCTCCTGCCAGGAGCGCCACCCCTGCACACCGACCCAAACCGTCAGCGCCAGCACCCCACTCCCCAGCAGGCTTGCCAGCAACCAGAAGGCGCGACCGCCCGCCGCCGGCTGCGTCGCCAGGTTGAGCGTAACTCTCACGCCTGCCCTCCGGCTCGTAAAAATCCCAGCGAGGCCGCCAGGCGCCGTGCCACGTCCTCTGTCGGGGCCCCCTCACCCAGCCAGGAATCCAACCTCAGCTCCCTCGCCCGGCAGCCGGCCTCGCGCTCCAACAATCGCGCCAGCTCAGCGTGTGCTTCGCCCACCCCGACCAGTAAAGCCTCGCGGACCGGCTCGCCCCACTCGTCGTGAAAATAAACCAGCGAGGGATAGATTTCTTCGAAGAGAGCGTCCGCGGAACCCTCCCGCGGCGTCGCCGGCACACTCCGCATAAGCCGCAGCTCGCTGCCCCACACGATAGCCAGTCCGAGCGAATTGGGATCGCAGCGCACGAGGAGTTGGCCTGCCGTGGGCTCGGTCTCGACCCAGCCAAGCGTGGACACCGTTGCCAGAGTCACCCATACGGGCTCAAACCCCAATGCCTCGAAACGCTCCTCGTACTGGCGCAGATAAGCTCGATGCGCCGCCGCCACCAGCACCGCGCGGCCCGACTCGCCGCGCGAAAACACCTGGTAGGCTACAACTGCCTGTTCAAGGTCAAACGCAGCCTCTTTCGCCAGTCGCCACCGCAGCAGCGCCGCGGCTTCAGCTGGCCGCGCTGGCAGGCTCTCCACCGGAAGCAGCCAGATGCGCGCCACCGGATCGGGCAGAATCACGGCCACGCGCTTTTCTCCCCCGGCCACTTCGCCCAGGGCTCCCTGAAGCGCTTCCGCGAGGCCCGCTGGATCCAGCACGTTGTCCGCCAGCGGCCCCGGACGAACCACTCCTTCGGGCAATGGCTTTGTCACCCAGGATTCAATCCTCTGCCCCGCCCGGGCCCGGCGCGCCGCCGCCACCCCGTCGGCGGCCACTTCACAGGCCAGTCGCGGCGCCTCCGTGCCTGCCAACCACTGCCGCCAGCGTGTCAGCACCGCGCCAGCGCGCTTAGTCCCCATGCCAGCTACACCGTCTCGATGAATGTGACCTTGTTCAATTCGCGCAGCGTGGTGACGCCCGCGCGCACCTTTTCCAGGCCCGCTTCCCGCACGAACGTCATCCCGTCCTCTTTCGCCGCCCGCTTGATCTCTGAGGTCGGCCGCTTGTCGATAATCATTTCCCGGATGCGGTCGGACAGGTCCAGCAGTTCCGTGATGGCTGTGCGCCCGCGGAAGCCTGTGCCGTGGCACTCGATGCAGCCCGTGCCTTCGTAGAACATCACCCCCTGCCACGCGCGCGGGTCGAGCCCGGAGGTCTCCAGCGTCGCGCGGCCATAGGTGACGGCGCGCCGGCAGTTCTTGCAAATCACCCGCACCAGCCGCTGCGCCAGAATGCAGTTCAGCGCCGCGACGAAGTTGTAGGGCTCCACCCCCATGTTCAGGAATCGTCCGAGGACATCTATGACGTTGTTTGCGTGCACCGTGGTGAACACCAGATGGCCGGTCAGCGCCGACTGAATGGCGATCTGCGCAGTCTCCAGGTCGCGGATCTCCCCCACCATGATCTTGTCCGGGTCGTGGCGCAGAATGGAGCGCAGACCCCGCGCAAAGGTCAGCCCTTTTTTCTCGTTCACCGGGATCTGCGTGATCCCGCGGATTTGATACTCCACCGGGTCTTCGATAGTGATGATCTTGTCTTCGTCGGTCTTGATTTCCGAGACCGCCGCGTACAACGTCGTCGTCTTGCCGCTGCCCGTGGGCCCCGTAACCAGTAGCATCCCGTAGGGCTCCTGGATGTACCGCCGGAAACGCCGCAGCTCTGAATCCGAAAAACCGATGACGTCCAGGTTGAGGGTGCGAAACTTCTCGCTCAAGGATTCTTTGTCGAGGATGCGCAACACCGCATCTTCACCATTGATGGCTGGCATGATAGAGACGCGGAAGTCAATGTAGCGCCTCTTGTACCGGACGCGGAAACGCCCGTCCTGCGGCACGCGCCGCTCGGCAATGTCAAGTTCCGCCATCACCTTGATGCGCGAGATGATGGCCGAATGCCATTCCTTGGCGATGGGTGCCATGGCTTGGTGCAGCACCCCGTCGATGCGGTACTTGATGACCACGTCGGTGTCTCGCGTCTCGATGTGGATGTCGCTGGCCCGCCGCTCGAGCGCATTGAAAATAGTCGAGTCCACCAAGCGAACCACCGGGCTCGCCGCAGTGTCCCGCGTCAACTGCTCAATCGAGATCGTCTCTTCTCCTTCCTCGCTCTCGCGTACCACGTCCAGCCGCAACCCTTCGGTTACCTCCTCCAGCACCCGCTGCGCTTGTTCAGTCTTCTTCAGGATGTCGTCAATTTGCTCCGCAGTTGCCACCTTCGCCCGCACCTTGCGCCCTAGCCGTACCGCCAGCTCGTCCAGGACCGTAAACTGGCTCGGGTCAGCCATCGCAACCGTCAACGTGCCGTCACCCGCCTCCAGCGGAATGAAGTGGTAACGGAACATCAAGTCCACCGGCACCAGCCGGAACAAGTCCGGGTCAATACGCTGCGCCAGCAGGTCCACGAAGTCGCAGCGGTAGCGCGACGCCAGTGCCCGTGCTCGCGCCGCCGGTGAATCGGTTTGATTCTCAAACGCCATCGCAACCTCCAAACCTTAGCGCACCAGTGTCGCCAGAGAAAATATCGGAAGATAAAGAGCAACCAATATAAATGCTATCACCAAACCCATACACACCAACACGAGCGGCTCGACCAGCGCCATCAGTGCCGTCAGGCGCGTGGTCAGGTCTTCCTCGTAGAACTCAGCCACGCTCGCCAGCATCTGGGCCAGCGCGCCCGTGGTTTCTCCCACCTCGATCATTTCCAGCACCAGCCCTGGGATGATGCCCTGCGCCCCCAGGGCAGCATGCAAGGGTTGACCTTCGCGCACACCGTTGGCCGCCTGCTGGATGGTCTCCCGCAACAAGGCACTGCCCACAGCGTCACGTGCGGTTTCAAGCGACGTGACCAGTGGGATACCGCCGACCAGCAGCGTGCTCAGCGTCCGCGCAAACTGCGCCACGCGGAACTTCAACCAGATATCGCCTACCACCGGCACCCCCAATTTCAACCGGTCCAGCAGCCGTGCCCCGCCCGCGCTCCGCGACCAGAGAAAGAAACCCACCGCTCCCACGACCATGCCTGTCAGGATCACAAGGACCCACGCCCGCACGTTCATGGCAAAGTTGATGACGACCTGGGTCAGCAATGGCAGCTCGGCGCCCAGCTCCTCGTAGAGGGAAGCAAAACGGGGAACCACGTAGGTGATGACCACCGTCAGCACGCCCCCGGAAAGTACTACCAGCAGTGCCGGATAGACCAGTACAGTCAACAGCCGCCGCCGCACGCTCGTCGATACTTTTTGATAGTTGATGTACTGATCCAGTACCCCCGTCAAGTTGCCGCTGCGCTCACCGGCCGACAGCGAAGCCGTATAAACCTCCGGGAACACCCCCTGCGTCTTGAACGCCTCCGACAATCCCGCACCTGCCCGCACGCGCTGGCGCACGTCATCGAGCAGTGCCCGCAATGCTGGCCGGGCCGCGCGCTTGGCCAGCATCTCGAGCGCCTGCAAAATTGGGAGCCCGGCGCGGATCAAGGTCACGAACTGCTGGTTGAAGATGAGAAAATCGTCCGCCCGCAGCCGTCTCCGCCGCACCGGTAGGCGCAGGCGGGGGAGCCCGCGTGGGCGTACCGAATAGACAAACAGCCCCTGTGCCGACAGCCGCCGCCGCAGTTCATTCTCAGACTCTGCGCGTTCCACCTGCTCGAACACCTGCCCCCGCGCGTCGCCGACTTTGCAGACGTACTCAGCCATCCTCAGCGTCCCTCAACAAAACCTAAAGTGTACACCCAAGTCAGAAGCAAGGGAAAGCGCAGAGCGTCGCTAGGGGCTTGCAGGAGCGTCGATCTAGGCCGTCCCCGGTGGGACGCGCGGGCGGCGGAACAGTTCTGGCGCCAGGGGATGGTTCTCCCGCCATGCGCGGAAGTGGAATTCCATCACACCCCCGTCGGCCTGGCGAATTTCGATTCGCATAACCTGCCAGCGGGCGCTGACGTCAAGCCAAATTTCCTCAAACCCTTGCCGCGCCGACTTCGGCAGTCCGCGGAGCTGCGTGAACGCTGGCTGGCCGGGGCGGTGGATCGGTTTGATTTCTACGCGCGAGAACAGCTCGCTGAAATCGATGCGGCCCAGTAGCAATGCAAACGGGGCACGCCAGTCCTCAGCCCCGCTCAACCGGCGGCGGCTGACCCGCTGTTCGCCCGGCACGTAGAGATAGACATAGGTACCGTCGGAAATAAAAAGCTTCTTCTCCGGAGACTCATACTCCCAGCGCATCTTGCCAGGCTTTTGAAAATAGACGGTGCCGGATTCGACCCGGCTGATTCGCCCCAGGGTGTAGCGCTGGATAAACTGCGCCTGCAAAGTACGGATGCGGTTGTAGTGCTCTTCGAGCACAGCAGTGATACGAGTCGCGCGCGCAGGATTCGCGCCCTGGAGACCCAGGAGAAGAAGTGCTCCCAGGAGCGCTGTGCCCCCCACAACGTCGGCGCGCCTCATGGTTTTTCCTGCCGCATCCCTGGGTTCGGCCCAAAAAACTACTGGGGCTCTCCCCTGGGGGGAAGAGCCCCAGCCTGGCCTCAAACAAGTGGAACGAGACTAGCTGAGCGGTGGCGATGTCACGTCAGCCTGCGGGCAGCCCGCCGCGTTCGTAAAGCGGACTACTGCGCTTTCATCGGCGAAGTATGTCCGCCGGCCCGTGCGGTCACAGCTAGCAGGCGCGCCGGTCAACGTGAACCCCGTGTTAACGCCGCCCACGGGGTTTGTAGGTGCGTAAGTGAAAACGTAGCCGCTCTTCGGCGCTCCCCCGGTGAGCGCACCCGTCAGCACGGCGTCAAGGCAGCCATCGCCGGCTGGGCCCATGTCTGCGCCCGCAGCCGGATAGCCGATGTCCGGGTGGCCGCTCTGATAGCTCACCGCACAGTTGATGATCTGCCGCACCGAAGCTGCTCCCGAAGTTTCACGGCCCTTCATCGTCATCTTCAGCAGGTCCGGAACAGCGATCGCGACAATGATCAGGATGATCGCTACCACGATCAGCAGCTCGACCAGAGAAAAACCTTTCTGCCTCTTGTTCATACGATCTCCTTTCTCCTCAGATTTATCAGTGTTAGGTAAAGCAAATGGAATGCCAATCCGCACTCTAACTAGAGTTGAGAATATCATCAATGATCCCAATGAGTTACAGTAATATCCCGAACTCACAAGCATGAGCCACTCCCTCCGATTGACACTTTGTGTCTGCCCCGGGTGACAAAAAGTGTCTTCAGCCCCACCTAGAGCTTGTGTTTTTTCGCGTAGTGCCGAAACGACCGGTAGTTCAGCTTGAGCAAATCGGCCGCGATTTGCCGAGCCCCACCCGAGCGTTCGCCCCGTTCTTTCAACTCCTGCGCCATTTGCAGTGCCGCCTCCAGGTAACTCCGCTGGAGCTCTGCGAGCTGCCGCTCCAGATCGATACCCCCCGCAGGCAAGAGCTCGGAGCCGGGCAAGGATTCAAGTACTACCCCGGTGATTTTTTCCGGTAGGTTGCGAAGGGTGATTTTCTCCGTCGTTTCCAGCGCCACCGCGCGCTCGATGGCGTTCTCGAGTTCGCGTACGTTACCGGGCCAAGAGTAGCGCATCAGGCATTCCAGAGTTTTCTCCTCGATGCCGCTGAGCGTTTTTCTCATCTGCTGGTTGTGGCGCTGCAAAAAATGCATTGCCAGCAACGGGATATCTTCGCGGCGCTCGCGCAGCGGCGGCACGTGAACCGGGATAACACTGATGCGGTAGTAGAGGTCTTCACGAAAACTCTTCTCGGTTACCAGTTGGCTCAAATCCTTGTTGGTGGCCGCGATCACCCGCACATCTACGGCAACTTCTGCGGTGCTCCCCAGCGGCCGCACCCGATGGTCCTGGAGCACCCGCAGCAGCTTCACCTGCATCGCCAGGCTCATCTCCCCGATCTCGTCCAAGAACAGCGATCCCCCGCTCGCGGCCTGGAACAGGCCTTCTTTGTTCTGCTGGGCGCCCGTAAATGCACCTTTCACATACCCAAACAGCTCGCTTTCGAGCAGCGTCTCCGGAAACCCACCGCAGTTGATCGACACAAAGGACTTGTCGGCCCGAGCGCTGTGGGCGTGAATCGCGCGCGCCACCAACTCCTTCCCCGTCCCGCTCTCACCGCTGATAAGGATCGTGCTCTGCGTGTCGGCCACTGCCGCTAAGGTCTCGAAGATAGCGTGCATCTTCGGGCTCTGGCCGATGATGTTGTCAGTTGACAACCGCCGGATCTCGCGTCGCAGCGCATCGCGTTCGCGCCGCACCCGGACGTAGTCTTCCGCGCGCCGCACCACGTGCTCGAGCTCCTCCACCAGCTTGTTCGACTTCACCACATAGCGGTCGGCACCAAGATTGAGGGCCCGGATAATGGTCTCCCCCAGCTGCTCGTTTCCCGTCATGAGCACGAAGGGCACATCAGAACTGACCGTGCGGACGTATTCCAGAAGGTCAATGCCGCTGACGTCGCCGCGCACACCGCGCAGGTTGATGTCACATATGATCACGTCAAACAGTTGGCTCTGGAGCTTGCGGCGGGCTTCGGATCCGCTGGTGGCCGTTTCAACCTGATGCCCGCGGCGGCGCAGGCCAAGCTCCAGCACCTGGCAAATGGAAGTTTCGTCGTCAACGACGAGCAGGTTAAGCATCTGTGCCTAGCGGGAGTAGGCTTTGGGATGCCGCGGCAGTTCCACGATGAATTCCGCGCCGGGAGTGGCCGGGCGCGCGTGCACGCGCCCCTGGTGCGCGCGCACGATTTGCTCGACAATGGCCAAGCCCAGCCCTGTCCCACCTGGAAAATTGCTCTCGAACGGCTCAAATATCTTTTCTGTCTCGCCCTTCGAGAACCCTGCACCCGTGTCGACAATGCGCACCCGAACCCAGTCGCCCTCGGCCTCGACCCTGACACGCAGCGTGCCCCCCTCCGGCATCGCCCGTACCGCATTGTCGCAAAGATTCCAAAACACCTGCTTCATGCGCGCCGGGTCGAGGGGGAGGCACACTTCATGGCTCGGAAACGTCTTTTCAATCAGGACCTTGCCGTTGAAGGTGGGCTGCTGCTCGAGCAGCACCAGCGTTTCCTCCAGCAGATCGACGACGCTGGCCTCCTGCACGTGCAGCCGCTTTTCCTGGCCATAGGCCAGGATGTCGTTCACCACGCGATTCAGCCGCTCCGATTCGCGGCTCACAATCCCCATCAGGCGGCTCTCCGCCTCGCTGTGCCCCCCATACTGGCTCAGTTGTCGCACAGACCCCGCGATGGCGGCCAGCGGGTTGCGAATCTCGTGCGCAATGGCGGCCGCCATCCGGCCCAGGGCGGCCATCCGCTCCTTCTGCGCTACTTCGCGTTCCAGCCGTTTCAACTCCGTAAGGTCCTGAAAATTGTAGACGTACCCACTCAATTCCCTTTCCCCCATCCGCAACGGCGTCACACTGATCCCCAGGTATTTTTCCTGCCCGCCCGCAGTGCGTAGATGGATCTCACGGCGGGCAGTCCCCAGGGGAGGCGGGAAGTCTGGCAATACCTCCGCGACCGGAAGCCTGGCGACAGCGCGAAACTGCAGCCCGGTAATCTCCTCTGCCGCCAGGTTCATCAGCAGAATGCGACCCTCCAGGTCACTCGTCAGCAGGCCACTACGCATGGAGCGAATAATATTTTCGTTGAAGACTTGCAGATCGGCGAGCTCGCCACGCTTGTCTTGCAGCTCCACGTCGGTTTCTCGCAAACTCTGTGCCAGATGGCTCGTCAAATATGCCACCGCCAGAAATCCGAACAGGTTGATGAAGATATAGGCCTGCAGGGTGCGCAGTTCGACGGATGCCATCCCCAGCGGCGGCACCACGCCGAAATACGCGCCTTCCACCAGCGTGGCGAAGAAAATGAAGCCAGACGCGGCCACCAGGAAAGCCCCGCGGCGAGTCAACAGGATACTGGCCACGATGATGGTCAACGGGTAGAGGGAGAGGAAGTGGCTGTCGAGCGCGCCCGTGACGTAGACCACCCCGGTCACCAGTATCAAGTCAAGAATGATCTGTGTGTGGGCTTGTAACAGCTCGTCCAGCCCGAGCCGCTGGAAAATCGCGTACAGGATCGAAAGCGTGTACCAGAGGAGGATCAGCGAAAGAAAATATTTAATGGGTACCGTGGTCGGCGTGAAATTCCGGATGACCAGCTCGAGGCCGAGCAGGAAGGTGATGAGCAAAATGCGGACTTTGATCAGCCAGGAGAGCCAGTCGTGGAGTTCGCGGGTGGTTCCCATCAGTCAAAACCGGCGCGGGCGGCTCGTTGGACCCGCTATTGTTCCCCGAGCTGCGCGATTATGGCGAACATCGGCATGTACAGCGATATGACGACGCCGCCCACGACCGCACCCAGCACCGCCAGCATCATCGGCTCCATCGCAGTCAGCAAGTTCTTGACTGCGGTATCGACTTCCTCTTCGTAGAAATCGGCGATCTTTTGCAGCATCGTATCCAGCGCGCCGGTTTGTTCGCCCACGCCGATCATCTGCGAGACCATTGGCGGGAACACATCACTCTTCTTCAACGGATCGACAATGGTGCGGCCTTCTTCCACCGCTTTGCGCACCCCGAGCAACGCCCGCTCAATCACTGCGTTGCCCGAGGTTCGCGCCGTGATTGCCAGTGCCTCGAGAATAGGGACGCCGCTGCTGATGAGGGTGCCCAGGGTGCGGGTCATCCGGGCCACGGCAATCTTTCGCATCACCACCCCAAGCAGCGGGACTTTGAGAATAAAAGCATCAATCGCGTAGCGGCCCCCCGGGGTTCCGTACCAGTACCGCAGCAGAAAGATCACCACAGCAGGCAGGATGAAAACCAGCCCGACTCCCAGCCAGGTACGAAAGAAGTCACTGAGAGCGATGACGATTCTGGTCGGCAATGGCATCTCGGCGCCCAAGTCAGCGAACAGCCTTACGAACCTGGGCACCACGAACACCATGATCCCCCAGAGGACCAGCGCCATAACCGTAAGGATCACTGCCGGATAAATCATCGCGCCTTTGACCGCCGCCTTGAGCTTCACGTTCTTCTCAATGTAGGAGGAGAGACGTTGCAAAATTCCGTCCAAGATGCCCCCGGTTTCCCCCGCTTCCACCATGTTGGTGTACAGGTCATTAAACACCTTGGGATACTGGCGCAGGGCGTTGGCCAGCGTCGAGCCGCCTTCCACCGAGCCCCGCACACCTAGGATCGCCTTCTGCATGGTGCGGTTTTCCTGTTGACTGCCGAGAATTTCCAGGCACTGCACCAGGGGCAAGCCCGCATCAATCATCACGGAAAACTGGCGGGTAAAAATGGCCAACTCCTTGTCGCTGACACCTCCGCCAAAGGTCGGCAAGGCAAACTCCTTGCCTTTCTCCTTGATCATTAAGGGGGTGATGCGCTCGCGCCGCAGTATTTGCTGGAGCGCCGCGCGGCTCTCGGCCACGCGTTCGCCCGACACCGTCGCCCCCGCGGGATTCGTGCCACGATAGACATACACCGGCATGATTGGTTCCCCCAGTCGCGAAATTTAGCGGCGCACGGCTGCACCCTTGCGGACTTGCGGCATCATTCCGGCACCGCGGTTAATCATATCCTGCAATTCGTCCGCATTCGATGAACGTGACACCGCCGTGTCTCGCGTTATCTTTTTCTGAAAATAGCTCGTTGCCAGCGCCTGGTTGAAGGTCTGCATACCAAATTTGTCCTGGCCGGTCTGCATGGCGGAATAGATTTGGTGGATTTTATCTTCACGAATCAGGTTGCGGATGGCTGCATTCGGCACTAGGATTTCCATTGCCATTACCCGGCCGCGGCCGCTTGCGTGCGGCAGCAAGGCCTGACACATAACCCCCTCCAGCACCAGCGAGAGCTGTGCGCGAATCTGGGGCTGCTGGTGCGCTGGGAAGACATCGATAATCCGGTTGATGGTCGAGACGGCGGAATTGGTGTGCAGCGTCCCGAAGGTCAGGTGACCCGTCTCGGCAATGCGGAGAGCAGACTCGATGGTTTCCAAGTCACGCATCTCCCCAATCAGAACCACATCCGGGTCTTGGCGCAAGGCCGCCCGCAGCGCATCGGCGAAGGATTTGGTATCGGAATGAACCTCTCGTTGATTTACCAGGCAAGACTTATGCTGGTGAATATATTCGATGGGGTCTTCGATCGTGAGCATGTGCTCCGGCCGCTCGCTGTTGATCTTGTCCAGCATGGCCGCCAGCGTGGTGGACTTGCCACTGCCAGTCGGCCCGGTCACCAGAATCAAACCCCGTGGCTTTTCACACAACTGCCGCACCACCGGCGGCAAGCCCAGTTCCTCGAAGGTCTTGATCTGCCACGGAATGGTGCGGAAGACCGAGCCCACAGCACCGCGTTGCATAAAGACGTTGGCGCGGAAACGGGCCAAACCCTTGATACCGAAGGAAAAGTCAAGCTCCCAGTGCTCCTCAAAGCGGTGCTTCTGGGCATCGGTCAGCACGCTGTAAGCTAGCTGCTTGGTGTCGGCGGCCGTTAGCCGCGCCATCTCGACGGGGCGCAGCTTGCCGTCCACCCGAATGCGCGGCGAGCTGTTGGTGGCAATGTGTAAGTCCGACCCACCCATCTCAATCATCTTTTTCAGCAGTTCCGCCAATGACAGTATCGGCACCAGCACCTCCTGCTAGACCACCGTCTCCCGGACAACTTCTTCAATGGTGGTGATGCCATCGGCAATCTTGAGCAAACCGCTGCGCCGTAACGTGATCATTCCCTGCTCTATCGCTTTCTTCTTCAGCTCCAGCGCCGACGCACCCACCAGAATCAGCTCGCGCAGCTCGTCGTTAATCTCCATCACCTCGTAGAGCCCGGCGCGGCCCTTGTAGCCGCTGCCATTGCAGCGCTCGCAACCCTTACCTTTAAACGCTTTCGCGGTCTTGGCTTCTTCAGGTGTGAACCCGATGTCGATCAACGCCTGCGGCGGTAGCTTTACTTCTTCCTTGCACTCGCTGCAGATGCGCCGCACCAGGCGCTGCGCGCAAATCAGGAGCACCGAAGTCGCTACCAGGAAGGGCTCAACCCCCATGTTCATCATCCGGCTGATGGTGGAGGGCGCATCGTTGGTATGGAGCGTCGAAAGCACCAGGTGGCCCGTGAGCGCTGCCTTGACCGCAATTTCGGCGGTCTCAAAGTCGCGAATCTCCCCCACCAGGATGATGTTCGGGTCTTGCCGCAAAAAGGAACGCAAGGCGGCCGCAAAGTTCAGCCCGATCTGCTCTTTCATCTGGACCTGATTGATACCCATCAACTGGAACTCAACGGGATCTTCCGCCGTAATGATGTTGGTGTCGGGCTTGTTGAGGCGAGAAATGGAAGAGTAGAGCGTATTGGTCTTGCCGCTGCCCGTCGGCCCGGTGACCAGCACCATCCCGTACGGCTTCAGGATTGCCTGCTCATATGTGGCCAACGACTCCGCCTCGAACCCGAGCTTGGTCATATCCAGGCGCAGATTTTCCTTGTCAAGTAAGCGGAGCACAATCTTCTCACCGTGCAGGGTTGGCAAGCAGGAAACCCGGTAGTCCAGCTCCTTCTTTTTGCGGTCCTTGATGAACCGCAGCATGATGCGACCGTCTTGCGGCAGCCGCTTCTCTGAGATGTCGAGCTTCGCCATAACCTTGACGCGAGCGGTAAACGCATCCTTGAGCTTGAGCGGCGGCGTCATCACCGTGTGCAGGATGCCGTCAATGCGGAAGCGAATCCGGAATTCCTTCTCGTAGGGTTCAATGTGGATATCACTGGCACCTCGCCCCACCGCTTCCGTCAGGACCCGGTTCACCAGCTTGATGACCGGCGCCTCCTCCGCCGCGTGCTCGAGTTCGGACATACTGGATTCTACTTCTTCGTCCACTTCTTCGACGTCGGCTTCCTCGCCACTCAGCTCCTGCATTACCTCCTCGAGACTTTGCTCCGCGCTCGCCACCGGCGCCCCATAGAATTTGCCAATGGCCTCGGTGACCGCCGTCTCCGATGCCACCACCGGCTCCACATTGAGGTTGGTCCGGAACCTGATGTCATCCATCGCGAAGACGTTTGTGGGATCCACCATCGCCACGGTGAGCGTAGAGCCGACCCGTGACAGAGGCACAACTTGGTAGCGTACTGCGGTCTCTTGCGGCACCAGTTTGACGACCGCCGGATCCACTTCGTAGTAACTCAGATTGATAGCCGGCACGCCGTATTGGCGTGACAGCACCCCGGTGATCTCTTCGTCAGTGACAAAGCCCAACTTCACCAGCGCCGCCCCCAGCCGGCCCCCATTCGCCTTCTGGTGGTCAAGCCCCTTCTGAAGTTGGTCCTTGTTGATGAGGTTTTCTTTGATCAGGATTTCGCCGAGTCTCGCAGACACTACCTACTCCCTACCCTCGCGGGGCTGCCGCCGCCGTAGTACACGAGCTTGCGTGGACGTCACCCCTGCGCAGTGCACTCTTCCACCCATCCTAGAAAACTTCCTTTCGCCTGTCAAGCGAGTGTACTGGGTCAAGACATGTGAGACGAGGAGCCTCGTGAGACATGATGCGAAA
>JBHIAG010000038.1:0-18711 GCA_046758465.1 Terriglobia bacterium | reverse complement strand
GCGCCGCCGGCGGCCACCTCGTCGCCCAAGGCCCCCCCGAGGCCGTCGCTAAAATAAGGAAATCCCACACCGCCAAGTTACTTGCTAAACTCCTCTGTAACTCCGATGCTCATGCGTAAGCCACTCACGTCCTTGCTGCTCGTGTGCTTACTGGTTCTGTCAGCCTGCAAGCCATCAAGGCAAACTACGAGTCCTCCGAAAAAACTACCCAAGGCCTCAAGGCCGGAACCGCAGAGGTCAACGACAGAGCAGGAATGGCACTGGGATGCAGTCCGGCAAAGCGGTTACGTGGAGGTTTCAAACGACCCTTCCTACGTCACCTGCTTTTCAGAATGGGGGGATATCGAAGGGTCGAGACTTGCCAGAAGTCGAATCCTTCTATCGCCGGACGGACGGCGACGAGCCTACGCTGAAACCGAAGCCACCGCGTACAAGCCTTTGGCTCGGAAAGGCACCTACGCAGGACCCGTTTGTGTAAACACCACCAAATTGTTCGTGGCTGAGCCCGGGATGGACTTCAAACTCGTCTATATGCAAGAACCCACTCGCTGGGAAGGCAACGGGATTGCCGTTGTGGATTGGTCAGCGGACGGCCGGAAACTGCTGGTTCAGATTATGCGCTGGCCATACGAGTCAGATGTGGCAGACTTCGACATCTTGCTTTACAACTCATCCTTCGCAACCTTCACCAAGCCCGATCACAACCAAATCTTTGGCAAGCACCTCGGGAAGGAATGTTTTCTTCGGATTCGTGTCCTCGGGTTTGCCTCAGACGGGAAAGTTCTGCTTGAAGCTGATGATTATTGGGGGGAATGGGGCTCTGTCTGCGTTCCTGAGACAAGTTTGTGGCTGCTTGATCCGTATAAGGACAAAGTGAGCTCGTTGCCGGACGACTACCAAGTGCAGCGTTACGGCAGCTTCGAAGAGCACAAACCCAAAGACTAGCCCATTCCAGTGCGGAGGAGGTGCCTGCCTGCGGCAGGCAGGCTTCGCACCCGCCACCCCCTTGTCATTCCGAGCGAAGTGAGGAATCTGCTGTTGAACCAGCAGACCCTTCGCTGCGCCTTCGCGGAGCCCTGCCCGGAGGCCCGCTCAGAGCCGAAGGGCTCAGGGTGACAAACCGAGAACCGATCTGCGTTCATCGGCCTGCCCTGAGCCTGCCGAAGGCTGTGCATCTGTGCCTGCCTGCCGCAGGCAGGGTTCCGTCTTTCTGGCCTTTGGTGATAGGCTTCACCGGTCGCTAAGCACAAGGTACAAGGCACCAGGTACGAGGTACGCTTGAAGTCCATCTACAACCTCGACCCGCTGGACTTTAAGGGCCTGAAGACCGAGCCGCTGGCCAAACGGCGCTCCAAGGTCACCGTGCGCGACTTCGCCCGCCCCTACAAGCGCGGCTCCAAGTTCGCCGACTATCTGAAGACCCTGCCTCCCATCCTGGCCGTGCACGATTTTCGCCGCCTGGTGGAAGCCCTGCTGGCCGCGCGCCGCAAGCGCAAGCCCATCCTCTGGGGCCTGGGCGGCCACGTCATCAAGGTCGGCTTGAGCCCGGTGCTCATTGACCTCGTCAACCGCGGCTTCGTTGGCGGCATCGCTACCACCGGCGCCGCCCTCATCCACGACTTTGAAATCGCCCTGGTCGGCCACACCTCCGAAGACGTCCCGACCCAACTTGGCAAGGGCCGCTTCGGGATGGCGGAAGAGACCGGCAAGCTCATCAACCTTGCCATCCGCCGCGCCGCCGCGCGGAGAATCGGCATCGGCGAAGGCGTGGGGGAATTCCTGTTACATCTGGAATCCCTGGGCGCGGGCCATCGGGCCGAGTTCCTGAACTATTCGCTGTTTGCTGCCGCCTACCGCGCCCGCGTTCCCGTCGCCGTCCACCTCGCCCTCGGCACCGACATTTTCCACCTCCACCCCGCCGCCGACGGCGCCGCCCTCGGCCAAGCCTCGCTCCACGACTTCCGGCTCTTCGCCGCCCTGGTGCGCCGGCTCCACCCCGGCGGTGTCTATCTCAATGTCGGCTCCGCCGTCGTCCTGCCCGAAGTTTTTCTGAAGGCCGTCGCCGCCGTCCGCAACCTCGGCCACCGGCTCACCCAGTTCACCACCGCCAACCTCGACTTCATCCAGCACTACCGTCCCACCCAGAACGTCCTCCTCCGCCCCGGCGGCACCCCCATCGCCCTCACCGCTCCCCACGAACTGCTCATCCCGCTGCTCGCGGCCGCCCTCATCGAGGCCAGCCACTAGCCCTGTCTGAAAATGACTGGCGTCAGCGCCCCTGACGAGGTGACACACTGACAAGACTAGGATTCAGAAAGTGAACGCAGGTGGGAGCGGATCCAGTCGCGGATGCGAGCAAAGCGAAACTCACCCCGACGCAGCGACCCGGTAATGAACCGGTACGCTGCGGACGGCTCGGCTTCCAAGTAGAAACCGTTCAAGCGTAGGAATGTGTCTGTAACCGCAAAACTGACACGCTTGTTCCCGTCTACAAAGACATGGTTGTTGGCCAGCGACTCCATCAGGGCGGCTGCTTCTTCCACCGGATCGCTGTAGTAGCCGATTTGGGGACGAAAAATAGCGGCTTCCAATCGGCCCCGATCCCGCAGCCCGGGAGAGCCGCCAAATTCCTCGATCAATTGCTTATGGATTTCAATCGCTTCCGCAATGGTGGGGTAGAGGTACCCCGGCATCTACTTAGCCAAAAGCTCCATCAGCTTCCGGTTCTTCTCTACCGATTTGCGGAAGTGGGCCATGACCTCCGGCCGAATTGTCCCCTGCGACGGTACAACCACATCAAGATAGTGCCTCACGGCCTGTTCGAGCAGAAACCGCCGACTCTGCCCATTGGCCTTCGCCACCTGGCTGAGGCGGTCATACAAGCGAATGTCCACTTCCAGCCCAACCTTCCTGGTCGTCCTCTTAGCCATACGCACCCCGGGGGGGCGAAGATTCTGGAGCAGCATGGGCGCTATGTCAAGAAAATTCTTGAATCCTCTTGCTTCATCTAGACTTGGCCCTCTCCCGGGCGCACAGACACAAAAGAATTACTGCAGCCTCTAGGAAACTCCCTTCCCTTGCCTTTGACTTTGCTGGTAGAGTCCGAGCTTCGCTATGCCGGAGGCCCCGCCAAGCATAGAAATCCCTGCCCCGGCTCGCCCCGCCGCGCACATCGGCCAACCGCGGGACCTCGTCTGGTTGTTCCTCTTCGGCGGTGCCGCCCTGTTTCTCACCCAGGGCGTCGCGCTCGCCTTCCTCGCTGCCTGGTTCCGCCCAGACCATCCCGACCTCAGCCCACCGCAACTCTGGCGCTGGGCCGCCCGCCAAGCCGGATTCAACGCCTTCTTCGCTGTCTCCGTCCAAACCGTTTTGTATGTGCTCGTGACCCTGTTCATCTACCTCCGCGTGACCCGCCGCACCCGCAGCCCCTTTTGGCCCGCCGTGGCCTGGCGACCTATGGGCTCCCGACGGGCCGCTCTGGTCGTCCTGGGGGGCACCGCGCTCGCCATCGTCATCCAACTGGGTACGGCTGCCTTCCCGCCTCCCGAACTCCTGCCCATCGAAAAATTCTTCACCACCCGCGCCACGGCCCTGCTCGTCCTCGGCGCGAGCTTGCTCGTCGCACCCTTCTTTGAAGAGCTGATTTTTCGCGGCTACCTGTACGGGGTGCTCGAACCGGCCTGGGGCGTGGCGCCGGCGGTGGTGGTCAGCGGCATCCTCTTTGGCTTGCTCCACGTCCCTCAGCTCATACCCGGCTGGATTCAGATCGGGTTTCTGTTCCTGGTGGGAATTCTCTTCTCTCTGGTCCGGGCCCGGACCGGTTCCCTGCGGGCCAGCTTTCTGATGCACTTCGCCTACAACGCCACCCTCGCCGCGCTCTTCCTCTCCAGCCGCGACTTTGCCGAACTGCCCGCCAGCGCGCGCACGCTCTCGGCTGCGCTCCTCTCTGCGCTGACATCCGGAGGGGGCTTCGGCACCTGAGCCCGCCGGAGAACTGAGCCAAACAGGCTGTCGCCCGCAACTTACCTGTGGCAGCCTTGCGACCCCACCCGGCGGCGCGCTACACTCCCTTGTGTTCTCGACGGGAAAAAGTTCTCTGCAAACCCGTTGGCCTCTATGCTGAAACCCATCGCCTGGACCGCGCGCGGCGTCGTCATCCTCGACCAGCGCGAACTGCCCGCGCGCGAGGTCTATCGCACCTGTACCAGCTACATCGAAGTAGCCGACGCCATCAAGCGCATGGTCATCCGCGGCGCCCCGGCCATCGGTGTGGCGGCCGCCATGGGCATCGCCTTGGGGGTGCAACAGTCATCCGCGAAAGAGGTGAAAGCCCTAGCGGCCGAGTTCGAAACCATCTGCGACACCCTGGCCCACACCCGCCCCACCGCTGTCAACCTCTTCTGGGCCATCAACCGTGTGCGGGCGGCCTTCCGCCGGGCACAGAGCGCGCCGGCGCGCACATCCGACGAAGCCACCCGTGTCGAACACCTTAAGACCACCCTGGTCGAAGAGGCACGCAAGATTCATTCCGAAGACATCGCCCAGAACGAAGCCCTCGGCCGCCACGGCGCCGCCCTGCTGCCCGCACGCGTCCGCATCCTGACTCACTGCAACGCCGGCGCGCTGGCCACGGGCGGTTTCGGCACCGCCTTGGGCGTCGTCCGCACTGCCGTGCAGCAGCGCAAGCAAGTCCACGTGCTGGTGCCGGAAACGCGCCCCTACCTGCAGGGTGCGCGGCTCACGACCTGGGAACTCCAGCACGATGCCATCCCCACCACCCTCATCACCGATAGCATGGTCGGCCACTTTCTCAAGATGGGCCAAATCGACTGCGTCCTGGTCGGCGCCGACCGCATCGCCGCCAACGGCGACACCGCCAACAAGATCGGCACCTACACCATCGCCGTGCTCGCCCGCGAGCATCAGGTCCCCTTCTATGTCGCTGCCCCCTTCAGCTCGATTGACCTCTCCCTCCCCTCGGGGGAGCACATCCCCATCGAGGAACGCTCGGCCGACGAGGTGACCCACATCGGGGGCGTGCGCATCGCGCCGGAAAACATTCCCGCCGCCCACCCCGCCTTCGATGTCACCCCGGCGCGCTACATCACCGCCATCATCACCGAGCGCGGCCTCGCCCACCCGCCCTACGAGCAGTCGCTCGCCGCCCTCGCGGCCTCAGCCCCGAGCTTCGCCCGCAGCGGTGCCGCGCACAAGCCCGCCTCGTGACGAGGCCTCCAGTAAACACCTCGTGCCGTTTGGGTTCTGGCTGTTTGGAAGGTAGCACTGCGACCGCGCGACCCCCTCACGGTCTTTGTGCTTCTCTCTGATTATTCGTAGCGCAGTGCGTCCACCGGGTCGAGGCGGGCGGCTTTCACGGCCGGGTAGATCCCGAAGAACAAACCCACACTCGCCGCGACGCTCACCCCCAGCACCACCGCCCACATCGGCACAAAGGTCGGCAAGTTCGGCAGGGCTTTGCGTACACCGACACTGATGAGGGACCCCAGCAACACTCCAATGACTCCGCCGGCGCCGGTCAGCGCCATGGCCTCCGTCAGAAATTGCCACACAATATCGCGCCGGCGCGCGCCGATAGCTTTGCGCACGCCGATCTCGCGCGTGCGCTCGGTGACGCTCACTAGCATGATGTTCATCACCCCCACGCCCCCGATCAGCAGCCCCACCGAGGAGATCACCGCTGTCACCAGCGCCACGATCCCCACGATGTTGTGAAACTCGCGAATGACGGCCTCGGCCGTGGTGTAGCCGAAATTGTCTGGCTTGTCATAGGGGACGCGGCGGGTGCGGCGCAGCGCCACCCGGGTCTGGTCAATCGCCTGGGGGAGTTGTCCGGGAAAGGCTTCGATGCGAATGCCATGCGACTTCGCAGATGGATAGACCTTGCGGAAGGTCCAGTAGGGGATCGCCACCCGGCGGTCCTCACCGCCCCCCGGGCCGCCGAAGGTGCCCTTCGGTTTCTCCAGCACCCCAATCACCCGAAAGCTGCGGCCGTTGACAACGACGTCCTTGCCCAGCGGGTCGAGCTCCCCGAACAAGCCCTTGGCCACATCTTCCCCGATCACGGCAGCTTCCACCCGGTGGAGATTTTCGGCCTGGGTGAACGGTCGCCCCTGCTTGACCACGGCGTTGGCATACACGGAGAAGAACTCCTCGGTGGCGCCGCGAAAGTCCAACCCCACAATTTCTTCCCCCTTGTAGCGGATGCGGTCCAGCTCGTTGCTGTAGACGGAAACCGTGGCGTTGGCGCAAGCGGTGCAGAACTCTTTCACCGCTAAAAAGTCATCGTAGTTGAGCGGCTTGCGCATCCGCTCTTCCTTGCTGCGCCGCCCGAATTGCGGCCCGGGATTCAGGTGGTGGAAGAAGGCGGTGTTGGTGCCGAAGCTCTGGATGGTCTGCTGCACGTTGCGGTCGAAGCCCATCAGCAGGGCCACCACCGAGATCAAGGTCACAACGGCCACGATGATCCCGAGCACGGTGAGCATGGACCGCAGCTTGTGGTTGCGCAGCGTAGCGAGCGCCATCCACAGGTTCTCGCCGAACTCGCGGCGCCAGCGCCAACGCCATTTTTCCCGCAGGCTCATTGCCGCCTCACTCCGCCCGTAAAGCAACCACCGGGTCGAGCCGCGCCGCCTTGCGCGCCGGGTAGATGCCGAAAAACAACCCCACCGCGCTGGACACCGCCACCGCCAACAGCACCGCGCCAACCGGCGTGCTCATCGGCACCGGGGTCATCGCAGCCACCAGCCGCGTCAGCGCCATGGCGGTGAGGACACCCACCACACCGCCAGCCGTCGAGAGCACGCTGGCCTCAACGAGAAACTGCACGAGAATGTCTTGCCGCCGCGCCCCCAGCGACTTGCGGATGCCGATCTCGTGCGTTCGCTCAGTGACTGCCGCCAGCATAATGTTCATAATTACGATCCCGCCGACCACCAAAAACACCGACGTCAGTCCCACGGCCATGGCTGCCAGCCCCCCGAAAATCTGGTCCCAGAGCTTGGTGACCGACTCGCTGGCGATGATGCCGAAAGCGTCCTTCTCGTCGTACTTCTGCCGGCGTCGGACCCGCATCAACACTCGTGCCTGATCTTTAGCCTGCTCCCTTACGGCCGGCGAGCCATATCTCACCCCCACCGCTATCCCCCCGTCGTTCCGCGGGCCCTCCCCCCAGACCTTGTAGTAGGTGGTGAGGGGAATATTGATGAAGTTGTCTTGACTCTGCCCGAAGACGCTGCCCACCTTTTGGGCCACACCCACAATCTCAAAGGGCAGTCCATCAATCCGCAGGCTCTTGCCGAGCGGGTCCACGTTGGGGAAGAGGCGGTCGACGACGTCGCCCCCCACAAACGCGACCCCAGCCTTGCGCTGGTAGTCGCCCTCGGTGATATAGCGGCCCGCGGCCACCTGCTCACGGAAGATGCTGACCATGTTGGGCGTGACGCCGCGGATATCAACGTCCTCCAAACTCTCCCTGCCGTAACGTACGTCTGTGGACCGCCCGTCGAGCGCCCCCACCTCCTCGGCCAAGCTCAGCCGCTCGCGCAGGTACTCGTAATCCTCCATCGTGAACTTCTTGTTGCGGCGGCGCGCTTCCAGGAAGTCTTTGGCATTGGTGATAATGCCAAAGCGCGTGATGTAAAAGGTGTTGGCCCCGAAGTTCGCCACCCGTTCGGCGACGTAGGTATTCATCCCTTCCACAATCGACACCACCCCAATCAGCGCGGTCACAGCGATGATCACCCCCAGCAGCGTCAAGAAGGAACGGAGCTTATGCGCGCGCAGCGCCGTCAGGGCAATCTCGGCCGAGTCCCGCAGAAGCTGCCGCCGGCTGGACATTCTCACTCTTTCCCCTTCTTAGGAAAACGAATCTGGGCCGCCGGAAGTTTCCTTCTTTGCCAGTCCCCTTCGTAATTGGACGTGCAAGCCTCCTGCGCGTTTCCTAAAACGAGGGCTAGCTCGCGCTCGGCTCTCAGGAGAAGATGACAGCCCAGGCCACCTTCACCCCTACCCAGACCACCCAGACGATGACCACCCAGGTGAGCGCCTTCTGGAAGGTTAGCTTGCGGCCGATGGCAGCCAAGCCGGTGCTGAGCAAAAACATCTGCCAGATGCTAAAGAAGTCGAGCGAGCGCAGGAAGCTCAACAGCGGCCGGGCGGTCCGGTCGGGATCGAAGAAAGCGCCGAGGTTGGAGGCCACCAAATTCTGTACCTCGACGTCTTCCGGCAGTTTCAGCGCGATAATAATGAAGGCGAGCACGCTTAGCACGGCATAGGGCATCATCGCCCAGCTCACCACCGAGAACATCCGCCGGAAATCAAGGTCGCTCCCAACCAGTACGTTGAACACGAACAGCAACGCGCCGCTCACTACCAACGCCAAGAACGGCATGCTGAATGCCCCAGAAGCGTAGGCGAACATCGGCGCCGTACGCAGTGCCCGCTGAACTATCTGCTCGCGTTGCTCCACCGGCATCTCGCGGACGCGCGGGTTCTGGCCCAGCTGCGCGCGCACTACGCCTTCCCACCCTACCCGATGCCCAATCCACCAAGTGACGCCCAGAGACAGGATAGTCAGCAGAACCAAAGGCACTAAAAACGTTGGCCGCCGGGCAATGGACTGATAGGTTTCCGTGGGTGCGAAAAAGATCCCACTCAACCGGCTCCCCTCGCTCAGCTCGGTTGTGTTCGCAGGGATTTCGCCTCCCATATCTCTCCCTCCCCAGCGGGATTCCGAGCTCGGATACCTGAGCGGAGTCTAGAAGAAAGTGAGCCCGTCAGCAACAGACTAGCCGGTGCGTTCGTCGGACTCGACCAGGCCGTCGCGCAGATGGATGACGCGGTGGGCGTGAGCGGCGATGTCGCGTTCGTGGGTCACAAGTAAAATCGTATTGCCCTGGGCTTGCAAACGGTCAACCAGCGCCATGATCTCAGCGCTGGTCTGGGTGTCGAGGTTGCCCGTCGGCTCATCGGCCAGCAGGATGGAGGGCTTGTTCACCAGCGCCCGTGCAATCGCTACCCGCTGGCGTTCACCGCCGGAAAGCTCATTCGGCCGGTGCTTCACCCGCTCGGCCATATCCACCGCCGCCAGCGCTTCGCGAGCCTGCTCGCGGCGTTCCGTGGCAGGCATGCCACTGTAGATGAGTGGGAGCTCAACGTTGTGCAGCGCGGTCGCCCGTGGCAGCAAGTTAAAGGTCTGGAAGACGAAGCCAATCTCTTTGTTGCGGATGAAGGCCAGCTCGTCATCATCGAGCTGGCTCACCAGGCGCTGGTTCAGCCAGTAGTCTCCCTGCGTCGGGGTGTCGAGGCAACCGATCAGATTCATCAGCGTGGATTTCCCTGAGCCCGACGGCCCCATAATCGCTACGTATTCGCTCTGCGCGATCTGCAGGTGCACGCCCTGCAGCGCGTGCACCGCGGCTGCCTCCCCCATCTCATAAGTCTTCCAGAGGTTCTGCGTCTTGATGAGGATGTCGTTGCTGGATGGCATCAGAGCACTACGGAGCGGTTTTGGGCGCTTCCTTTTGTTCGCGCACGCGGGCCAAGTGCTTCAACTCCCGCAGCACTTTGTAACTGCCCGTCACGATTTGTTCGCCTTCTTGCAACCCTTCAGTCACCTCGATGTCGGTGACGCCGGTGATGCCGGTTTGAATCGGGCGGAAATGCGCCCGGCCGTCCGCAACCACAAATACGCCCTGAACCTCCTCTTTGTTCCCTGGGTCAGCCGCGAGCCGGGTCGCGGCCTGAGCCTTATCTCCCTTAGACGCAGCTTCGGCCGCTTCGATATCGGCCTTGCGCCGGATCGTCAGCGCCTGGATGGGAATGCTCAACACCTGGCTGCGCGTGGCGCTGGTGATGCGGGCGGTGGTGGACAGCCCCGGCCGCACCCTCTCGGGTGGGTCGGCGAGCGTCACAACAACTTTGAAATCCTTGGCCTCCTGGGTGCCGCTGGTGAGCTGCGCGGTTGACTGGCCCGTGGAGCGGACGACGGCGGTAGTGCCGATTTCAGTGACCGTGCCCTGGAAGGTGCGGTTCGGATAGGCGTCGATGCTGACCTCAGCGGGGTGGCGGAGCTCGACGTTGACAATATCGGTCTCGTCCACCTTCACCTCGGCCGTCACCTCCGACATATCCGCCACGGTCATCAGGAAACTCCCCGGGCTGTTCTGGATGCCGGGCACCATCTGCTCGCCCACGTGCACCGGCAGGTTGGTCACGATGCCGTCAATCGGCGAGGTGTAAATGGTCTTCTGGAGCACGTCCTGCAAGCGCGTCAGCAGGGCGCGCGCCTGCCGGAGTTGGGAGCGGCTGCGGTCCAGTTCGGCTTCGGCCTGGTGGATGCGCGCGGTCGCCAAATCCACCGCTGCTTGGGCACTCTCAAAGGTCGCCTTGCGCGCGTCATAGTCGGCCTGGGAGATCAGCCGCGCGCGGAACATCTGCTCACCTCGTTCCCATTCGAGCTTGGCGCGCTCGAAGTCGGCCCGCGCTCGCGCCAATTCCGCCTGTGCCGTGCGCAGATTGGCCTGGGCCGCCTCGATCGCCGCCTCCCCTGACTTCACCAGCGCCTGCTGGGCTTCAACCTCGGCTGTCGGCTGCACGGCTTCCATCCGCAGCAACACTTGACCCTTGCGAACCTGTTCCCCTTCGGCCACCTCAATCGCAACGATTTGCCCGAAGGATTGTGAGTTGATATTGACGTAATGGCGGGGGCGAACTTCCCCAGAAGCGGTAACGATCGAGGCCAGGTCTTGCCGCTCCACCCGGCCCATCTGGACCTCGACGATGCCAGCGCGGCTCCTCCGGACACTCACAACCACCACCAGTGCCAGCACCAGCACCAGCCCACTGCCAATCCCGTATTTGCGTTTCCGCGTCATCGCTTCCCGAAAAGTAGCTTATGTTTCACAGGCAAGGTGCCCTCGCTCTTCTTATACGAGAGTTATGCCTTGGGAGTTTCACTCTGAGCGACATCTCCCCCTCTCATAGTACCGCAAGGCACCGTTTCCCTGAAAGACCTGTCGCCGGCCCACCCAGCCTGGGGGAGTCAACTTATCCAAGCGCTGAGGCATCCAATTTGTCTCAGGAGCGAGGGCGGGAACGCATTCCGCCTTGACGCCCCCCAACGGGGCACCTTAGAATAGGGGGCCCTATGGGGAGGTAAGGTTGGATGAGAATGGGGCGGCTGGTTTTCCGCGCAAACCCCTGGCTGCTAGCCATTGCCCTTCTCTTGCCTGTTTCCGCTTACTCTCAGAAACCCCCAAAGCCAGAGGAAAAGAAACCACAGCCACTGAGTGAAGGCCTTCCGAAACGTGAACTGAGCAAGAAAGAGCAGACGCGGCGCGAGAAGGCACTGCGCAAAGAGCTCGAAGCGCACTACAAAAAGTGGCTCGAAGAGGACGTAAGTTACATCATTCTACCGGAAGAACGCGAGGCCTTCCGCCACCTAAACACCGATGAGGAACGGGAACAGTTCAGCGAGCAGTTCTGGCTGCGCCGTGATCCCACCCCGGACTCCATCGAGAACGAGTACAAAGAAGAACACTACCGCCGCATCGCCTACACCAATGAGCGCTTCGCCAGCGGCATCCCGGGCTGGAAGACTGACCGCGGTCGCATCTACATCATGTGGGGCCCGCCGGATGAGATTGAAGCCTATCCTGCCGGCGGAATGTACGACCGGTTGCCGGAAGAGGGTGGGGGCAGCACTTCCGTCTTCCCCTTTGAGCGCTGGCGGTACCGCTATCTCGAGGGTATTGGCACCGACATCATCTTGGAGTTTGTCGATGTGACCGGCAGCGGCGAGTACCGGCTCACCATGGATCCCTCCGAGAAGGATGCCTTGACCCTGATCCCCGGCGCTGGACTCAGCTGGATGGAGCAAACGGGCCAAGCCAGCAAGCTTGATCGGTTCACGCGCAGCGATGGCACGCGGCTGCCAGCCTCGTCCTTCGAGCCGGCGCGCATGCAGGCCTTCGAGCGCTTGGCGCTATTCGCCGCCGTGCAAAAGCCGCCCCCGGTGAAGTTCAAAGACCTCGAGGCGCTGGTGGAAACCCGCATCTCCTTCAATCTGCTGCCGTTTCGTGTACGGGCCGACTTCTTCCGTGTCACCGGCGACACCATTCTGGTGCCGATTACCATCGGCGTGCAGAAGAAGGATTTAACCTTCAGGCTGCAGGATGGACTCCACCAGGCCACGGTAAATGTCTTTGCGCGCATCCACACCCTGACGGGCCGCCCGGTGCAAACCTTCGAGGATGTTATCCAGCTCGATATCCCCCCTGCACTCTTCCGCGACGCGCTGCAGAGGCCCGCCGTCTACCAGAAGGCGGTGCCGCTGCGCCCCGGGCTCTACAAACTCAACGTGGTGCTGAAGGATCTGAACAGCAGCAATGTGGGCACCATCGAACAGCGTCTGGCCGTGCCGCGTTATGGTGCGGAGGAACTCGCCCACAGTTCTCTCATCCTCGCCGACCTGATCGAACGGGTACCTCTGAAGCAGGTAGGCACCGGTCAGTTTGTGTTCGGCCAAACCAAGGTGCGACCGGCCGTTACTGAGGAGTTCATGCAGCAGGAACGCATGGGCATCTACCTGCAGGTCTACAACCTCGGCATCAACGAGCAGACCCACAAGCCCGACGCCACCATCGAATACGAAGTCTTGCAAGGCGAGAAAACCATCTTCCAGCATAGCGAGAACACCTCTGACCTCGCACGGGCGGGCCAGCAGATCACCCTAGAAAAAATTCTCCCCCTCCAAAGGTTTGCGCCGGGCGAGTACAAGCTCCAGGTCAAAGTAACCGATCGGGTTCGCAACCAGACCGTTAGCCCTGCCGCTCGCTTCCGCATCGTTCGCTAGAGCAATGCCTCTCTGCTGTTTTGCTAACACTCGTTCTGTACGGTGGCGGGCGCTACAAAAATACGTACCCATCTTACCAATTTTGGTATAGGATGCGGCCGCGCCGATGCCCGCATGGAATCGTTTGAAAACAAAGTGGTTAGCTAGAAGAGCAGTCTCTGGAAATTAGAAGTGGACTTCGCCTCCTACACTCTGCCCGGTGTGCCCTCGCGAGCACGTGAAGCACGGCTGCGCCTGGTGGCTGCTTTGCTCGGTCTGTTGACCGTGGCGGCGGTGGTTTTTGCTGGGCTCAATTTCGCCCAGCGCGCCCGCTCTGTTCGGCCCTACGATGGCATCTCGTGGCACGAAACGCGCGCGGGGGTGCAAGCACAGCTGGTCTTGCTGGATACCCCGGGCCACCGGGCGGGCATCCGCGCGGGCGACATCGTCTTGCGCATCAACGGCCATCCCATCCAGCGCGCCACCGACGTCACCAAACTACTCTTCCGCGCCCAAGTAGGCAGGCCACTGACCTATGAACTCCAGCGCTACGAGCGCCACGTGACCACCACGCTGGTTGCCATCCCCCAGCCGGATCCTTTCTCCCTCCGCGGCTTCCTAGAATTTGTAGGCGTACTGTACCTGGGCATCGGCGTGTTCGTGTTCGTGCGGCGCTGGAACGCTCCCTACGCTGTGCACTTCTTCCTGTTCTGCCTGGTTAGCTTCGTCTTCTACGCCTTTGCCTCCAGCGGAAAATTCAACCTGTTTGACTGGAGCATCTACTGGGCCGATGTGGTGGCGCACCTCATCCTGCCCGCGTTGTTCCTGCACTTCGCCCTGGCCTTCCCGGTGGCGAAGCGCGGCTTCGACCGACATCGCTGGCTGTTCGCACTGCTCTACCTGCCGGCGGGCGTGCTGCTCACGCTGTACGTGCTGGCCGTGGGTGCGCGGCTCGTGCCGCCCTCGCAGGAGATCGTCGACTGGTTGGAGCGCTGGAAATTCATTCACCTGACCGCGCTCTTTTTGGCCGCAGCGGGCGTATTCGAATGGACCTACCGGCGCACGCGCCAGCCCCTGCTGCGGCAGCAGATGAAGTGGGTCAGGGGCGGTACCTGGCTCGCTATCCTGCCCTTCACCCTGCTGTATGTGGTTCCGGTTTATTTGTATGTATTGGAATTTCCCCCGAAAGGCTGGATGAAGCTCTCGACCCTGTCGCTCGTGTTCATCCCGCTTACGTTTGGCTATGCCATCGTCCGCTACCGCCTGATGGATGTGGACATCATCTTCCGACGCGGCGCGGCCTATACCCTCGCGACCCTCTTCATCGTCAGTCTCTACTTTGCCATCGCCGCTCTGATGGCGGAATTGCTGCAGACCACCGCCGGTTTCGGGGTGGGCGGCGCCATCGTAGCAATCGTGGCGGCGGCGCTGCTCTTCCAGCCCATCAAAGATTGGATCCAGGCACACCTGGAGCGGCTCTTCTACCGCGAGCAATACGACTCCCGGCGCACGCTGGAGGAGTTCGGGCGCGAACTCTCCAGCGAGGTGCACCTAGAGCGCATCCTGGATGCGCTGCTCGACCGGCTGGCCCACACCTTGCTTGTCCAGCGCGTCGCCCTGTTCCTGGAGGATGCGCATGTGCCGGGACAATTCCGCCTGGCACGTGCCCACGGTGCCCTGGCAATTGAGCCGGTGGTGCTCGATTTCTTCGACACCCGGCAGGCCCAAAGCCGCGGCTGCTTGTTCTTTGAGAGCGGCACCGCCGCGGCTGGCCTGACGCCGGAACAACAGCGCCAGCTCGACGAGCTGGCCTTGCACTATTTCATCCCCTGTCGTGTGCCGGCGCGCGCGGGCGGCTCCGGCCGCATCCCTGCCTTCCTAGCTCTCGGTAAGACGCGCAGCGGCCAGTTCCTCACCAGCGAAGACGTACGCTTGCTCAGCACCCTGGCTGACTACATCGGCATCGCACTCGAAAACGCCCGCCTCTACGAGAGCCTGGAGCAAAAGGCGACCCAGATCGAGAAGCTCAAGGACTTCAACGAAAACATTCTGCAGTCCACGAACATCGGCTTGGTAGCGGTCAACTGGGACGACCGCATCGAATCCTGGAACACCGCTATGACCCGCCTGTACGGCGTCGCGGCCGAACAGGCGCTGAACGAACGTCTCGCTGCGCTCTTCCCGGCCGAGCTGGTGCGCGAGGTGAACGCGCGCAAGGACGACGCGCGGCTCTCCTCCCTCTACAAGTTCTACCTGCGGCGTCCTGACGGAGGGCGGGTGGTGACTCACATCAGCATCGCGCCCCTGCTCAGCAAGGACGGCGTCTCGATCGGTCGCCTGCTTCTCTTTGAGGACGTCACCAAGCGCGTGGAACTGGAAAATCAGTTGCTGCAGAACGAGAAACTGACTTCGATTGGCCTGCTGGCGGCGGGCGTGGCCCACGAAGTCAACACGCCGCTTGCCATCATCTCCAACAACGCGCAGCTGCTGGCGCGCCAAACCGAGGCAGAGGACACGCGCCGCCTCCTAGTGGACAAGATCATCAAGCAGACCTTCCGTGCCTCTGAGATCATCAACAGCTTGCTGAACTTCTCCCGCACGACCGCCACCGCCTTCACCGGCGTCAACCTCAACAAAGTCATCCAAGAGACGCTCAGCTTGATGGAACCGCAATTGCGCTCCGGGGGGGTGCGCGTCACTGCCGAGCTCAGTGACGCTCTGGCCGCCGTGCACGGCAATGTCGGCAAACTCCAGCAGGTCTTCCTGAACCTGTTTTTGAACGCGAAGGACGCGATGCCCGACGGCGGCACCCTGCGGGTTCGCACCGCGCGCAACAATGCCCGCATCCAGGTGGAAGTCACCGACAGCGGCATCGGCATCGCCCGCGAAAACCTGCACAAAATCTATGACCCCTTCTTCACCACCAAGACCACCGCGTCCGGGCGCGGCACCGGGTTGGGCCTCGCTGTCAGCTACGGCATCATCCAAGAGCACGCTGGCACCATTCAGGTATCCTCCCGTCCCGGCCAAGGGACCTCCTTCCTGCTGGAGTTTCCCGTCCACCAGCCAGTCGGCGCCGTCGCCAGCCAGGCCACAGGGGAGTAATCATGGAGAAACCGAAAGGCAACATTCTGGTCATCGACGACGAGGCCGAGATTTGTGAAGGACTCGAGACCCTGCTGCGCAGCGAGGGCTTCGCGGTGCAGGCGACCGGGGATGCCCAAAGCGGGCTGGAGCGGCTGGGCGAGCGGCCCTTTGACTTGCTCTTGCTCGACGTGAACCTCCCGGGTCGCAATGGACTTGAGCTGCTGCAAGAGATGCGCCGCCGGGATCCCCATCTGCCCATCATCATCATCACCGCGTACGGCGCCATCGATATGGCGCGGGCCGCCTTCAAAGCCGGCGCGCAGGACTACCTGACCAAGCCCTGGAACAACGATGACCTCATCGCCCAAGTCTATCAAGCGCTGGAGAAACGCCGTCTGATCGAAGAAAACATCCAGTTGAAACGCGCGTTCAAGCAGCGCTACTCGTTCGCAAACATCGTTGGGAAGAGCGAAGGTATTTTGAAAGTTCTCGACCTGATCGAGCAAATCGCTCCGACGCGCTCCACCGTCCTGATCGAGGGCGAGAGCGGCACGGGCAAGGAACTCATCGCCAAGGCCATCCACAGCGCCAGTCCGCGGGGAGCGAAAAATTTTGTTCCTATCAACACGGGCTCGATGCCCTCCGACCTGCTCGAATCCATCCTCTTTGGCCACGTCAAGGGTGCCTTTACCAGCGCCATTGCTTCCAAGAAGGGACTCTTTGAACTGGCCGATCAGGGCACGATTTTCTTCGACGAGATTAGCACGGTGGGCGTGGAAACCCAGGCCAAACTGCTGCGGGTGATGCAGGAGCGTGAGTTTATGCGCCTGGGCGGCACGGAAACCATCAAAGTGGATGTCCGCATCCTGGCGGCAACCAACGTGGATTTGCGCAAGCTGGTCGAGCAAAGGCTGTTCCGGGACGACCTCTTCTATCGCTTCCACGTCATCGCCCTCTCGCTGCCGCCGCTGCGCGACCGGCGGGAAGACATTCCGCTATTGGTCGAATACTTCATTGAGAAGTACTGCGCAGAAAACAACTGTGCCCCGCGTCACTTCGTCCCGGAAGTGATGCGTCGCCTGGCCGGCTACCACTGGCCGGGCAACGTGCGCGAGCTGGAAAACGTGGTGGAGCGCGCGGTGGTACTGTCGCAAACGGAAGAGATGGACATCGACTTGTTACCGCCAGAGCTCTCTGAGGCCACCGCCCCTTACAGCGCCTTGGGCGTGGGTGCCGGCAGCGTGTCGTTGTTTGATCTGACCGATGACTACGAGCGGCGCATCATCGTGGACGCCCTCGAACGCTCCAACTGGTCTCAAACCGAGGCCGCCGGACGCCTGCACGTTCCGCTCTCCACCTTGAATCAAAAGATCAAGCGCCTCGGCATCGAAGTCCCGCGGCCCGCGGCCCGCACTGGCAACCGCGACGCCCACACCTACCGGCCGCCGTTCGCTTGACGCGATCCAGGCGCAGGACTATTCTTGGGCGCCACTTCACCCACACACAATTTCCCTGTTATTCCGTGCCTGGCTCGAGGTGGGCCAAAAACGCGCGCAGCCGCTCCGCGTACGCGTTGGGGTCAGCGATGTAGAGCGGCTCGTGGCAGTCGGCCTCGAAGCGGACGAACCACTTCGGTTCGTTCGCGGCCCGGAACAACTCCTCGCCCAGGTCATAGGGGATGACCGGGTCGGCGGTGCAATGGGCGACGAGCAGCGGCAGCCGGAGCCGCCGTAGCGTGGCGGCCGCATCGAAACGTGTCCGCATCAGCCAGTGCACGCCCGGCAACCACATCACCCGCTGGGCCACGCGGGGCACAGAGGGAAAGCCGCCTTCCAAGATCAAGCCCGCCACCGGACGCCGCGCAGCCAGACCGACCGCCACGGCGGCACCGAGCGACTGTCCCAGGACAACCAACCGCTCCGCCGGCACACCCCGCCTGTGCGTCAAGTAGTCATAGGCGGCTTCAGCGTCGCGATACAAACCTGCCTCGCTGGGTCGGCCCTGGCTGCGACCATAGCCGCGATAGTCGAGGGCGAAAACATTCACCGGCAAGCCACGCAGAAAAGCGATGTTATCAATGCGGTAGCTCAGGTTGCCCGCGTTGCCGTGGAAGTAGAGCAGCGTGAAGCGCGCCCCGGGTGGGGTCGCATACCAAGCATGGAGCTCAATCCCGTCGGCCGCGCGGAAGACGACCTCTTCGACGCCAAGACCATAGAAGCGCGGGTCCAGCTCGCTATCCGCCTGCTTGACCGGAAAATAGATGAAGCGATCCTCGAACAGCCGCAGCAGCAGGATCACAAGCAACACAGCGACCAGGACGACGCGCGCATGCTCCCAGAGGGTCTCCATCACGCTCATGCTCGCCTTCCCCTCCACGGGTACACAACCTTATCGCCAGCTCGCCCCACCGGGAAAGCAAAAAGCCAATGGCGCCAGCATGGCGGCGGACAACGGCAGCATGGGGGCGGATTGCGTACCATTGGCGTCGGATCGCGCCGTATGGCGTCGCACCGCGTCTGATCGCGACATGTGGCGTCCCATGGGCGACACATCGCCTCCACTACGCGCTACAAGGGCGCACTTCGGGACCGATTTCGAGTTTCGAGTCCCCTCCCCGGTTTCCTCTGTGTCCTCTGCGCCTCTGTGGTTTACTCGGTCATCGCTGATCGCGGGTTGCGGGGCCTGCCCTGCTTGCCCCGTCGGAGCACAGCGAAGACCCCGAGCGAGATCGAGGGGAGCGCACTCACACCCCGCCTGGCCGCAACTCATAC
>JBHIAG010000037.1:0-19522 GCA_046758465.1 Terriglobia bacterium | reverse complement strand
ATCGAAGACCTGCGCGCGGCCGCGCGTGTGGTGGCCGGCAAGAAGGTGGCGCGCAGCCTGAAAGGAGCCTTGGTGGTTCCCGGCTCGCAAGCCGTGAAAGCGCAGGCGGAGCAGGAGGGGCTCGACAAAATCTTCCGTGACGCGGGCTTTGAGTGGCGGGATTCCGGCTGCAGCATGTGCATCGGAATGAATTCCGACGTGCTCGGCAGCGGCGAGCGCTGCGCCAGCACCTCCAATCGCAATTTCGAAGGCCGCCAGGGAAAGGGCGGACGGACGCACCTGGTGAGCCCGCTGATGGCCGCCGCCGCCGCCCTCGCCGGCCACTTCGTCGACATCCGCGACTGGGACGTGGACGTAGCCGAGTAGGAAACCACGGAGGCGCGCTTTTCTTTGTCATTCCGAGCGCAGCCTGCCTGCCGCAGGCAGGCGAGGAATCTGCTTTTGAAGCCGGTCAATTACCTGGAGAACTCTTCACTGCTCGCTTAGCAGAGAGGTAAACACCATGCAGCCCTTCTCGGAACATCAGGGCCTGGTGGCGCCGCTCGATCGGGTGAACGTGGACACCGATCAGGTGGTGCCCAAACAATTCCTGAAGCTCCTGACGCGCGCAGGCTACGGGCGCTTCCTGTTTTATGACTGGCGGTATCTGGAAGCCGAGGTGCCCAACCCCGAGTTTGTCCTCAACTGGCCACGCTACCGAGGCGCTTCCATCCTGCTGGCGCGCGCCAACTTCGGCTGCGGCTCCAGCCGCGAACATGCGGCCTGGGCCCTGCTGGACTACGGCTTCCGTGTCGTCATCGCGCCCAGCTTTTCCGACATCTTCTACAACAACTGCTTCAAGAACGGCATCCTGCCGGTCACGCTCCCGGCATCGCAAGTGGACGAACTCTTCCGCCGGGCCGGCCGGAACCAGGGCTATCGCCTGACGGTGAACCTCGAGAACCAGACCATCAGGGACGCATCCGGTCTGCGCATCACCTTCACCCTTGACCCCTTCCGCAAACAGACCTTGCTGAAGGGGCTCGACGAAATTGGCCTGACGCTCGCGCACGAAGACAGAATCGCTGCCTTCGAGAAAACTCATCCCACCGCAGCAGTGATGTACGAGCCCGTCGACGTGCTCCTCCCCAACCCGCAGAAGTAACCTCTCGCGCCCGGGAAGCGCAGACCCTTCTTAGGACTTGCTCGGCAGGTCAGGCAACAACTTGCCCACCCGATAGCCGTAATTCAGGCCCGAAACGACCACCAGCGTCGCCGTCAGCCAGAAAAATAAATTTTTGTTGCTCGCCAGCCATGCCCAGGAAAACTCACTGTCCACTAACACCACCAGCACCGTGACCGTTTCCGCTACGGTGCAGGCCTTTCCGTAGATGCTCGGTCGAAAGGGCCGAAAGCCGGTGGCGAGGAGAATCGCGACCGCAGTCGTAAGAATCAGAATGTCGCGGCTCAGCACCAGGATACTCAGTGGCCAGGGCACGATCCCTTGAAACGCCAGCGCCACAAAGGCCGCGGACAACAACAGTTTGTCGGTGATGGGGTCGAGATAGGCTCCCAGCGCGGTGCGCTGGTTCAACACCCGCGCCAGCAACCCGTCCAGCGTATCGCTTACGGCGGCAGCGACGAACAGCCCCAGTGCGAGCGCGTGCCGCTGCTCTACGACCGCTAGGACAAAAAAGGGAATCAGCGCTAATCGCAACAGCGTCAACTGGTTCGCGAGGGTGAAAAGCGGTCGGCGCATGGGCCCCAGCCTTCAGTCCAGCCCCGCCAGATATTCCACCAAGGTCATGCCGACCTTCTTCGAGAAGGTTTGCGAGAGGGAGGGGATTTCGCCTTTCGGTTCATCGAGCGCAATCCGCTCCACGCGATGCATTGGATAGAAGATGGTCGCCAAGCCTACCTGGGCCCCTTCCGGGTTGAGCACCTGGCGGATAAAATCGTCAAACGCGTTCAGGTCAATCGCGCGCAGCGTCACCCCCGCCTGGTTCAGCGCCACGAGCTGTCCCCAGATCTTCTCTTTCGGGTCGTGCAAACTGACGATGACAATCGAGTTCAGGTCCATGCGATTGTACTCACTTTCGAAGAGCGCCGCAGCGCGGCGGCGCGGCTACACCGCCATCACTTTCAAGTTTGACGCCAGACGCAGCCTGGGTTCGGTCGCATTTTGCACCTGCTCGGGGGTCACGTCGGGGGCCACTTCCTGGAGCAGCAGGCCCGTACGCGTGACCTCAATCACGGCCAGCTCGGTCACAATGGTGTTCACCACACCCACGCCCGTCAGTGGCAGGTTGCAGCGCTTCAAAATCTTCGGCTGGCCCTGGCGGGTCGTGTGTTCCATGGTGACGATCACGTGTTTCGCCCCCGCGACCAAATCCATCGCCCCGCCCATGCCTTTCACCATTTTGCCCGGAATCATCCAGTTGGCCAGGTTGCCTTTCTCATCCACTTGCAGCGCACCCAGAATCGACAGGTCAATGTGGCCCCCGCGAATCATAGCAAACGAGTCGGCGCTGGAAAAATAGGCCGCCCCGGGGATCTCCGTGATGGTTTCCTTGCCAGCGCTGATCAAGTCGGGGTCTTCCTCGCCCTCGTAGGGCCACGGCCCCAAGCCCAGCAAACCATTCTCCGACTGCAGAATCACGTCCATCCCTTTCGGGAGGTAGTTCACCAGCAACGTCGGCAGGCCAATGCCCAGGTTGACGTAGTAGCCGTCCCGCAACTCCTGCGCCGCTCGCTTCACAATGAGCTCCCTCATTTCCTGGCCGCTTTTTTTCTCCGCCATCGCTTCCCCCGTGGTGTCAACTGCTCTTCGCTTTTCCTGGAAACCGGACCACCCCAACTCCATGCACAACTAGTACCAGCAGCACCAAGATGCTCCCCGTGAGTTTTCCGACTGGTCCCCCGACAATCAACCCTGCAACTCCGGCACCGTAGGCCAGTGCCAGCGCCACCTTCATCCGCAGCGGCAGGGTCACGTACACCTGCATCAATCCCAGCACGAGGGCCAGCAGGCCCGCCGGGGCCGCCAGCTCGCTTACGGGTTGCTCCCTCCATAGCACAGCCACAGCCGTGAGTAGCAGTCCTGCGATAAAGTAAATCTTCAGCAGCGGCATAGGGCCACCGTACTGATTTCCTTCGCTGAACTAGTTGCCATGAATTACCTCTCTAGGCGGCGCGTTGGCGCACGGTGCGCCGCTCGATGCGTTTCTCGTAGTCCACGCCCGGGAAGAGCGCATTTACGTAGATCCCCGGCGTGTGCACCTGGTCGGGCTCGAGCTCGCCGACCTCCAACAGATGTTCCACCTCGGCAATCGCCCAGTCGGCGGCCGTCGCCATCATGGGATTGAAATTGCGCGCCGTTTTCCGATACAGCAGATTCCCCCAGCGGTCGCCCTTCCACGCTTTGACAAACGCGAACTGGGCTCGCAGCGGCTTCTCCAGCACGTACATCTTCCCCTCCATCTCCCGCACCTCTTTGCCCTCGGCCACAATCGTCCCGTAGCCGGTGGGAGTGAAGAAGCCGCCGATGCCGGCGCCACCCGCGCGCATGCGCTCGGCAAACGTCCCCTGCGGCACCAACTCGATCTCCAGCTCGCCCTTCAACACCAACTCCTCGAACAGCTTGTTCTCACCCACGTAGGTCGAGATCATCTTCTTGACCTGGCGCGTTTGCAACAGCAGGCCGATGCCGAAGTCATCCACGCCCGCATTGTTTGAAATCACAGTCAGATTCTTGGTGCCCTTCCGCCGCAGGGCCGCGATCAGGTTCTCCGGGATGCCGCAGAGCCCGAAGCCGCCCATCATGATGGTGGCGCCGTCGGGGATGTTCTTGACTGCCTCGTCCGCATTGGCCACGCGCTTGTTCATTGCTGCCTCCCGGGCTCGCTCCGGAGAGCCTCCAGCTGCTTGCAAAGTTCCTGCGCCTTGCGAAACTCTCCCTCCAACGCGCGCGACTTCAGCAAGCTCCGCAGCCGCTCCAGCTTGTGCTCCAGTCGCTCCAGCGCCCGCGCGATGTTGTCGCTGTTTGTCAAGCCGATGTCGCGCCAGAGCTCGTAGGGGCTGGCCGCCAGCCGCGTCATATCGCGGAAGCCGGGCCCGGCAAAGCGGATGGGCAGGCCGTCGTCGTCGGTCTCGTCCCAGACCGCACTCGCCAGGGCCGTCGAGACAAGTTGCGGCAGATGGCTGACGAGGGCGACGGCCCAGTCGTGGGTCTCGGCATCGAGTGTTGCCGGCGTGGCGCCCACTTCGCGAATCCACTCCAGCAATGCCTGCACTCCCGGTTTGTTTAGCACCTCAGGCGCTTCGGGCGTCAAAATATAGGTGGCATTTACGAAGAGGTCAGCGTCGGCATTTTCAATCCCGCATGTTTCCTTGCCCGCCAGCGGGTGCCCGCCCAGAAATACAACTTCGGGTGGGCACGCCCCCAGCGCTACACGACAAATCGCTGCCTTGCTGCTGCCGGTGTCCGTCACCAGCGTTCCCGGAGCCACGCCGCGCAGCACACCCGGCAACAGCTCCAGCGTCAGCACCACCGGCGTCGCGAGGTAGACAAGCTCTGCGCCTCCCAGCGCCTCGCCCAGCTCGCTCGTGCCGCGGTGGATGGCCCCGCGCGTCTCGGCCTGCGTCAACACCTCGGCCCGGTCCCAACCCACAATCTCGCCGCGAAAGCCGCGCTGGCGCAGCGCCAGGGCAAACGAACCTCCGATGAGTCCTACGCCGAGAACGGCGATGCGCCGGAATGTCACGGTCAAATCGTTGAATAGTTGATTCGTTGATTAGGACGCTAACCCGCTGTCTTCACACCGGCTCGCCGGCCGCGCAAGTATCTCACAAATCCGTTCACCAAACGCATGGCATCAAGGGCTTGCTTTTCTTGTTCCGCAAAGCTTTTCTCAGTGATGTATTGACAATCCCGTGCAGTGGTAGGGTGGTCGCGCAGCTCATACAGCGACCCTCGTGCCTGGCGGCAAAACTGAATTGTCTCCCGATAGTGGTAACGTCCGTAGCCTTCGGCCAGATTGGCTGTAGCCGAGCGGCTGGCGCGAATCAATTGATCAGCCAGTCGATACTTCTCCTGCGTTGGCAACTTCTGAGCCAGCGCAAAAATCGACTGGCGCACTTTGCGACAGGCCTTCCACGCTTCCAGATCCCGAAAGCTTTTGACCGCAGCCTGAGGCTTAGCTGGCTCGCTTCCCATTTAACTATTTCACTCTTCAACTATTAACTAATGCCTTAAGCGATGCCTCGCCCCACGGCGGGGGCGATGATGTGGAGTTCCTTCATCAACTGGGCGAACTGATCCGGGAACAGCGACTGCGCCCCGTCACTCAAGGCATGGTCGGGATCGTGGTGAACCTCGACCAGCAAGCCGTCCACACCCGCGGCCACCGCCGCCCGCGCCATCGGCCGCACTTTGTCGCGCCGCCCGGTGCCGTGGGAGGGGTCGGCGACCACGGGCAGGTGCGACAGCTTCTTGAGGACGGGGATGGCGGCGATGTCGAGCGTGTTGCGGGTGTAGTTCTCAAACGTGCGGATGCCCCGCTCGCACAGAATCACCTGGTAGTTCCCGCCCGCCAGGATGTATTCGGCCGAGAGCAGCAGCTCTTCAATCGTGGCTGACATCCCGCGCTTCAGCAGCACCGGCTTGCGCACCTTGCCCAGCTCGCGCAACAAGTTGTAGTTCTGCATATTGCGGGCGCCCACCTGGAAGATATCCACGTAGCGGCCAAGCAGCGCAATCTGTGTGTGGTCCATCACCTCGCTCACCACCAGCAGGTCGTGCCGGTCGGCCGCCTCGCGCAGGTGCTTCAACGCCAGCTCGCCCAGCCCCTGGAAACTGTAGGGCGAGCTGCGCGGCTTGAAGGCGCCGCCGCGGAGAACCTCTGCCCCTTGCCGCCGCACGTGCGCTGCGATGGTTTCGATTTGCTCCGCGCTCTCGACACTGCACGGCCCTGCCATCATCACCAGTTGCTCTCCGCCGATGCGCACGCCGCGCCCCAGCTCCACCACCGTGCCTTCCGGACGGAAGGCGCGGCTCGCCAGCTTGTAGGGAGCGCTGATCCGGAGCGCCTCTTGCACGCCGTCGAGCACCTCCAGGTCGCGGGGGTCGAAGTCGAGCTTGGCGCCCACCGCCCCCAGCACCGTGTGCCGCACGCCGCTGGAGCGGTGCACATCGAAACCCATCTCGATCAGCCGCTCGATGACATGCTGGATCTGTTTTTCGCTTGCCCCTTCCTGCATCACCACAACCATTGCCGGTGCTCCTCGTGGGGACTGACATTCATTCCGATTTCTTGCCCCGACTGCCCGGCTCGTCAGGCCGGCGGTAGCCCTGATGCTCTACGCGGCGCGCTTCGTCCAGGATGCGCTCAAACAGCCGCCGCAGCGCTTTGTTGTCAAGCGGCCCCCCGTTCAGCCGCTCGACGGCGGCCAGAATCTCGGCCTCGCGCTCCGGCTGATAGAGCGGCAGGCCGCGTTGGCGTTTCAGGCGGCCAATCTCGACCGCAGCCTGCGAGCGCGCGTTGAGCAGCTTGACCAGCTCGCGGTCAATTTCATCAATCCGCCGCCGCCAGTCTTCAATGTCCATCACGCCCCTCTCAGGCTCGGGCTCGGTGCGTCATCAGGCCCCAGAGCCAATCAATCTTGAACCGCCGGGCTAACTCCAGCCGAAACCCGGTCTTCGTCAGGAGCTGTTCGCACTGCTTCAGCCCGTACATGCGGAAGTGCGCCCGGTCCACCAACCGCAGCACCCAATTGCAGACCTTGCAGGTCAGGTAGTCATCGCACCAGTCGGTCACCACCAACCAGCCGCCAGGACGCAACACCCGACGAAACCCCGCCGCCACCCGCTCAGGCTCGCGGAAGTAGTGAAAGCTGTTGGCACACACCACGCCATCAAAACTCCCGGCCCCGAAGGGCAATTTCTCTGCCAGGGCATTGACCCAGCAGATACGCTCGGGAGCGCTCAACCTTCTGCGCGCCTGCTGCAACATGGCTAGTGAGATGTCGGCACCGATAATACGAATGTGTGGATGCAAGCGCTGCGCGGCTTCTTCCAGCAGCCCGGTGCCGCAGCCCACGTCGAGCACCTGACTCAATCTCTCCCACGGAACCTCCCTCATGGTGGCACGCAGTGTCGCTTCGTTGTAGTAGCGCCAGCGACGATCGTAGCGTGGTGCTTGCCGCGCGTAGCTTTCCAGCAAGGGTTCGTATCCTTTCACTTCGCTGCCCCTTTCAACTCCTGCACCAGTGCAGCCGCTGCCGCGAGCGCTTCCTCGCTGTGGCCGTGCCGCTCGCAGCATTCGACCAGGGCGCTGCCTACCACCACTCCATCCGCCAGCCGCGCCAGCGCGCGTACTTGCTCCGGCTGAGAGATTCCGAAGCCCACCGCCAGCGGCAGCTTCGTGTAGCGTCGCAAGCGCCCCACCAGCCCCGGCAGGTCCTCCGGGACATCGGCGCGCGCTCCGGTCACCCCGCGGCGCGCAATTACATAGACGAACCCGCGCGAGACTTCTGCAATGCGCTTGAGTCGCGCCGGGCTCGAGGTGGGTGCCGCCAGAAACACGGTGGCCAGTTTGCGCCGCCAGACCACTGCCAGGTAGTCGCCGGCTTCCTCCGGTGTCAGGTCGGTGATGAGAACTGCGTCCACGCCGGCCGCAGCCACCTCAGCCGCAAAGCGTTCCCTGCCGAGCTGCAAGACCGGATTGTAGTAGCTGAACAACACCAGCGGAACCTCATTCTGGGAGCGAAGCCGCGCCGCCAGCGCCAGAACCTCCGTCAGGGTTGTGCCGCGGCGCAGGGCCCGCTCGCTTGCCCGTTGGATCACTGGCCCGTCGGCAATCGGGTCGGAAAAGGGCACGCCCAGCTCGATCACATCCGCGCCGGCCTCCGCCAGCCGCAGGACCAGCTTCTCGGTAAACGTAAGCGTTGGATCACCCACCGTGACGTAGGCCACCAGCGTCAGCTCGCCCCGCTGCCGCAGCGCCGCGAACCGCGCGCCCAGCCGCCCGGCGGGCCGCGCGCCCCGTCCGTACGGACGGCGCGAGCCGCTTCGGGCTTCCGTGTTGGTCACCACCGCCATCACCGCAGGTATTTTGCCAGGATGTCCATATCCTTGTCGCCGCGCCCGGAGAGATTGAGCACCACCACTTCGCTTTTCTTCATGCGGGGCGCGCGGCTAATCAACTCCGCCAGCGCGTGCGCTGGTTCGAGCGCGGGGATGATTCCTTCCTGCTCCGACAGTACGCGCGCTGCATCAATGGCTGCCTCATCGCTCACGGCGGTGTACTCGACGCGCTGCTGCTCGTAGAGGTAGGCGTGCTCGGGCCCCACCGCCGGGTAGTCCAATCCCGCCGAAACCGAATGGGTGGTGGCAATCTGCCCCTGTGCGGTCTGCAGGACGTAGGTATAGGTCCCGTGCAACACGCCGGGGCGCACGCCGTCGTTGCCGGCACGGTGAAAAGCCAGGCGCGAGGCATGCTCGCCCAACCGCGGCCCGCGGCCACCCGCTTCCACACCTACCATTTTCACCCGTGGCTCGCGCAGGAATTCGTAGAAGAGCCCGATCGCGTTCGACCCGCCGCCGACGCAGGCGAACAGGTAATGCGGAAGACGCTTTTCGCGCTTCAGAATCTGCGCGCGCGTCTCGCGGCCGATCACGCGCTGGAAGTCGCGCACGAGCATGGGGTAGGGATGGGCGCCGCAAACCGAGCCGAGCAGGTAGTGGGAGGAGTCAACGTGGGTCACCCAGTCGCGCATCGCCTCGTTGATGGCATCCTTCAGGGTGCGGCTGCCGGCTGCGACCCCCACCACCTCGGCCCCGAGCAGCCGCATCCGCTCGACGTTGAGCCGCTGCCGCGCCATGTCCTCTTCGCCCATATAGACCGTGCAGGTGAGTCCCAAGCGCGCGGCCACTGTCGCCGTGGCCACGCCGTGCTGGCCCGCGCCCGTCTCAGCGATCACGCGTCGCTTCCCCATCCGCACCGCCAGCAGCCCCTGACCCAGGCAGTTGTTGATTTTGTGCGCTCCCGTGTGCAGGAGGTCTTCCCGCTTTAGATAGATGCGCGGGCCGCCGAGATGCCGCGTCAGCCGCTCGGCAAAGAACAGCGGCGTGGGCCGGCCGGCGAAGTCACCGAGCAGGGCTCGCCATGCCGCCTGGAAGCGCCGGTCGGAACGCGCCTGGCGGTAGGCGCGCTCAAGTTCCTCGAGCGGGCTCACCAGCGTCTCCGGGACAAACCGGCCGCCAAAGACGCCAAAGTGTCCGCGCACATCGGGAAGTCCCGCAAAGCGGGATGCGGCAGCGCGAACCATCCTCACTCCTGCGTCTGCGTCGTGGACTGCGCCAGCGTGCGCAGGTAGTTCACCAGGTGCCAGCGGTCAACGGCGCGCAGCCTGCCAGCATAGCTGGGCATCAGGCCACGTCCCTGGCTGATCTTCCAGAAAATTTCCCCGTCGCTCATCTTGTCCATCACCGTCGCATCGCTGAAGTTGCCCGGCGAGTCGGGCAACCTGCCCGCCCACGGGCCGTCGCCCGCGCCCTGTTGGCCGTGGCAGACCAGGCAGTCGTTCTTGTAGAGCTCCCGGCCCTTCGCGATGGACTGGGCGCTCGCCGCCACCGGATTCTTGCGCCCCTTCGCCCACGCCGGCACCGGCCACGGCCGCTTGCTCTCTCTCGCGCAACCCGCGGTAACAACGCACAAAGCCGCCACGAGTAACGTCCCTGACCTCATCACGCGGCGGCCGCGGCCCGCGTGCGCCGAATGAAGTCGCGTAGCCGCCGGAGGTCTTTCTTCCCCGGACGCCGTTCCACGCCGGTGCAGACATCGACGCCATAGGGCTTGACGCTCGCGATGGCTTCCTCGATGTTCTCGAGTGTCAATCCGCCGGCGAGGATCACGCGCCCATAGACTTTGGCTCGCCGCGCCTGCTGCCAGTCAAAACGCTTCCCCGTGCCGCCACGCTTGCCTTTGACCCGGGTGTCGAGCAAGAAGGCGTCGCAGGCCTGGTAATTCTTGAGCATCTGGGGGCGCCAGCGCGGGCCCACCGCAAACGTCTTGATCACGGCCAGGGGCGCGAGCGCGGCGACGTCGGCGGGGAGTTCATCGCCGTGCAACTGTACGGTGCGGATGGCACACTGCGCCGCCAGGCTCTGAACCACGTGTCGCGACTCGTTGACGAATACCCCCACCGGGGTCACGAACGGGGGCAGCGCCGCCACGATGCGCTCGACGTCCTCCGGCGCGATGTAGCGCGGGCTGCCGCGATAGAAGTTGAACCCGAGCGCGTCGGCCCCAGCCTCGCTCGCCGCCAGGGCATCGCCCCGGTTCGTAATGCCGCACACTTTGACCCGCACCATGGCTAGGTTCCGGCGAGCAGGGTACGCAACGCCACGGCAGGGTCGGCTGCCGCCATCAAATGTTCGCCCACAAGGAAGGCGTCGAAGCCAGCCGCGCGCAGGCGCACGAGGTCGGCGTGCTGCTTCCAGCCGCTTTCGCTGACGGCGATGCGGTCATCGGGGATGGCCTCAATCAAGCGGGCGGAGGTTTCGACGTCCACCGCGAAAGATTTCAGGTCGCGGTTGTTGACGCCGACGATGTGCGCTCCGGCCGCGAGTGCGCGGTCCAGTTCTTCGCGACTATGAACTTCGACCAGCGCCGCCATGCCCAATTGCTGGCCCAAGGTGATGAGCGCGCGCAACTCCTGGGGCGAAAGAATCGCCGCGATCAGCAGAAAGGCGTCCGCCCCGGCGGCGCGTGCCTCAAACACCTGATAGGGCTCGAACAGGAAGTCTTTGCGCAAGACCGGCACGCGCGCGAGCTGGCGTACCAGCGTCAAGTCTTCCAGCGAACCCTGGAAGAACTCCTCTTCGGTCAGCACCGACAGGGCTGCGGCCCCGGCTTGCTCCAACGCCGGCGCCAGGGCAGCCGGATTGTAGGCGGCGCGCAGCACGCCGCGCGAGGGCGAAGCTTTCTTCAATTCGGCGATGACGTTGAGGGCATCGCGCGTGAGCGCGGCCGCGAAGTCGCGTGGGAGGGGGGCGGCGGCCGCGCGTTCTTCGAGTTTGGCTAGCGGCAGCGTCCGCTGGGTTTTGGCCAAGCGCGCCCGGCGCCGCGCCAGGATTTCCTCCAGCCGCGTCGTCTCCCCGGATTGCGTCTTCGCCGGCAAGCTCTTGGCCCTAGAGGAGTTCTCAGCCCAACCAAGCAAACTCATATCGTAGTGGGCTGTCGGCAGCAAGTCAACGCAGCCTGCCTGCCGCAGGCAGGCTTGACGCTCGCAAGCGCTTTGGCTATAAAGGGAGATGCGTAACCCGCCAGACAACGCGGCGGGCAAGCAGGCAGGCGGCCCCAGGTGGGGCCGTCCTGAGCGAAGGCAAGGATCGGCGAAAAATCCCGTGGCGGTATCGTCTAGGGGCTAGGACGCCAGATTCTCAATCTGGAAACCCGGGTTCGATTCCCGGTACCGCTACCAATTTCCTCTTTGCTTTCAACGGATTAGCTCACAAGGGGTGGCGAGCACTTCAATCTGGAAACCAAGTCTGAATGGCAAGCAACTTCTCTCTTACCTCTCAATAAGTTGCCGGAGTAATCGAGCCCGAAAGCCGAACTTGGGTGGTTTCCGTCCAATTGACACCCGAATATGGAAACCTAGTGCAGCAAAAGATTCCCTTTCGCACAGCCCGAGTTCCCCTCCGCCGCAACCGGTCACATCGAGGCAAGTTAGCAAGACCTCTTTTTAACGGGCAGTCAGAGTTGCCTAGCGCGGGAAGAACCTAGTTAGTTTTTCTGAGTGAGAGCCAAGTCCTGCGCACCTTCGACCTGGGGGAGGAGGGGGTGATCGGCATCGGCTAAAGCTAGCAGTTCTAACAGCGGGCAGCAGCAGGCCAAGCGAATGAACGAGTTGCGGGAGGAGTCGAGTGCCAGAAACCGAACGTGGGTCCTATTGGAACTCAAGTATCGAAACCTAAATTCGATTCCCGCCACTGATACTTGTTTTCCCCTTCTATATTTCAATCCACTAGCTGAGCTGGGCGGTCGTAGGGGGAATGTGGAAACTTAGTACATTGGAAGATGACCTTTTGGCACGGTAGCCAAGAACAACAGCGTCCGCCTTTTTAGGCGGCCGGAGGAGTAGGTGGCGACTCACACTTCCTCTAAGACGGGAACTCGCGACCCCACTAGAGCGGCTGCAATACGATTTTCTTCCGCATCCTGTTTAAGTTCATCCGTTCTTGGCCTTTCCAGATCTTTCGGCACTGCGGCCGCGCTAGCTCACGCTGTCCGGGTGGACCGTCAGTGGGTGGCGACACTCAGATCGTGCCCCTGACGGCGGCGCTGCACAAGCTATCCGTAAACGAGCGCCGCTTGCCCAACAAGCGCGGGTGGGTTCTTATCGGTTATAATTGGGTTTCGGCCGCCGAGGGCACCCAGCCCGGCGGGAGATAAGGGGTGGAGCCATGACAATTAGCAAAGAGGACGCGCTGGAATATCATTCATCCAAGCCGGCGGGGAAATTGGCGGTCACGGCAACCAAGCCCTGTCGCACACAGCGGGATCTCGGCTTAGCCTACACGCCGGGGGTGGCTGCTCCCTGCCTGGAGATTCAGCGCGACCCCACGAGCATCTACGAGTACACGGCCAAAGGCAACCTGGTGGCTGTAGTCTCGAACGGCACTGCGGTGCTCGGGCTGGGCAACATCGGTGCCGCTGCTGGAAAGCCCGTCATGGAGGGCAAGGGAGTGCTGTTCAAGCGCTTCGCAGACATTGACGTGTTCGATATTGAGATCGACACCCAGGACCCGAAGGAAGTCATTCGCGTCTGCCAGCTACTCGAGCCCACCTTCGGTGGCATCAACCTAGAGGACATCAAAGCGCCCGAGTGCTTCGAGATCGAGGAAGAGCTGAAGCGCACCCTGAAGATTCCGGTTTTCCATGACGACCAGCACGGAACCGCCATCATTTCCGGCGCCGCCTTGCTCAACGCCTTGGAGCTAGCGGGCAAGCGCATTGATGCGGTGAAAGTGGTTTTCAACGGTGCTGGAGCCGCCGGCATCGCTTGTGCCGAGCATTACGTCAACCTCGGCATCAAGCGCGAAAACATCATCCTGTGCGACACCAATGGAGTCATCTATAAGGGTCGCACTCGGGGGATGAATCGGTACAAGGAGCGCTTCACACAGGAGACAGATTTGCGTACGCTCGCTGAGGCCATGCGCGGTGCCGACGTTTTTGTCGGTCTCTCGGTGGCTGATTGTGTCAGCCCCGAGATGCTGCTCTCCATGACCGACAACCCCATCGTCTTCGCCATGGCCAATCCCGACCCGGAGATTTCTTACGACGTGGCGGTTAAGACCCGTCCGGACATTATCATGGCTACAGGCCGCTCCGACTTTCCTAACCAAGTAAACAACGTGCTTGGCTTTCCCTTTATCTTTCGTGGCGCCCTCGACGTCCGTGTTACCGCTATCAACGAGGAGATGAAGCTCGCGGCTACACGCGTGCTGGCGGCGTTGGCCAAAGAGGACGTGCCAGATTCGGTGTGCCGCGCCTACGGGGTGGAGCGGCTGACGTTCGGTCGCGACTATCTCATCCCCAAGCCCTTCGATCCCCGCGTGTTAATCTGGGAGGCGTCAGCGGTGGCGCAGGCGGCGATGGAGTCCGGCGTGGCCCAGCAGCCGGTGGACCTCGAAGAGTACAAAGATCAGCTGGAACGCCGCTTGGGCAAGGCCCACGAAGTCATGCGGGCCATGATCCATAAGGCGCAAAAGCGGCCGCAACGGGTGGTCTTCCCCGAAGGGGAGGAAGTTAAGATCCTAGGCGCCTGCCAAATCCTTGTCGATGAACGAATCGCTACCCCGATGCTGCTCGGGAACGAACAGAAGATAAGGGCGAGCATCGCTGACCTGCATCTTCACCTAGACCAGGTGCAGGTGATTGAGCCGATCAACTTTGCGCGTCTGCCCATCTATGTCGAAGAGCTCTACCACTTGCGTCGCCGCAAGGGCGTCACCCGCAAGGAAGCGGAGACGCTGATTCTCAATCGAAACGTATTCGGTTCCATGATGGTCCACTTGGGCGACGCCGACGGTCTTATCAGCGGCCTTACCCAGCACTATCCCGACACTATTCGGCCGGCGTTGCAGGTCATCAAGACACGAGAGGGGTTGCGCAAGGTGTCGGGCCTCTACATGCTTATTACTCCGCGCGGTGACCTCTACTTCCTCGCTGATACCACTGTAAACATCGAGCCCAGCGCAGAAGACCTAGCTGAGATCGCCATTTCGGCGGCTGACATGGCTCGTCGATTTGACGTCGAGCCACGAGTGGCTTTGCTCTCGTTTTCCAATTTCGGCAGCAGTCGGCATCCCTTGCAAGAGAAGGTGCGGCGCGCGGTCGAACTGATCAAGCAGTGCGCCCCTGGCCTGACAGTAGATGGAGAAATGCAAGCCGAGACTGCCGTGGTGCCGGAGATCATCGAACAGATCTATCCTTTCAGCTCACTTCGCGGCGGCGCCAATGTCCTGATTTTTCCGAATCTGGAAGCGGGTAACATCGCATACAACCTGCTTTCACGCATTGGCGGAGCCGAAGCCATCGGGCCGATCCTGATGGGGATGTCCAAGCCGGTGCACGTGTTGCAGCGGGGGGCGGAGGTCAATGACATCGTCAACATGGCGACCATCGCGGTAGTCGATGCACAGGAGGCGACGGCACGCAGCTTCCAAGACGTGCTGGAAGCTTGGCGGACGCGCCTTGGGGTAACGTTACCCGAGCAATCAAAAGACCAAGACGCTGCTTAGACCGCGTCCGCCCTCTCTGGGCGAGGGGTGGCACCGCATAGGTGACCGACTTGCAAAAGGTAGCGCCGAACGGTTATGTCTTGCTGCAGGGGTTTCAGAGAGTAGGGTGTGATTTGGTGCCGAGTGTTTTCCCGGTGCAAAACTCAAGATTAGGGCAATATTTTGAGTTAGCCCCTGGACTTCTCTTCGTGGTCCCGTTGGGCACTCAGGGACCCCGCCCCTTGTGCGGAAAGCCCGATAAATAGGGATTGGGAGCCAGCCTTGAGTCCATTTAGCCCCGAAAACGGGGAAAAGGTTGAGCTAGCGAGCAGCAACAGCCCCAGTGAAGCAACAACATGGCCATCCTCGCTCGGATGCTCAATCTGGAAACGCGGGTTTGCTTCGGCAAGCTCAGCATAAACTTCTCCCGGTACCGCTACCATCTTTCTGATTCTAAGAAAATAAAAGCATTAAGAATATTGCTACGTTGCAATGGCGTCACGGCCGAATTCCCGGAGATGGGCAAAACCGGCCAAAACTGACTGCTGCTTGTACGGCTGGCGTACAATCAGACCACAGGGTTGAGAACATTATCAATCCGAAGTGACTGGTAGAGGCGGCTGGGCATACATGACCCTCGTGCTGCCTACGCTTGCCCCAAAATCCTCCTGCGTGGGCCTCCGTAAGTGCCTAAGAAAACGTGATCGGCTGAGGCGGTTTTCGCCCCGCCGGAAGCAAGTGTTTCTGGTGTCCCCCCGTTGACTTACTTGCAGCCGCGGCCTAAGATGGCGGGCAACAGCTCGGTTTGCATCCGCATGCTTGGAGATGCAGTCTCGCACTAAGGCGTTCAGGAAGGAGGGGTGATGTCAGCCAGGTCATTATTGTCTCTGCTGATGGTGGCAACCGCCACGGGGGCGGTTGTGTTTGCCGCTGACGTGAGGGTGGTAATCAAGGAGTGGACCGTGCCCACTGCGAAATCGCGGCCCCACGATCCGGCGGTGGCCCCGGACGGCTGCATTTGGTACACGGGACAAATGGTGAACGTACTGGGGCGGTTCGATCCCAACAGCGGCCAGTTTACGGAATACCCATTGAAAACTCCCAACTCCGGACCCCACGGCCTGATCGCCGACACGCATGGCAACATCTGGTACACGGGGAACTTCGCCGCGCACGTGGGGAAACTCAACCCGCAGACAGGCGAGGTGACTGAATACCCTATGCCCGATCCCAACGCCAGGGACCCCCATACACCCATCTTCGATCAAAAGGGGACTCTATGGTTCACTGTCCAACGGGGGAACATGGTGGGGAGGCTCATCCCGCAGACGGGCCAGATAACCCTGGTGGCATCACCGACAGCGAACTCCAGACCCTACGGCATCGTGGTCAATTCCAAGGGCATTCCCTTCTTCTGCGAGTTCAGGAGCAATAAACTTGCCGGTATTGATCCGGACACGATGGCCATTCGGGAATATGTCTTACCGCATCCAGACAGCCGTCCCCGGCGGCTTGCCGTCACTCCGGATGATGTTATCTGGTACACGGACTACGCCCGCGGCTATCTCGGTCGGCTTGACCCCGAGACCGGGGAGGCCAGCGAATGGCCCTCTCCCGGCGGCGCAGGGTCCAGACCGTACGGAATTACAAACGTCGGCCATATTGTGTGGTATAGCGAATCGGGCGTGGAGCCAAATACGGTCGTCCGCTTTGATCCGCAGACACAGCAATTTCGTACCTGGCCGATCCCGTCCGGCGGGGGTGTCGTGCGTCACATGGTGGCAGATCCAGACGGCAACCTATGGCTTGCCACTAGTGGTGTCAATGGTATTGCCAAGGTTGAAGTGATAAACCACTAGTGCCATTAGGGAGTGACCGGCTCGGCCCGCCTCGACCAGGCGACATAGCCTCCTGGGTGCAATCAGAAACGCCCTGAGCCCGTTCGTGCCCCCCCATGCCTGCCCCTCCATATAGTCCCCCCTGCGCCGCCCGTCTGCGGACGGGCAGGCATGAACTTCCCGGAATAGGTTTCTCCCTAGATGAGCCCTGAGGTATCAACCCCGTCCCCTTCGGTTGAACTAGCTAGCGGCTTGAAACTATAAGGGCAGGGAAGTAGGGGAGTTGACTTGCCATCCTTGGAACACAACCCAGCGCAGTCCTTTTGACAACCTCGGTTACCTTTTTGGGGCAGGGAGGAGGCGGCGCCCACATGGTGAACAAATCTGGCCGCAGCCGCGGGCGAGCAGGGCTGGGGGGAATGCGGGCAAGTAGCTGACATTGTTCATACCCTCCGGCATAATGGCGACGCCGAAATCCTCGCCCCCTTATACTCCTGGGCGGGGAACAACAGTTGATTTTTTGGGCTAGGTTGTTCTGGGGACTTTCTCGCGCGAGGAGATGATGGCAGGCAAACAAACCTATTTTGCGTCCCGGTGGGGAATCTTGCTGGCGTTGCTGGGCATGGCTATCGGCACCGGCAATATCTGGCGCTTTCCTCGCGTGATTGGTGCGAATGGTGGGGCGGCCTTCCTGATCCCTTATTTTATTTTCCTTTTCACCTGGGCCATCCCCCTGCTCCTGATTGAGTTTGGCATTGGCAAACGCATCCGGCGGGGCCCAGCGAGCGCCTTTGCGACGATGCGTCCCGGCTTCGGCCCGCTGGGTCTCTTTGTCTCCTTGTGCACCATGGTCATCATGTTCTATTACGCCGTGGTTACGGGCTGGTGCCTGAAATACCTCACGGCAGCCAGTGGGGCGCGCCTCTACAGCGATCCGCAGGGTTATTGGAACACTTTTCTCCAAACTAGCTGGCAGGTGGGTTTGTTCCAAGTCATTGCCATCGGCAGCGCGCTCTGGATTGTTTACAAGGGGGTGCGAGGCATTGAACGGGCCAACAAGATTCTTATGCCTGCTCTGTTCATTCTGCTGGCGCTCGCGGCGTTGCGTGCTGTGCTTTTGCCCGGCGCGTCTGCCGGACTGCGGTTCCTGTTTCGTCCTGACTTTTCCTTATTGTTGAACGCGAACACCTGGCTCGAAGCGCTGGCCCAGGTCGCCTGGTCTACCGGGGCGGGCTGGGGTTTGGTGGTGGTGTACTCGATTTACATGCGTCCAGAGGAGGACATCGCGGGTGCGGCGGGTTGGACGGCACTCGGCGATGCCGCGGTGGCTTTGCTGGCCGCAACTGCCATCTTGCCTACCGTGTTCGCCGTGTTGGCAGCGCCGCAGGCGCGTGCCGCCCTGGGAGCCAGCAATACTGGCCTGACGTTCATCTGGATCCCGCAACTGTTTCAGCAGGTTCCTCTAGGGCGATTTTTCTTGTTTCTGTTTTTTGGCTCTTTATTCTTTGCCGCGCTGAGCTCCTTGATTGCCATGGTGGAGTTGTCCGTGCGGACTCTTCAGGATCTGGGGGTGCCGCGCACCTTATCCGTGGGCGGCGTAGGGGTGCTGGCCGTGCTGGCCGGGCTGCCCTCAGCTCTGAACGTTGACTTTCTCAACAATCAAGATGGGGTCTGGTCCATCGGGCTGTTGTTCAACGGCCTATTTTTTGCGCTGTTGGTTATCCGCTGCGGGGTAGAAGCCTTCCGGCAGGACTTCTTGAATACTCCGGGGAACCGTTTTGTCATCGGGCGCTGGTTCCGTTGGCTGGTGCAGTATGGTATTCCCCTGCAATTCGTGGTCTTGATGGTATGGTGGCTCTCCGAGTCGACACAGTCCGACCGCTGGTGGAATCCGCTTCAAGGTGACAGCGTGGGAAACTATGTGGGTCAAATTGTTCTGCTGTTGGGGGTGGCCCTGGCTCTGAGCAAGCTCTTTCGTGCGCGGCTGCGGGCTCCGGCGGTCTCCCCGCTAGAGAATGCGGATGCGGCAAACCGCTGATATGGCTTTATCGCTGCAGCAAAGGAGAGCCCGTGGCTGAGCGGATTCGGGTAGGGACGTCGGGGTGGCACTATGGGCACTGGCGGGGGCCGTTCTATCCCGAGAAGATGGGAAGCGCGGGGATGCTGGCCTTCTACTGCCAGCGGCTGGGGACAGTAGAGATCAACAACTCCTTCTACCACTTGCCCACCAAGAAAACTTTTCGCCTCTGGCAGGAGCAGACGCCGCGGCGGTTTTTGTTTGCGGTCAAGGCGAGCCGCTACATCACCCACATGAAGAAGCTGAAGGATCCTCGGCAGCCGCTCAGGAAATTTCTCTCTCACGTCGAAGAGCTGGGAGAAAAACTCGGGCCGGTTCTCTTCCAGTTGCCGCCCCACTGGGGACGCGATGCGGGCCGCCTGCGAGAGTTTTTGCAAGCCCTGCCGAAGCGGTGTCGCAGCGCGTTTGAATTTCGCGATCCCTCCTGGTTTCACCGCGAGATCTATACCTTGCTCGAGCAGCACAATGCCGCCTTTTGCGTTTTTGACCTAGCCGGGCAGCAGTCGCCCCGCACGCTGACCGCCGACTTCGCCTACCTGCGCCTGCACGGGCCAGCCGCGCAAAAGTACGCTGGCCGCTACACGCGGGTGCAGTTGCGTGCTTGGTTGCGTTGCTCGCTGGATTGGCTGGCGCAGGGCACCCGCGAGGTCTTTGTCTATTTCGACAACGACCAGGCGGGCTACGCCGCCCTCAACGCGCTGGAGCTCAAGGTGATGATCGGTTCGGGGGCAGGGTAGCCAACGCGAACAGGCGCTCCCCGCTAGGAAGCGGGGTCATCGTCCCGCAGCTTGCGTCCGGCGTAGTCTGAGTCGCCGGAGTTCACACGCCCTGCTCGAA
>JBHIAG010000036.1:0-19615 GCA_046758465.1 Terriglobia bacterium | reverse complement strand
TGCCACCGGAGCAAGTTCAGCGGGGCAGGCTCGCGGGAGTCGGACTCCCAGCGGCGGGAGCCGCTGGGTTGAACCGCCGGACGGCAGGGGGGACCCCTTCGGCTGCGCCAAGGGTAAGCCGGGGCCACAAAAGCAGATTCTTCGGCCGTACGGCCTCAGAATGACAAGCGCCGCGGCAACCAGTCCACCGGCCAGAGGCCGGTGCCACCGGAGCAAGTTCAGCGGGGCAGGCTCGCGGGAGTCGGACTCCCAGCGGCTGGAGCCGCTGGGTTGAACCGACGAAGGCGGGTGCCAGCGGAGCAAGTTCAGCGGGGGGCGCGGCGGGCGTGTTCTTTGAGCATGCAGCGGTCCATGACTACCTGGAGGCCCGCCTGGCGGGCGCGCTCGGCGGCCGCCTGGTGCACAACACCCTCTTGCAGCCAGATTGCTCGCGCGCCCACGCGAATGGCGCTGGCGACGATTGCCGGCACGTGTTCGGAGCGCCGGAAGACATCAACGACATCTATTTTCTGCGGCACGTCCTCCAGGCGGGCGAAGGCCCGTTCGCCCAGGACCTTGGTTTCCTTGGGATTCACCGGGATGATGCGGTAGCCGGCGGCTTGCAGGTAGCGGGCCACGCCGTAGCTGGGCCGCTGGGGCTTGGAGGAGAGGCCGACGACGGCGATGGTGCGGGCGGTGCGGAGGAGGGTGTCGATCGGGTCTGGCATCAGCGGGCTAACTCCGTGATTTACAAGCGGTTGTGCTTGCGTAGGGGCGATTGGCTGGCCAGCGCCATTGCCTTTTTTGCCGCCCTGCAGTAGCGTGGCCACACCCCATTAGCCCACCCACAGCGCGCCCTCTGCCCCCGGTAAGTACGCCATGCGTTTCCATCCGTTGCCATGCGTTTACTAGCTGGCTTCTTGCCGTCACCGCAGGGCTGGGGTGCCATCAGGCCAATTGGCGAGTTGCCAGGAGTTTCTTTAGGGCTTCCAGGAAGCGGTGATTTTCATCTTCGGTGCCGACGGTAACCCGGAGGGCACGCGGCAATCCCATAAAATTTAGTGGGCGCACGATGACGCCCATCTTGAGCAAGGCCTCGAAATCCTGCCGGGCGTCATTGCCGGTTTCGAGGTAGATGAAATTGGCAAAGGAGGGCACATAGGTGAGGCCCAGGCGCGGCAGCTCCCGGGCGAACAACGCGAGCCCGCGGCGGTTGGATTCGCGCGAGCGGCGGACATGTTCATCGTCGTCGAGCGCGGCCAGCGCGGCCACCTGGGCCAGCCGGGAAACGTTGAAGGGCGAGCAGATTTTGTCGAGCGCAGCGATCAATTCCGGATGGCCCATCCCATAGCCGATGCGCAGGCCCGCCAAACCGTACACCTTGGAAAAAGTGCGCAGGAGGAGGACATTGCGTTGCTGGCGGACATAGTCGAGGGCATGGCTGTAGTCCGGGTGGTCAACGTAGTCGCAATAGGCCTCGTCAAGGAGCAGCACAGCGGTTTCCGGGAGCCGCGCCAGCAAGCGATCGATTGCCGTGGCGGTGACCAGGGTGCCGGTAGGGTTGTTGGGGTTGGCGATGTAGACCAGGCGAGTGCGGGGCGTCAGGCGGGCCGCCAAGGCTTCGAGGTCGAAGCGCAACTCCTTCAGCGGGACTTCAATGAGTGTCGCGCCCGCGGTTTTGACCGACAGCGCGAACATCACAAAGGAGTACTCCGAAGTGAGGCCCTCGTCGCCCGCGCCCAGCAGCACGCGCGCAATCAACTGAATGAGTTCGGTGCTGCCAGCGCCCAAAGTGATTTGCTCGATGGGAACCTGGTAGCGCTCGCAGAGCTTCTGGCGGAGGTAGTAGCCGGCAGCGTCGGGGTAGCGGTGCGACTCCGTGAGAAAGCGCTTCATCGCCTCCACAGCTTTCGGCGAAGGCCCCAGTGGGTTCTCGTTGGAAGCGAGCTTGATGGCTTCCACACCCAGTTCGCGCTCGACTTCTTCGATGGGCTTGCCGGCAACGTAAGCTCGAACGCTTGCGATGTGCGGGGAAATGAGGTCAGCCGGGAGTTTTTTTGTCGTCATTCCATTTCGCCTCAACGTGGCGGCACTATCGGCCCCTGCGGCTATGGTCAGTTTCCTTCAGCAGACGGCGGCGTTCCGTCTCGCTCAGCGCACGAACGGATGCGACTGGCAGGTTCCCCAGGGCCAGCCGCCCGATGGCTACACGCTTGAGTTTCTCCACCGGGTGCCCCAAGCGGAACAACCACGCCCGCAACCAGTCCTGGCGCGGGGCACGCAGCACGGCTTCATACCACGGATTGGGGCCTGGCTTCACCTGTTTCCAAGAAAATGTGCGCTCACCGCGCCGGCGGGCGACGCGGGCAAGCTTCGCTTGTTCTTTCTGGCTGAGGTGTCCCTTCACTTTCAGCCAGAAGGTTTGCGGGAGGTGAGCGCGCAGCAAAGCGTCGGCAAACGCACCGTCGCTCGTGAGCAGCAGAAGGCCTTCGGCCTCGTAGGGCAAGCGGCCGACGGGAAAGACGCGCTGCGGGACACGGCGGAGCAGATCCAAAATCGTCGGGCGGCCCTGGGTGTCAGCCGCGGTGGTGACGGTGCCGCGGGGTTTGTGGAGCATCAGGTAGGCGTGCGTACGGGAAAACCGCAGCACCGTGTCGTCCACTTCGACGCGGTCGCAAGCCGGGTCGGCCTTGCTGCCCAGCGTCGTCACCACACGGCCGTTCACGCGCACCCGCCCGGAGAGAATCCAGGACTCGGCGGTGCGGCGCGAAACCAAACCAGCACGCGCGATGAGTTTTTGTAGCCGTTCAGCCATTGCCGGCATCTGCTCAGTCAGCTTTTCGAGGCGAAGTTCCAAGTTCAGCGGTAGCCGCCTCGCCCAACTCCCCTAGCGAGGCTCGCGCCAGCTCGCCGAACTCTTCTAAGGTCGGCAACTCGCTCACATCTTTCAGCCCGAAGCGCAGCAGAAACTCTTTCGAGGTACGGTAGAGGATGGGGCGACCGATGCACGGCTTGCGCCCGGCGGTGACAATGAGGCCCTTATCGAGCAGCGTCTTGATAACGCTGACGGCGTTGACGCCGCGGATGTGCTGGATTTCGGGCAGGGTGATGGGCTGCTTGTACGCGATGACCGCGAGGGTTTCGAGCGCCGGCATGGTAAGCCGCAGCGGCGGCTTCTGCTTGCGCACAAAACGCCGCACCGCCTCGTGGTGTTCGGTCTTGGTGTACATCTTGTAGCCGCCGGCGACGGGGCGAATCGCAACCCCGCGCTGCGGGCTGTGGCTGTCCGCGACCAGTTCCTCGAGTGCCGCACGCAACTCCGCGCGCGCAACGCCGTCCAGGGCCCCGCCGAGCTGTTCCACTGTCACCGGTTCTTCTGAGACGTAGATGATGGCTTCCAACAGCGCTTTGAGTTGGGCGCGTTCCATCGTCGCCATGTCTCGTCCTACTGATACTCGGCGTCAATCGCCGCCATCTTGCCGGGGCGAGTGAAGACCACGTCGAAGAGTCGATGCTTGCGCAGCAGGATAGGGCCAAGGGGCTCCTGCTGGATGGCAATGACCGCCTCCAGGCGAATCAACTCGAGCACGGCGAGAAAGGTGGTGATGAGAGCCGTGCGAGTGCTGTAGCGTTGAAACAGCGTCTCCAGTGGCATGGGCTCATCAGTGGCGCGCAGGAGCTCTTGCACCTCGGCGATCATCTGCCCCACGGTCCATTCTTCCTTGGGGATGTCCATCCGGGGCGGCGCCTGCGGCCGCGACAACGCCTGCTGGAAAACCTTGACGAGGTCCCACAGCGTCACGACCAGCTCGCCTTCTTCCTTCTCGAAGCCGCTCGGGTCGGGGTGCGACCATGTTGCCGCCTCCAGCAGTTGCTTCTGGTGCAAGGCCTCGGCGGCCTTCTTGAACTTCTCGTGCTCCAGCAACCGCGCCACCAGGTCGGTGCGCGGGTCGAGGGGCTCGTCGGCCGGGGCGCTGGGGTCGGGCGGGAGCAGCATGCGCGCCTTGATGTAAATCAACGTGGCCGCTATCAGGATGAAGTCGGCAGCGATGTCGATATCAAGCTCTTCCATCTTGTGGAGGAAGTCGAGGTATTGCTGGGTGATGCGGGCAATCGGGATGTCAAAAATATTGATCTCCTGCTTGCGAATGAGGTCGAGCAGGAGGTCGAGCGGGCCTTCGTAGCGATCGAGTTGGACGCTGTAGGGTTGCTCCACGACTACGGCGCGGTCTTCGCCTCCCGCACCAGGCGCCGCGCGCGCTGGCGACGCCTGGGAGCCGGCGGCGATTCCGACGGTTGGAGTTTCGGGATGAGCTTCATGGCTTCGCGTACCTGCTGCATGGTGTCGCAGGCCACGCGGCGCGCACCCTCCGAGCCCGCAACGAGGATGTCCCAGACATCTTTCGGTTTGGCCGCATAGGCCTGGCGGCGCTCACGGATGGGTGCGAGCGAGCGGTTCAGGTGCTCGGCCATCAGGGCCTTGCAGTCCACGCAGCCGATTTTGGCACTGCGGCATTCCTGGTCCACCTGCTCGATGACGCTCTCGGTGGAGAAGCGGCGATGGTAGCCGAAGACGGGACAAATCTCGGGCCGGCCGGGGTCGGAGCGGCGAACGCGCTGCGGGTCGGTCAGCATCGTTGAAACCTTGGCGCGAATCGACTCCCGGCTCTCGCCCAGTTCGATAGCGTTACCGTAGCTCTTCGACATCTTGCGGCCGTCGAGCCCCGCTAGCTTGGGCGTTGGGGTCAACAACACCTCAGGCTCGGGCAAAACGGTGCGGCCCGCGGCCAGTGAATAGAAACCATTGAAGCGGCGCGCAATCTCACGGGTGAGCTCAACGTGAGGAACTTGGTCCTCGCCGACCGGCACATAGTTGGCCCGATAAATCAAAATATCGGCAGCCTGGAGGACGGGATAGCCGAGCAGGCCGTAGTTGATCTTGCTGACTTCACTTTCATCCTCCGAGCTGATCAGGCCCATTTCGCGCGCCTGCTCTTTGATGGTAGGGTTGCGGAGGAGCCAGGGCGTAGGGGTGATCATGGAGAGGAGCAGGTGAAGCTCGGCGTGCTCGGGGACCTGGGACTGAACGAACAGGGTCGAGCGCGCGGGGTCGAGGCCGACGGCGAGCCAGTCGGTGGCCACTTCGAGCGTATTGCCGGCGACGTCGGAGGTATCGGCGAAGTCGCTGGTGAGGGCGTGCCAGTCGGCGATGAAGAAGAAACACTCGTACTGGTTCTGCAGGTGCAGCCAGTTTTCCAGCGCGCCGACAAAATTGCCCAGGTGGAGTTTGCCGGTGGGGCGCATACCGCTCAGCACCCTTCGATCCCGCAAGCCCGTCCCCCTCTGCGGGAGCTGGCGGGACTCAGGGCCAGCCCTGCGGGCCGAGGCTAGGGGAGCCTCGCTCTTCCGGGCACGCGTTTTGCTACTCATTCCGCGGCCCCGAACCTTCGGGGCCTCCTCCCTTCGCCTTTGGCTCAGGGCAAGCCCGTCGGGCCATCTTAGCATAGCCCGCCCGCGGCAGGGGCCGAGAGTCCTGATTTCGCACCGAGCCCCCAAGCTTGTCCTGAGCGAAGTCGAAGGGCACCTGCCGGGGGGGCTTTCCGCAAGGCGTAACTTGAGAGACTACCGCGGCAAGGAAGTCCACCGACAATCGGCAACCCGGATGCTATAATTTGTTGTCTGCGCCAGACGGGTGTGAAGTTCAATCCCGTGGCCCCGACCACGGGGCCCAGCGGTCCGGCTCTGCAGGATTGGAATGTTGGAATGAACGGAATGGGACACTACACAGAGTGAAGGCATGATGAGCGTATTTTGGCTCTGGGTAGCCTTGGGATTCTATTCGCTGGGTCTGCTGCACGCCATCATCACCGTCGTGCGCCGGCAATTGGCGCTGTTCCGGGTGGCTCTGGTAGCCATCACGCTGGGCTTCTTGTTCCAGTTTGTGTCGCTGGTGGAGCTGGCGCTGGCGGAATGGCGTTTCCCGGCGAGCACCATCGCCGAAGCGAGTTCCCTGTTTGCCTTTCTGATCACACTCGGGTTTTTGCTCGCCTACTGGCGCTACCAGGTTAGTTCGCTGAGCGTGTTTGCCTTCCCGCTGGTGTTTGTTATGACATTGGCGGCGGCGGTGAGCCAGCGGCCGAATCCGCCGCTCTCACCCCTGCTGCAGGAAAGCTGGTTGCCGCTGCACGTCTTTTTCGCGCTCGCTGGCTACGCCGCCCTGATTCTTTCTTTCCTGAGCGGGGTGATGTACCTGATCCAGGAGTGGGAATTGAAGCGGAAGCAGCCACATACGTTCTTCCACCGCCTGCCGCCACTCGACACCTTGGAACGACTCGGTTCAGGATCCCTGCTGGTAGGTTTTCCGCTGATCACGATTGGGCTGCTGGTGGGAACCTTAGGGGCGGCGAGTGCCTGGGGGCAGGGCTGGATGCTTGACCCCAAGGTGATGCTGAGTTTTACGTTGTGGGTCATTTACCTCCTGCTGATCTATTCCCGCGTGGGGGTGGGCTGGCGGGGACGCAAAGCCGCCGTGTCCACGATTGTGGGCATGGCGGCAATCCTCGTGAGTTGGAGCGCGAACTACCTGAGCATCCATCACGCCTTTTTCACGCGGTAAGCACCGATGCCCTTGACCATCGTCGGCTTGAGCCACCACACCGCGCCGGTCGAGTTGCGCGAGCGACTCCACTTTTCACCCCGCGAGCTGCCGAATGCCCTAGAAGCCCTGGCGCGCCGCCCGGAAGTGGTCGAGGGGCTGATTTTCTCCACCTGCAACCGCGTGGAAGTGGTGGCCCGGGGCACGGAGGGAGCCGAGCTGCCGCCGCTGCTGGTGGACTTTCTCGCCGCGCAGCGCGGCGTCGAACGGTCTGGGTTCGAGCCCTACCTCTACATTCACCAGAGGCGGACCGCGGTGCGGCACCTCTTGCGGCTGGCGGCGAGTCTGGATTCAATGGTGGTGGGCGAGCCGCAGATTCTCGGACAGGTGAAAGAGGCCTTCGCGGCGGCGCGCGCCGCCGGCACCCTCGGGGGCGTGCTCGAGTTCGTGCTGACCCAGGCGCTGGCGGTCGCCAAGAAAGTGCGGGCAGAAACCGGCGTGGGAGCCACGGCGGTATCGGTGAGCTCAGTGGCGGTGGAGCTGGCGCGCAAGATTTTCGGTTCCCTCAAAAACCGGACAGTATTTCTGCTGGGCGCCGGCGAGATGAGCGAGCTGGCGGCGCGGCATCTGCAGGAAAGCGGGGCGCATACGGTGTTCGTTTCCAACCGCACCTATGAGCGCGCGCAGGAACTGGCGCGGCAACTCTGCGGGCGGGTCATCCGCTATGACGAATTCCTAAACTACATGGCCCAGGCCGACATTGTCATCGCGTCCACGGCGGCGCCGCACTATATCCTTCGCCGGGAGCACGTCGCGCGCTACCTGGCGGAGCGCAAAAACCGCCCCATGTTCTTCATTGACATCAGCGTGCCGCGCAACCTCGAGCCCGCCATCAATGACCTCGACAACGTGTTTCTCTACGATATCGATGACCTCCAGCAGGTCGTGGAAACCAACCTGCGCGCGCGGCGGCGCGAGGCGGTGCGGGCGGAAGAAATCGTCGAGCGCGAGACCGATCGGCTGCTGGCGCGGCTCAAAACGCTCGAGCTCGGGCCCACGATTGTGGCGCTGCAGCAGAAGCTGCACGGCATCCGCGAGGCGGAGTGGGCGAAGGCACGCCGCAAGCTAGACGCGCTGACGCCTGAACAAGCCGCGACTGTCGAACAGTTGACGCGTACGATGGTCAACAAGATTCTTCATCTGCCCATTAGCCAACTGAAGTCCCTCACCCGCGAACCTGACGGCTTGAAACTCGTTGAGTTGCTGCGCAAGACCTTCCAGTTGAAGGACTAAGGGCAAAGATGCCCAGGCTGCGCATTGGGACGCGGGGCAGCAAGCTGGCGCTCTGGCAGGCGAATCACATCCGCGCGTTGCTCGCGCGCGCCGGAGCCCAGGTGGAACTGGAGGTCATCCGGACGAGCGGCGACAAGATTACCGACGTGCCGCTGGCGCAGGTGGGCGGCAAAGGACTGTTCACGAAAGAGATCGAGGAAGCGTTGCTCGCCGGCCGGATTGACCTGGCCGTGCACAGCTTGAAAGACCTGCCCACGCAGTTGCCGCCGGGATTGACGCTGGGTGCGGTGACGCGGCGCGAAGATCCCCGCGACGCGCTGGTAAGCCGCGCCGGGCAGCAGTTTGCGGAGCTAGCAGCGGCGGCTCGGGTCGGCACGAGCAGCTTGCGGCGGCAGGTGCAGTTGAAACAATTGCGCGGCGACCTCGTCATCGAACCACTCCGGGGCAACCTCGACACGCGGCTGCGCAAGCTCGACGCCGGACACTACGACGCCATCGTAGTGGCAGCGGCGGGCTTGAAGCGGCTGGGCTGGGAGCAGCGCGCGACGCAGGTCTTTGAGCCGGAGGAGATGCTGCCGGCGATTGGCCAGGGGGCGCTGGGAATCGAGGTGCGGGCCGACGACGCAGCCATTCGCTCTGTGCTGGTGGCGTTACACGATGCGGAAACGGCGACGGCGACGGCCGCCGAGCGCGCGTTTTTGGAACGGCTGGGGGGCGGCTGCCAGGTGCCGATGGGCGCGCACGCGCGCATCGCCGGCACCGAGCTGCGCCTGCTAGGGTTGGTCGCGGCCCAGGACGGCGCCGCCGCCGTGCGCGGTACGCTGGCCGGGCCAACCGCACAAGCCGAAGCGCTGGGCCATCGGCTCGCCGAGCAGTTGCTGGCGCAAGGTGCGGAGGAGATTCTGGCGACGATCCGTGCTGCTTCGAGGAGCCTTGAACCGCCGGGCGCGGCTTGAAGCCGATGGGAAAGAAACCAAGCAAAGTCTACAAGCCGCTTCTCGGGCGCAGGATTGTCATCACACGGACGCGCGAGCAGGCGCGTAGTTTGCGGGCGGCGCTGGAAGCGCAAGGCGCGGTGGTGCACGAGCTGCCGACCATCGCGCTCGCTCCGCCGCCAAGCTGGCAGCCGCTCGACGCCGCGCTGTGCCGACTCGGGAGCTACGATTGGGTCGTCTTCACGAGTGCGAACGGGGTTGAAAACTTTTTCGCGCGGCTCAAGCGAGCAGGCAAAAACGCGCACGCCCTGGCGCAGGCGAAGCTTGCCGCCATCGGGCCGGCGACAGCGGAAGCCTTGCGGCGGCAGGGCGTCGTGGCTGATGTGGTGCCGCGAGAATTTCGCGCCGAAGGATTGGTCGCGGCGTTCGGGCGGGTGCGCTGGCGTGGCAAGCGGGTACTGGTGGCACGGGCGGCAGCGGCGCGCGAGGTGTTGCCGCGGGAGTTGCAGCGACGGGGCGCACGGGTGGACGTGGTAGCTGTCTATCAGACGGTGCTGGCGGTGAAAAGCCGCCAGGCGGCGCGCAAACTGTTCGCGAAACAGCGGCCCGACATAATCACGTTCACCAGTTCTTCCACCGCGCGGAATTTTGCCGCGCTGCTGGGACGGCGGCAAGCGCGGCGCGTGCTGCGGGACATGGCGATTGCCGCCATCGGGCCGGTAACGGCGGCGACGGTGCGTCGGCTCGGCTGGCGCGTGGCAGTTACGTCGAACCCCCACACCATCCCTGCCTTGGTCAGGGCCATCGTCGGCTACTTCGGCCGACTGCGGCCAAGCCCGCGCCGAGGACGGACGTCGTCCGGGATGTAGGTCGGAACGCCCCAGTAGGGCTTGCGCGTGAGCTGCTTCAAGACGAGTTCCCTGCCGTCGGAGGATTCCATCTTCAGCAGCTCGTGCGGCTCGGCGGAGGCAAACCAGTAGGTTTGCTTTAGCTTTCCCGCCTCGACTTCAACGCGCCAGGCCTGAGCCCGGCCGCGGGGCGTCCTGACAACTTCCTCGCCAACAACGCGAATCTCGGCCGCACGAAACGCGAGGGGCATACGGAGACTGTTCGAGACAATACTGGGATACAAGCGGGTACGAACGCGCACCCCCGGAGCAAAGCGCAGCCCGCGCAGGGCAAGCGGGAGCTGGTCTTCCAGCAGGTCGCCGGGCCGCAGGTCGAGCTGCCGCACCCCATCGCCCTCGCCGTCGAAGTAGGAGTGGAAGACCAGTTCCGCCGGACGCCTCCAAGCCTTCACTTCCTTGAAGGTGTTGCCGCACCACTCCTGGCTGCTGGTGGTCAGTTTGACAAGCCGCGTCGGGTCGTCGCGCCGCACAAAGACGCTGGTAAGAAAATGGTAGGGATAGTTCTCAGTCCAGTAGCTCTGCACGAAGTTGAGCTTGAGCACAGGCAGCAGCGCCTTGCCCGCGTAGGGCGGGTCGGCCTTGACGTGCAGCTTGGGATTGAAGTCTTCCTTGACCACAATCAGCAAGGCTTCGAACCTGCGCAGCTTGCCGTACTGCGGCCGCCGCGCCTCGTAGAGCCCCACCTCCGCCTGCCCGTCGTCCCACAGCGCCGCCTGCGACCACGACGCGTCAAACGCCGCCGCATCGGTTTCCGCCCCCACTGTCACCCGCGCTGGCGGCCCTGCTGCCAGCAGCAAACTGAGAACCATCAACCCGAGCGCCACGCGCATCATCAGCTTCACCTCGCTCAATTCTGCTACGATTGTAGCCGAGTCTGAGCAAGCGCCGTGACTCTAATGCAGCACGAGCTTCTCTCCTCAGAAGGAGTACGCCAATGAGAAAAAATATTGGCCAAGGCCTTTTATACTTTGGCGGAGCTCTGGTCGTCGCTACGGCGGTGCGTGCAGTAGCGGATTTGTTACAGGCCGAACCCCTTGACCCTTGGTCGGTTGTACTTGTGCTTGGCTGCATCTTAATGAGCATCGGGCTAGGACTAATCAAAAGTGGGTAGAGACGGCACAACATCCAGCCGCAGGAGGAACCAATGGCCATTGCCGTGCGACTCCTACAATTAGGGTTCATTTTTTTGCTGCCACTAGTAGCCACACCCCAAGAGCCGGTCACCGACCCGCTGGATGGGGTGCGGGGGTGGCGGGCGGCGCACGCGCATGAAATTATCAACGACCTGGTGGAGTTTCTCGCGCTGCCCAATGTGGCCAACAATGAGGAGGACATCTGGCGCAACGCGGAATGGTTGGTCGCGCAGATGGAGCGGCGGGGCATTCAGGCAGCAGCCGTGGCAACGAGCGGTAGCCCGGTGATCTATGGCGAGCTACGCGTGCCCCCGAATGCGGGCAAGCCCGGCGCCACCCGCACCATCCTCTTCTACTGCCACTACGACGGCCAGGCGGTGGACCCCGCGAAGTGGATCAACTCGGAGCCTTTCAAGCCGGTGCTGCGCCGCGGGGTGGCGGGCGATTGGAGCACGATTCCCTTCCCCGCCGGCGATACTCCCTACGACGACAACTGGCGCCTCTACGCCCGCTCAGCCGCCGACGACAAGTCACCCATCGTGGCGCTGCTGGCCGCGCTCGATGCCCTGCGGGCGCAGGGGCTCGAGCCCAGCGTGAACTTGAAGTTCATCTTCGACGGTGAAGAGGAACAAGGCTCGCCCTACCTGCACGAGTTCATCGAGCGGTACGCCGAACGTCTAGCCGCTGACGTTGTCATCATCGCCGACGGGCCGGTGCACCCGAGCGGCCAGCCCACGGTCTTTTTCGGCAACCGCGGCATCATGACGCTGGACATTACCGTCTACGGGCCGCGCGTGCCGCTGCACAGCGGCCACTACGGCAACTGGGCGCCCAACCCCGCCATGCGCCTGGCGCAACTGCTGGCGACGATGAAGGACGCCGAGGGCACGGTGCTGATCGAGGGCTTCTACGACGACGTGACGCCGCTGACGGCCAGCGAGCGGCTAGCCATTGCCGCGATTCCCAACCTCGACGAAGCATTGCGGCAACGTTACGGATTCGCCCAGCCCGAAGGGAGAGGGCGGCGGCTAGACGAACTCATCCATTTGCCCTCGCTCAACATTCGGGGACTGGAGAGCGCGTGGGTGGGCGAGGAAGCACGAACCATTGTGCCGGCGACGGCAACGGCGGCGATTGACGTGCGCCTGGTCAAGGGCACCGACCACGAGCGCATGTTTCAGAAAATCGTCGCGCATATCCGTCGACAGGGTTACACCGTCACCAAGCAGGAACCCACCGAAGCCGCGCGGCGCACGCACGCGCGCATCGCGCGAGTGGTAAAGCGCGAGGGGTACAACGCCGTGCGGACCTCGCTCGATTTGCCAATTGCGCGGGTGGTGGCGCGGGCGGTGGAACGGGCCGCGGGCAGCAGTGTAGTGAAGCTGCCCACGCTTGGGGGCAGCGGGCCGTCGCACCTGTTTGAGTGGTTGCAGATTCCCATCATTGGCGTGCCTATCGTCAATTTCGACAACAACCAGCACAGCCCGAATGAGAACCTGCGCTTGGGACATTTCTGGCGCGGCATTGACATTTTTGCCGCCCTCCTGCTGGCACAGTAAACGGGGTGGTGCCCCCCCCAGTGGCAGGGGCCACTGGGTTGGACGGGCAGGGTCGTTGGAGCCACCGGCCGGTGCCAATCACCAGTAAACAAATAAACCGATACACCCGGTTAGCGGAGGTGGAGGGAGTCGAGGAGGCCCTGGAAGCTAGGTTTGTAGTCGGAGAAGTCTTTCTCGGGAGCGATGCAGATCAGGTAGAAGAGGCGGTTGCGGTGTTTCAGGGTCAGGAGCCAGTCAATTTCATGCTCGCCGCGCCGCGGGGAGGGGCCGACGAGATGGACGGAGAGGGCATACTGGCCGGCCAGGCGGGTGTGGTGGCGGGAAACTTCGCGCATGTCGGGGTTGGACGTGCGGATAGCGTCGAGCAGGTGGTCGGTGGCCTCTTCGAGGGAGACATCCGGGTCGTCGGGTTCGTAGAGGTTCACGATAACGCCATGGGCAATCGCGCCCCCGCCGCCTTCCGCCTCGATAATGCCGCCGTCCGGCGCGATCACTACGCCCGGGCCCTCTTCGTAGGCCTGCCAGTTGTCGGGGTAGGCGAGGCTAAACTCGGGGGCGCGGTAGTCCCGGAACCGTGCCGAGGGAGGTGCCGGCTGTCCGCTGGGCTCAGCAGCTTCGGACCGAGCTCGCTCGCCCCGCTGGGGTGGAGGCGGCAGGCTCTTGAGGCGACTGCGAACGGCGTGGAACTCTTCCGAGTCGCGCTGTAAGTCGGCCTTGGTGCCGAGCTTGTCAACTTCCTGTTCGACGCGCTTGACGCGATTCTTCGGACTCGGGTGGTTCGAAAAAAACTCGATGCCACCACCACCACCGGCGCGCTCAAGCTTCTGGAAAAAGACCGCCATCTCTTTGGGTTCGATGCCGGTGTCGTAAAGAATTTGCGTTGCCATGATGTCGGCCTGGGTTTCGGCGGTGCGCGAATACTTGAGAAACACCGCGCTGAAGCCCACGGCAATGCCGAGCTGGGCAAGTTGTCCGGCCAAGCTCCCGCTGCCGCTGCCGAACACACCGCCCAACACCATCAGCGGAGCACGCCAAAGGATGGCCTTCGAAAGCTGGTTGGTACCGTGGCGCAGCGCCACGTGGCCAATCTCATGGGCGATGACGCCGGCGAGTTGCGCCTCGTTGTCGGCCGCCTCGATGGTACCGCGGTTGATGTAGATGAAACCCCCGGGGAGCGCAAAGGCGTTGATGGCGCCCGCGTTGATGGCTTTGAACTGATAGGGAAAGTCGTGTCCAGGTACGTGCGCGGCCAACCGCCGGCCCAGGCGGTTCAGGTAGGCATTCACGCCCGCGTCACGCAACAGCGGGAGTTGCCTTTCTGCTTCCGCAGCGGCTTCACGGCCAAGCTCGATGTCCTGCGCGGGCTTGAAGAAATTCATCCCCGGCTTGAGCCGGGTGCGGTCGGCCGCCGCCGGCACAGCCTGCGCGATGACCACAAGCGCCGCCAGCGTGCTCGCCAGGATTCGGTACTTTGCCGTGCTCATCGTTGTCCTTGCTGTCATCGGCTCACTCGCCTTCGCCCGTCTTTTGCAACCGCTCACTAGGATGGTCTCGAGCCCAGTTGGGGTTGCGAGACTTCTGACACAACCTGCAGTATGCGCGCAATCGCCCTTGCTTGCAGCAGCGCATGCGCTTCGTCTCTTCCTCTGCCGCCTTCGGCGGGCCAATTTGCCCCTTGCCTTTCGGCAACCTGTGTTGTACGTTTTCCCGGGCGGGTAAGGGACATCGCACGAGGTCCATGCAGGACGCTCCCAATGAGTTCAGCGCAGCATCCAGGTGTAAGGCAACGGTGCCACGGAACTCATATGCAATCCTTCCGGTTGGCTTCGGGTAAGCACGGGCAGAATCACTCAGCGGCGTAGGACTCCGGGGCCTGGCCTCGGGGCAATCCGAGTGCATGAGGTGTGACCAATGCCAGTGCAGAAATCGGAAAAAATCTGGCACAACGGGAAACTGATTCCGTGGGATGCGGCGACCATCCACGTGGTCTCACATGTGGTCAACTACGGTTCGGCGCTGTTTGAAGGCATCCGCTGCTACGCCACCCCCCAGGAGCCCGCCCTCTTCCGCCTCAAAGAACACATGCAGCGGCTGCTCGACTCCTGCAAGATTTATCGCATCGAGTTGCCTTACTCGGTGGACGAGTTGATGCAGGCTGCGGTCGAGGTGGTGCGCGTCAACAAACTCAGCCAATGCTACCTGCGCCCGGTTGTGCTGCGCGGCTACGGCCAGGTAGGCGTCAACCCCTTCAAAGCCCCGATTGAGGTCTTCATCGCCTGCTGGCAGTGGGGCAGCTACCTGGGCAAAGACGCGCACGCGAAGGGCGTGGATGTCTGCGTCTCCTCCTGGGCGCGCATGGCGCCCAATACCCTGCCCGCCATGGCCAAGGCCGCCGCCAACTACATGAACTCGCAGTTAATCAAGATGGAAGCGCTCGTCAACGGCTACGTGGAAGGCATCGCACTCGATGCCTACGGGTATGTCAGCGAGGGCAGCGGCGAAAACATCTTCATCGTCCGCAACGCAACCGCCTACACGCCCCCGCTGGCGAACTCCATCTTGCCCGGCATCACCCGCGATGCCGTCATCACTCTCGGCCGTGACCTCGACATCCCCGTCGTCGAACGCCAGATCCCCCGCGAAGAGCTCTACCTCGCTGACGAGGTCTTCTTCGTCGGCACCGCCGCCGAGATCACGCCCGTCCGCTCCATCGACAAAATCGCTATCGGCCAGGGTGTGCCCGGCCCCATCACCCGGCGGCTCCAGGAGGAATTCTTCGGCATCACCAGCGGCGCCAAACCCGACCGCTACGCCTGGCTCACCCCGGTCAAACAGCCTGCCCCGATTTCATCGGGGCCCGTCCCTGCCACCCGCTAGCCCCGCCCAGCCGCCGGCAAACCGACAAAAACGCGATCGCCCCGCACCTCCACCGGGAAGACCCGCGCCGCGCCCACTTTTTCTTCGAGCTGCGGCATATCCTCCGGATAGACACTGCGGGGATAGACATTGGCCCCGGTGGCAAGGTCGTAACGGTGGCGGTGCCAGGGACACTCCAGCGTACCGGGCCACAGTTCCCCTTGGTCGAGCGGTCCACCCCGATGGGGACAGACAGCATGGAATGCGTAGAACTTTCCCTCATGGTTTACCAAAGCCAGCACCCAGCCCTCGCTCTCCACCCGCTGGACCTGCCCCGGAGAGACGTCGCCCGTACGCGCCACGCACACCCAGCGAGCCCCGCTCTCCGAGGCTGATACCATATCTGTCAACCCAAACCCCGGACGGACCGGAACTAGCTCTTGGGAACCACCAGGAAGCGGCTCGTGTGAGGCGACTCGCCCGGCGCACCCCGACGGAAGTGTCCGGAAGGCCCTTCGCCCAGGAACTCCGAGAACCAGGCTTCGTGCTCCACTTCCTCGTGCAGGATGGCGAGCGCCAGGTCATGGGTGCGCGGATCCTTCCCCGCCGTCATCTGGCAGATCTCGGTGTAGACCCGGATCGCACACCGCTCGGCCTCGACCAACACCTTCAGCATCTCCTGCATGTTGCGGGGGTCCTTGGGCAGGTAGGCGTCCGGGCAGGCCGCGTCCTTGGCGAAGTCCTTGATGTCCCGCGGAAGACTGCCCCGTAGCTCGTAGATGCGCGGCGTCAGAGCCTCGAAGTGGTTGCGGTCTTCGATGCGGGCATCCTCAATGATCTCCTTCAAACCCTCGCCCTCAAATCCGATCGCGTTCACCCGCAGGATGGTGTAATAGTAGTACGTCGTGAATTCGGCCGCGGCCGCCCGAACCAGTTTCTTGACCAGCTCGTCAACGTTCACACCAGCTTTTTCAACAACCTCGCGTGCCACTTTTCCCATGGTGCACCACCTCCTCAAATTATTTATACTTATTCTAACTTATAAAGAAAGATAGTCCTCCCGGCGGGCGGTGTCAAGTGCCCGGTCCCGCTCTCCCCACCCAGCCCGACCGGCGCGTTGACACCGCCCCAGGGTTGTGCTAGGGTGTAGGTTAAGTGCGCCAGTGCTTGTCCCCAAGCCGGTATACCGCAGCAGGCCAGTGAGGCAGACCCATGAACATTGATGAGCTGCTCCGCACTGCGGTCGAACGCAAAGCTTCCGACCTCCATCTCAAGGTTGGCAACCACCCCTACCTCCGCATCGAGGGCCATCTCGCCCCGCTCAGCGAGCAGTCCCGCGTCACCCCGGAAGATATGCTTTCGATGGCCTTCAGCATGATGACGAATCGGCAGAAGCAAAAGTTCAAGGAGACTGCCGAGCTTGATATGGCCTATGGCGTGGCGGGCTTGGGCCGCTTCCGCGTCAACATCTTCCAGCAGCGGGGCAACGTCGGCATGGTGCTGCGTGTCATCCCCACCAAAATCAAAACCGTCGACGAACTCCACCTGCCGAAGGTAATCGACAAAATTTGCGAGGAACAGCGCGGCATGGTGCTCGTCACCGGCACCACCGGCAGCGGCAAGTCCACTACGCTCGCCGCCATGATCGATCGCATCAACTCCTCCCGCTCCGACCACATCATCACCATCGAAGACCCCATCGAGTTCCTGCACCGGGACAAGAAAGGGTTCGTCAACCAGCGCGAGGTCGAGGTGGACACCGTCAATTTCTCCACCGCCCTGCGGGCCGCCCTGCGACAGGATCCCGACGTCATTCTCGTCGGCGAAATGCGCGACCACGAAACCATTGCCACCGCCATGACCGCCGCCGAAACCGGCCACCTCGTCTTCTCCACCCTCCATACCGTTGACGCCACCGAGACCATTCAGCGCATCATCACCGTCTTCCCGCCCCCTGAACAAAAGCAGATTCGCCTGCAACTGGCGGCTACCCTGCGCGCTATCATCTCCCAGCGCCTGGTGAACCGCGCCGACAGCACCGGCCGCGCCCCGGCCGTGGAGGTTCTCATCACCACCGCCTATATCCGGGATTGCATCATCAACCCGGACAAGACTCGCCTAATCCGCGACGCTATCGCTGCCGGTACCTCCCAGTACGGTATGCAGACCTTCGACCAGTCGATCTACGACCTCTACTCGGACGGGCTCATCACCTACGAGGAAGCTCTGCTGCGCGCCTCCAACGTAGACGACTTCAAGCTGCGCGTTCAGGGAATTCGCTCGGCTGCGGACGCCGCTCGCGAGGATATGGAGCGCGCGATGAGCGAATTTGAGCGCGGCAGCTAGCGCCAACCGCCGCTACCGGCCTCCCCAACGGCTGGCAGAAACCCAGCTCTACGAATACGCCCTCGGCTCCCTCAGCCGGCACGCCCAGTCCACCGCCGAGCTCCGCCAACGGCTCGTGCGCCGCGCCGCCGAACCCCCGGCCGTCGCCGCCGTCCTCCAGCGCCTCACGGCCGCAGGCCTGCTCGACGACCGCCGCTTTGCCCTCCAGTTCGCCACCTACGCGGCCGGCGCCAAACGCTTCGGGCACTACCGCATCGCGTGGGAACTCCGCCGGAAAGGCGTGGCGGAAGAATTCATCGCCGCCGCGCTGGCCGAAGTCTTTCCCGCCGAGCGGGACGAGGCCGCCCTGGTGCGGGCACGCCTCGAGCGTCGCCTGCGTTCCCACCGGCCGCCGTACCCGAAAAAAGTTCTGCGCAGTGCCTATCGGAGTTTGTTGCGGGCCGGTTTTTCGTCTGCGATAATACTGCGCGAATTGCGGCGTCCCGAAGTTTCGGGACGTCAGCCGCTCGAAGAGCCTTTTCCGCCGGAAGCAGAGTCGCCTCGGGCGCACGGCAAGCAAGAGGCGGAAAACAAGTGAACCCGAAGGTTCGGGTAGCATTTCGGATGACCGGACACGAGATCCGCAAAAGTTTTCTCGATTTCTTCGCCCAGCGCGGCCACCGCGTCGTCCGCTCCAGCCCGCTGCTGCCCCACGCTGACCCCACCCTGCTCTTCACCAACGCCGGCATGAACCAGTTCAAAGACACCTTCCTGGGCCTCGAGGAGCGCGACTACTCCCGCGCCGCCAGCGCCCAGAAGTGTGTGCGCGCCGGCGGCAAGCACAACGACCTCGAAAACGTCGGCCGCACCCTCCGCCACCACACCTTCTTCGAGATGCTCGGCAACTTCTCCTTCGGCGACTACTTCAAGCGCGAGGCCATCGCCTACGCCTGGGAGTTGCTCACCGCGGTTTGGAAGTTGCCGAAAGACAAGCTCTACATCACCGTCTTCCGCGAAGACGACCAGGCTTTCTCCCTCTGGCAGAAAGAAGTCGGCATCCCGGCCGAACGCATCGCCCGCCTGGGCGAGGAAGAAAACTACTGGGCAATGGGCGACACCGGCCCCTGCGGCCCCTGCTCGGAGATTCAATACGATTTCGGCCCCGCCGCCAGCGAACTCGGCCACCAGGATTGCCGGTTCCCCTGCGAGTGTGGCCGCTACGTCGAGCTCTGGAACCTGGTCTTTATGCAGTTCAATCGCGACGCGAGCGGCCAGCTGACCCCGCTGCCCAAACCCTCCATCGACACCGGCCTGGGACTCGAGCGCACCGCCACCGCGCTCCAGGGAAAAATTAGCAACTACGACACCGACCTCTTCCGCCCCCTGCTTGCCCGCGCCGCGGACATGGCCAATACCCGCTACGGGACAGACACCCGAAGCGACACGGCGCTCCGCATCATCGCCGACCACAGCCGCGCCGCCGCCTTCCTCGTCGCCGACGGCGTCCTGCCGTCGAATGAAGGCCGTGGCTACGTCCTGCGCAAAATTCTCCGCCGCGCCATTGACCACGGCCGCCGCCTCGGACTCGATCGGCCCTTCCTGTTCGAAATGGTGGGCCAGGTCGCCGACCTGATGCGCGAACCCTATCCTGAAGTCCTTGATTCCATTCAGCGCATCGCCACCGTCGTCAAAAGCGAAGAGGAAAAATACGCCCGCCTGGTTGTCCCTGCCGTTGACCGGTTCGCAGGATTCCTAGAGGAAAAATATCCCGTAGCACAAAGAATACAGACCCCTCCTCCCGAAATGATGATGCTCATCAAACCTAATCCAATCGAACTCCGGGGCACTGACCTCTTCTTCGCTTACGACACACTTGGGCTGCGGCCGGATTTCGTCCGCGACCTGGCACAAGAACATGGCTGGGAAGTAGCCGCGGATGCAGACCAAGAATTTCAGGCAGAGCTGGAAAAACAGCGAGAGCGGGCGAAGGCCTCCTGGAAAGGCGTGGGCAAGGAAGTCGCCAGCCCCGCCT
>JBHIAG010000035.1:0-20135 GCA_046758465.1 Terriglobia bacterium | reverse complement strand
GGGAGGGCATCGCTGAGGAGATCCCCGAAGCCTACAAGGACATTGACGCCGTCATCGACGTCGTCCACGCCGCCGGCATCTCCAAAAAAGTCGCCCGCCTGAAACCGATTGGCGTCATCAAAGGCTAATCTGTGATTTTGGCAGGGACGGGTTTTAGCCCCGTCAGGGCACGGCTTTAGCCGTGCCGCTCGGGTGGGAAAAGAAAAAAAACGGCTATAGCCTGCCTGCCGCAGGCAGGCCGCTGAGGGCCTCATCCGCGTTTATCTGTGTGTATCCGTGGTTTCGCAGGTAAGGGTTCGACGAGTTGGGCGAAGGTGATGGCGGGCAGGCGGCGCAAGGCGTCGAGCACCGCTTCAGGCACCGGCGTGTCCACGCGGATCACCGCCAGGGCTTCACCGCCACCGCCCGGGCCGGGCGAACCCCCCGAAATTTCGGGGCCACCGACGACGGCGTCCTCCTGGCGGCCGAGGGCGAAGCTGGCGATGTTGATGTTGCGGTTGCCCAGCAGCGTGCCCACCTGCCCGATGACGCCGGGGATGTCGCGGTTGCGGAGGAAGATCAACCGGCCGGCGAGCGGGGCTTCGATTTCGATCTCGTCTACCGCCAGGATGCGCGCCTCGGCGCCGTGCAACAGCGTACCTTCGATGGAAACCTGCCCCGCCGTTGGCCCCGCCAAAGGCGGGGCTGGCGGGGCCTGGCGTCTGCCGGTCGCCTCAGCGCCTGTCCCGAGCTTGCCCTGAGCGGAGTCGAAGGGCGGAGTCGAGGGATCTTCGTGCAGGGTGACGCCGAGCGTATTCGGAAAGCCTTGCGTGCGGCGCACGGTGGCCTCCTCGAGGCTGATGCCGCGCTCGCTCGCTAGCGTCCCTGCGTTCACCAGGTTCGCTGGCTCGCTCACCAGGCGGCTCAACACACCCTTCAGCACCGCGTTGCGCACCAGGTTCGTGTTCAACTCGCCTACCTCGCCCGCGTAGCGCAAACTTACGCGGCTGATGTGCCCCGGGGCAATCTGGGCCAGAAACGAGCCCAGCCGCTCGCCCAGTTCCAGGTAGGGTCGTGTGCGGCGGTACTCTTCGGCGGAAAGCGTGGGCAGGTTGACCGCATTGCGGATGATACCTTCCTGTAAGAAGTCGCGCACCTGCTGGGCGATGCGCCAGCCGACCTCTTCCTGCGCTTCCTCGGTCGAGCCTGCGATGTGCGGCGTGGCGATGAGCTGCGGGAAGCGGAGCAAGGGCGAGGTGCGCGGCGGTTCCTGGGGAAACACATCGAGTGCCGCAGCGGCCACCTGGCCGGATTGGAGCGCTTCCGCCAGCGCGGTTTGGTCAATCAGCTCGCCGCGGGCGGTGTTGACGATGCGGACACCGGGCTTGGTCTTCGCCAGAGTCTCACGCCGGAGCAGCCGCTTGGTGGCCGGGCTGAGGCCCGCGTGCAAGGTGATGAAATGGGCTTGTGCGAGCAACTCGTCCAGCCCGACCAGGCGCACGCCCAACTCCCGTGCCAGCGGCGCGGCGACGAAGGGGTCGTGCGCCAGCACTTCCATCTCGAAAGCCAACGCCCGCCGCGCCACCTCGGTGCCGATGCGGCCCAGCCCGATGATGCCGAGCGTCTTGCCCTTCAGTTCAATTCCGGTAAAGCGCGGCTTCTCCCAGGCACCGCTGTGGACCGACTGGTTGGCGGCGGGCACATGGCGTGCCAGCGCCAGCAGCAGCGCACAGGTGTGCTCGGCGACGCTGACGGCGTTGCCGCCGGGCGTGTTCATTACCAGCACGCCGCGGCGCGTAGCGGCGTCGAGGTCAATGTTGTCGGTGCCGATGCCGGCGCGCCCGATGACCTTGAGCTGGGGCGCGCGCGCCAGCACCTCGGCGGTGACGCGCGTGCCCGAGCGCAGAATCCAGGCGGTGGCTTCAGCCAGTTCCGCCGCGAACTTCTCGGCCGGACTGGCTTTACATTCGACCACCTGCCAACCCTCCGCCCGCAGCAACGCCAGCCCGCGCGGAGCAATCGGATCGCTAACAACGACTTTCGTCATCCCACCACCGTTCTTGGGTGCCCTGCCCTACCCAAACCAGCCGCTTGTGAAGCCGTGTGGCCTTGCTCGGCTTCTTACTGTCCGCTATTCTACCTGACGCAGATGAGCTTCACAGAACGAATCCAGAGTGAGCTGACGGCGGCGCTGAAGGCGAAGGCCGAGGTCCGGCTGAGCGTGTTGCGGATGCTGAAGACGGCGCTGCGCAACCGCGAAGTGGAGAAGCAGGGCGCGCTCAACGACGCCGATGCGTTGGCAGTGGTGAAGTTGCTGGTCAAGCAGCGGCGCGAGGCGGTGGAAGAGTACCGGAAGGGCGGGCGTGGCGACCGCGCCGCGCAGGAGGAGAATGAGATTGCCATTCTGGAAAGCTATCTACCGGCGGCGGTGAGCGAGGAGGAGATTCGCCGCGTGATTGAAGAAGCCGTGGCCGAAACGGCAGCCAGCTCGGTAAAAGAGATGGGCAAGGTGATGAAAGTCGTCATGAGCCGCTTGGCCGGCAAGAACGTGGATGGCAAGCGGGTCAACGAACTTGCGCGTGCGCGGCTAACAGGTTCTGGCTAAGCCTGCTGGCCTCACTCATATCTGATTCACCCAGAGGCCGAAGCCGCTGGGCTGAACATTCGCAAGCTCGCGATGGGAGTACCGCAGAGAATTCCGGTTCGGTTGACCGAGGAGGTGGCGGGCTATGTGGACACGCGGCCGGTGCTGGGGCAGAGCTTCACGCTGCACGAGCTGGTTGACATGATTCTTGCTACCACCGGCAAGAACCCTGTGCGCGTGGCTGCAATCCTCCGCAGTGGCACCTGCACTTACAACACTTACCGCTACTGGTGGGACGGCATTGCGCTGGACGCAGGTGTACTCGCCGCCGTGCTGGCGGAGTTTCCCGACCCTGACCCTGCGCGCCCTTTCCGCCCGGAGGTCTGCACCTGGGTGATGCTGGCCAGCGGCGACCAGCCCATCCCACATACATTGACGCTCGACCCCACAACGGCTGCGCGGCGGCGGTGGTTTCGCCGGGAGAGTTTCTGGGACTTCTTGCTCGCGTTCGCGCAGATGAAGTCGCCTTCCTACCGCGACTATTCCTACTACCACCACGGCGACCTCTATGCATGCGCGCTCGCGCCGCGCGACCTTGTCCTGCTCGACCTCCAGGCCGCGCGCCTCAGCCCGCGCGACCTGCGCCAGCGACTTGCCCGGGCCGTTTGGCAGCGCATGGAACTCTTCTGCCCGCGCGGCGGCTAGGGCAGGGCAAGGCCTTGTCGGAGCGTAGCGGAGACCCGGCGCTTTTTGCGGGGCGCCCTGCCGCTCCACATTCTGTCATTCCGACCCGTACGGGGAGGAATCCGCTTGTAAACAAGCAGACCCCTCGCTCCGCTCGGGGTGACAGAAAGGCTGCAGGCCAGGGCTACGGGGCTGTACTCGTTCAGAATGATGGGTGACACTCAAGAAGGCCAATCCCCGCAGCCCGGGGCAGTTCTGACACCTACTCCTTGATGCTTAGCTGGACTGCCGTTTCTTTTTCTCTAAGTGCCTGTCTTCTTTCTTGATACCCCCCCTTCCTTACCGTCCCGATTTCTTAAGGCCTTGCAGGATGTCAAGGGTGCGTTCCTTCCCGGAAAGTGTCACCAATCATGTGGACGAGTACAAGGGCTTGCCAGTCGCGTTGCCTGCGTGCTAGCGTGCCCGCACCTCGCGGCAGTACCATTCGCGCCCGGTGGCAGCGGCGACCGGGGAAGAGGAGAGACAAATGGCAGAGCCGAGTCAGCAGGCGGGCTGGAGTTCGACCGCACCGCCGGGGCAGTTCAAGCCCTTCATTGCGCCCGAGCAGACACCACCTGAATTCACCCTGAAGGCAGTCATCCTGGGTGCCTTCTTTGGCCTGGCCTTCGGTGCCGTCACTGTCTATCTGGCCCTCCGGGCCGGCCTGACGGTTTCTGCCTCCATCCCCATCGCGGTACTGGCCATTGCCATCTTCAAGCGCTTTGGCGCGACCATCCTGGAGAACAACATCGTGCAGACGGCGGGTTCGGCAGGCGAGTCCATCGCCGCCGGAGTGGTCTTCACCCTGCCGGCGCTGATCTTTCTCGGCTACCAGCTCGAAATCACCCGCATCTTCTGGATCGCGCTCATCGGGGGCTGTCTGGGCGTGCTGTTTATGATCCCGCTGCGACGCTACCTGGTGGTCAAGGAACACGGCACGCTGACCTACCCGGAAGGCACGGCGTGCGCCGACGTGCTGGTGGCGGGCGAGCGCGGGGGCCGGTTCGCGGGTCGCGTCTTCTGGGGCTTCGGCCTGGGGGCGATCTACAAACTGCTCAACGAAGGCCTCCGCTTCTGGAAGGCAGTGCCCACCTATGCGCCGACGTGGTTTCCGGGCTCGACACTGGCGGCGGCCATCACCCCGGAGTATCTGGGCGTGGGCTTCATCCTGGGCGTGCGCATCGGCGGCATCATCGTGGCCGGCAGCGTGCTCTCCTGGCTGGTGCTCATCCCCATGATCACGTTCTTCGGGCAGAGCATTCCCGGGCCCATCTTTCCCTCTACCGTGCCCATCAGCGAGATGGACGCCTGGGCCGTCTGGGACAGATATATCCGGCCCATCGGCGCCGGGGCCGTCACCATGGCGGGGCTGATCACGCTACTGCGTACCATGCCCACCATCATTGATTCGCTGCGCGCTGCCCTGGGCGACCTCTTGGGCGGCGGTGGGCGCGGCGAAGCCCGGACGCGCATCGAGCACGACCTGCCCCTGGGCGGGGTCTTCCTGGGCTCGATTGTATTGATCCTGGCAGTGTGGGCCTTCCTGTGGAAATGGGAGTTGGTGCCCGGCCTGGGTTCGGGGTTTGTCTCCTCGCTGCTGGTGGTGGTTTTCGGTTTCCTGTTCGTCACCGTGTCGTCGCGCATCGTGGGCATCATCGGCAGCTCTTCGAACCCCATCTCGGGGATGACCATCGCCACCCTGATGGCTACGAGCCTGCTGTTCTTGGCCGTAGGCTGGATCGGCGGGGACTACGCGGCGGTGGCGCTTTCCATCGGGGCGGTGGTCTGCATCGCCGCCGCCAACGCCGGCGCCACCTCGCAGGACCTGAAGACCGGTTTTCTGGTGGGCGCCACGCCCTGGCGGCAGCAGGTGGCGCTGATCGTGGGTGTGGTGGCTTCGGTGGCCGTCATCGGCTGGACGCTCACTTCTCTCAACGACAGTTACACGAAGGTAACGCGGCAGGAGATTCCTCTGGCCACACTTCCCGCCGAAGCCCGCGTGGTGGACACTCTTACCTATGAGGGCCAGCCCTACCAGATGATTACCATCATGGGGTCGGCGGAAATTCCCGACGGCACCTACTACTACAGCCCGGAAAAGGGGATGGTCGAGTTCGAACACAAGCACGGGATCGGCTCCCCTGATTTGCCAGCGCCGCAGGCGGTGTTGATGGCCACGGTGATCAACGGCATCCTCAAGCAGAACTTGCCCTGGGGGCTGGTGCTGTTGGGGGTGTTCATCGCGTTGGTGGTGGAGCTGTGCGGGGTGCGCTCGCTGGCCTTTGCCGTAGGCACCTACCTGCCCATTTCCACCACCTTGCCGATCTTCTTCGGGGGCGTGGTGAGCTGGCTGGTGCAGAAGTCGCTGCGGGGTAAGGCGGAAACGGGCGAAGTCTCGAGCGGGGCCTTGTTCGGCGCCGGGTTGATTGCGGGCGGCTCGATTGCGGGCCTGTTCGGGGTAGCCTATGCGGAATCCGCCCGCCGCGGTTTCGAGGCTGCCGCCCAGCGCGCGGGCGAGACGCTGGCGCCGGGGGAGTTACCCTTCGCGATCGGTGATCGCTTCTGGCCGGCGCTGGCCGCAAGCGATCTGCTGGCGGTCGCATTCTTCTTGGGACTCGCGGCCATCCTCTTCTGGGTCGGCCGCAAGCGGCTGCTTGAAAGCTAGGGGTCCAAGGGTCACAGAGTCGTAGAGTCATAGGGTTACAGAGTGAAAGAGTCTGTGGAAGCGAAAAAGGGGAAAGGGGCAAAAGAATTCGAGGAGCTTCACGTCTATCAGCAGGCCCGTGCGCTAACCAGTCGCATCTACACCCTTACCGGCAATTCTTCTTTCGCACGCGACCACAGCCTGCGGGACCAACTGCGGCGCGCCGCAGTCTCTATCCTGTCAAACATTGCGGAAGGCTTCGAACGAGGCACGGATCGAGCCTTCGCGCAAGCTCTTGTGATCGCTAAAGGATCGTGTGGTGAAGTCCGTGCGCAGATTACCGTAGCTTTTGACCAGCGATACATTGGTGAGACGCAGTATAGCCGAGTGGTAGACGACTGTCGGCGCCTCAGCGCGGGTCTGGCCAAGTTGATCAGGTACCTGAGGCGCACCGCTCCAGAGAACAAACGACTATCCCGGGGTACAGCGTGACACTTGGACTCTTCGACTCTGTTACTCTTCGACACAGCTAGTCCTTGCACTCTTTGACTCTTGGACGTAGGCTGGCGGGATGAGCTACGGGTTTCGCACCGGCGGCTGGCGCGGGCCGAGCTACCGTGGCTACGGGGGCTTCAGTTTCGGCTACGGGCTGACCCCGGTGGTCAAGAAGCTGATCATCCTGAACGCCGCCGTGTTCGTGCTGATTGCGCTCGTCGACGCGGTTTCACCGGGCTTCGCGCGTGCCACCCACCTCTGGTTCGGTTTGGTGCCCACGAGCTTCCTGTTTGGTTTCCACCTCTGGCAGCCGGTCACCTACTTATTCCTGCACGGCGGTTTCTGGCACCTCTTTATCAACATGTTCATCCTGTGGATGTTCGGTGGCATGCTGGAGCGCGACTGGGGCCCCCGCCGCTTCCTGAAGTACTACTTCCTGACCGGCGTCGGCGCGGGCTTACTGAACGTGGCGGTCAGCTTGTTGTGGGGTGGAGGTGCGGCCATTATTCCCACCATTGGTGCTTCCGGCTCCATCTACGGCATCCTGCTCGCTTTCGGGCTGCTCTATCCGAATGCACCCATCCTGGTCATGCTGGTGTTCCCCATCCCCGCGCGCATCTTTGTTTTGATCCTGGGTGTGATGGCGTTTCTTTCGACGCTGCGCGGCCCCGGCACCGGTATTGCTGATGCTGCTCATCTGGGCGGGCTGCTGTTCGGCTACCTGTATTTGCGGGGTGACTGGATGTTTTACCGCACAGTGTCGCGCTACTACGATTGGCGGCGCCGCCACCGCCGCCGCAAGTTCGAGGTCTATATGAGCGAGCACGAGGAGCGGGAAAGCCGGAATCCCCACGACCGCTGGATTCACTAGTGTTTTGCGCGCTGCCAGAACCTGTTCGCGACGACTTCAAGGGCTAAAGCCCGCACCTACCAAAAGAGTTTGTACCGTGTCTGGAGGGAACGAGGGGAACTAGCCTGCCAATACCGCCTGGCGCAAAATCTCGGACGTGATGTTGGCGCCGGTAACTAGCAGCACCACTGTTTGGCCCGCATGTGCCCGGCCGCTGGCGAGAAAGGCGGCGGTAGCGGCGGCGCCAGCGGGCTCAGCCACAGTGTGTTCGTCCACGAGCAAGCGCGCGATGGCACCCAGCAAGGCATCCTCCGCGACCAGTCGCATCGCGTCCACCAGCTCGCGTAACGCCTGCACGTTTTCTTCTGTGGGGCAGCGGGTCGCCAAGCCGTCGGCGATGGTGTCACAGGTATCGGTGGTGACGACGCGGCGCTCTTTCCACGAGCGGTAGTAGGCCGGGGCGCGCTCGGGTTGCACGCCCACCACGCGCACTTTCGGGTTGAGATGCTTGGCTGCGAACGCCACGCCGCGGATGAGAGTGGAGTCGCCGACCGGAACATAGATGGCGTTGGTCGCCGGTAACTGCTCCAGCACTTCGCAGGCGAGCGTGGCCGCACCGGTGGTTAAGTCCGGGTCGCGCCCATCTTCCAGAAAGAACCAGCCGTGCTCGCCTGCATAGTGGGCGGCGTGCGCGCGGGCTGCGTCGTAGTCGCGGCCGGCTTCGAGGATGCGCGCACCCAGTTCGGCGATGCGGGCGCGTTTGACTGGGTTGGGATGTTCAGGAAGAAAAACAGTTGCCGGCAGACCCAGCACGCGGGCGGCATAGGCGACGGCGGCGCCATGGTTGCCGGTGCTCGAGGTAACCACACCGGCGAGCCGACCGCGTTGAGTTTGCCGGTAGAGTGCGTGGAAAGCCCCACGGATCTTGAAGGAACCGGTGGGAGCCTCGCTCTCCAGCTTGAGATAGACGCTAGCGCCCACAGCGCGGCCCAGCGACTGCGCTTGGAGCAAGCGCGTTACAGGCAAGCGCTGGCGGAGCACCGCGCGCGCTTGCTCCACCTCGGGAAAATCCATCCTGGTTACCGGCCTATGGTGTGAAACTTGAGCAAGTTGGTGGTGCCCCGGGTGTGGAGCGGGGTGCCGGCGACGAAGGCAACGACGTCGCCTCTCTTCACCAGCTTCTCTTCGCGCAGGCGGCGCTCGGCTTCGCGGGTGAGCGAGTCCACCTCCCGCACCCGCTTGAGGCGCCGCGGCCGCACCCCCCAGAGCAACGCCAGCCGCCGCCGCACTTCCTGGTGGGGCGAGAAGGCGATGATGGGCGGGCTGGGGCGTGCCTTCGAAACCAGCCGGGCGCTGTAGCCGCTCTCGGTGAAGACGATGATGGCGGTCATGTGAAGCTGGTCGGCGGCGACGGCCACGCTTTCCGCCACGGTTTCGGCCACGCTCCGGGTCTGCTGGGAGCGCCGGTGGGGCCACCGCGGGGCTGCGGCTTCCGCTTCCCGGACAATCCTGACCATCATTTCCACCGCTTCGCGGGGATAACGCCCGACGGCGGTTTCCCCGGAGAGCATGACGGCGTCGGTGCCGTCCAAGATGGCGTTGGCGACGTCGCTGGCCTCGGCGCGGGTGGGGCGCGGTTTCTCGATCATAGATTCCAACATCTGCGTAGCGGTGATCACCGGGATGCCGCGCTTGTTGGCCAGGGCGATGATTTCCTTCTGCGCCGCGGGCACCTTCTCCGGGCTCATCTCCACGCCCAGGTCGCCGCGGGCCACCATCACGCCGTCGGCCACCTCGAGGATGGCGCCCAGGTCTTGGAGCGCTTCGGGTTTTTCGATTTTGGCCAGCACCGGGGTGTCGTAGCCGGCGCGCCGGATGAGCCGCTTCAGCTCGCGCACATCGTCGGCCGAGCGCACAAACGACTGGGCGATGTAGTTCGCGCCCTGTTTCAGGGCGAAGCGCAGGTGCTTCTTGTCTCGCGGGGTGAGCGAAGAGATGTTCAGCTTCGTCCCCGGCAGGTTCACCCCCTTGCGCTCGCCCAGCGTGCCGCCGTTGAGCACCCGGCAGAGCACCTCCCGGCCCCGGGTTTCCAGTACCCGCAGTTCAATCAAGCCGTCGGCCAGCAAGATGCGGTTGCCCGGGCGGACGTCCTGCGCTAGCCCCGCATAGGTGATGCTGATCCGCTCGCGGTTCCCTACCAGGTTCTGGCCGGTGAGCGCCAGCCGTTGTCCGGCGCGCAGCTCCAGCGGCTGGCCGTCTTCGAGACGTCCGGTACGGATCTTGGGGCCGGGCAGGTCGGCGATGATGGCGATGGAGCGTTTGCGCGGGGTGGTCAGGCGTCGCAGCTCGCGGATGACCTGGGCGTGCTGGCTGTGCTCGCCGTGGGAGAAGTTCAGCCGGGCCACGTCCATGCCCGCTTCCAGCAGCGCCAGCAACTGAAGGGGCTCCTGGGAGGCGGGCCCGATGGTGGCGACGATTTTGGCTTTGCGCAGCATCGGGTGAACTCGCGCGCCCCGCGCCGGCATCTAATCTGAGGCAGTCATGGGGCGCGTGCGGAAGGGCGCATAGTAGCACAGCTTCACCCTGGCGGGTTGACCCGCGGACGGGGGGCGTGGCAAGATGCGTAAGGGGAGGTAGAGATGAGCCACTATCGGGTCCCACATCGCTGGTTGCTGACCCAGGCTTTGGTTCTGGGGCTGCTCCTGCTGCCACTGCTCTGGGCGCCGGCGGCGCTCCCGCAGCAGCCGGCGCCTCCCAGCGAGCAGAAGAAAGGACCCCTCAAGCCGAAGGAGCAGAAGTCCGAGGAAGAAGGCTTTGCCATGCGGGTCGATGTGCCGCTGGTGAGCGTGGACGTGGTGGTCACCGACCGCAAGGGCAACTTCATCCCCAATCTGCAGAAGGAGAATTTCCGCATCGTGGAGGAAGGGGTCGAGCAAAGCATTGCCTCGTTTGCTCCCAGCCAAGCCCCGCTGACCACCGTCCTGCTGCTCGAGACCACACCCAAGTTCTGGCGCGTCTACTACGATACGTTGGACGCTGCCTACCTGTTCCTGAACCGGCTGCGGAAGGACGATTGGATTGCTCTGGTGGGCTTCCACCTGAAGCCGGAGATTTTGGTGGACTTCACCCGTGACAAGCGCAAGGTCGCAGAGGCCCTGCGCCGCCTGGAAGTCATGTACGGGTTCCGCGAGGCGAATACCTTCGACGCGCTGCTCGACACTCTTGAGCGGCTGAGAGACGTGGAAGGGAAGCGTTCGATTGTGCTGGTGGGGACCGGGCTGAACACCTTCAGCCGGCATAGCTGGGACGAAACTCTGCGGCGGGTGCGCGAGGCGGAAAGCGGTGTGTCGATTTTTATCCTGGGCATGAGCTGGACGCTCGAGCTCTACGCTGACCTCTACAACGATACCAGTACGCGCATGAACGTCCTGGTGTCCAAGGGACAACTGACAGAGTTGGCCAAGCAGACCGGTGGCCGGGCCTACTTCCCGCGCTTCCTGGGCGAAATCCCCGGTATCTATGAACAAATTGCAGCGATGCTGCGCAACCAGTACACGCTCGCCTACCAGCCCAAGAACTTCCAGCGCGATGGCAAGTTCCACAAGCTCAAAGTCGAGCTGGTGGCGCCCAACGGCCAGCCCTTGAAAATCGTGAACGAGAAGGGCAAGCGGATCAAGGTGCGACTCTACCACCGCCGCGGCTACTACGCCCCCAAGGGAATCGAAGTCAGCGACGCCCGTTCATCCCGTCCGTGACCCGCCATCCCCTAAGTGTCCTTCCAGGCGCTTGTGTCTGCCTCGCCTGCTTGCTGTGCAGTTTTGCGGCTGGGGCGCAGCAGGAGAAGCCCTATGCGCTGCGGGTGGAGGTGGCGCTGGTCAATCTGGACGTGGCGGTGGTGGATGGGCGCGGGCAGTTTGTCGGCGGGCTCGGCGAGCGCAACTTCCGAGTTTTTGAAGACGGTCGCGAGCAAGCCATCAGCCACTTCGCCTCTATCGAAGCCCCGCTGAGGCTGGCGCTGCTGGTAGAAACCAGCCCGGCGGTCTACCTCATCCGCGGCGACTACCTGCACGCCGTGCACCGCCTGCTCGACTCCCTCAAGCCCGGCGATGCCGTTGCCCTCGCCCGCTACGACCAGCACTGGCAGGTAGTGAGCGGCTTCACCCGAGACAAAACGTGGCTCCGCAACCAGCTCCGCAGCCTCGACTATTCTCTCGGGGTGGCGGAGTTGAACCTCTTTGATGCGCTGGCGCAGACGCTTGACTGGCTGGCGCCGTCTGAGGATTCCATTCCTGGCCGCAAAGCGGTGCTGCTGGTAGGCACGGGCCTCGACACCCGTAGCCAGATGGCACGCGCGGTGGTAGAGGAAAAGTTGGCCGCCAGCCAGGTTACGCTGTTTGCCATTGCCACCGGAAGTCTGCTGCGGGCGCCCCCGGAAGAGAAAGCGGGTCGGAAGCGGAAGCGCGCGCGGGGCCGCCCCGAAGTTTTGGGACAAGCCGAAGCGGACGCTGCGTTTGCCGCTGCCGACGCCCGCCTTAAGGCCTTCGCTGAGCAAACCGGTGGCCGGGCCTACTTCCCGCGCACGTCGGCTGAACTGGGCGTTGCCTACCAGGAGATCGGCGAGCGGCTCCGCCACACCTACAGCCTGGGCTACGTGCCCACGAACCGGGCGCGCGCCGGTGCCTTCCGCGCGGTGCGCGTTGCGCTCGTGGGGGACGATGGCCGCCCGCTCCCGTACCGCGTCATCGCCCGCCGGGGCTACGTCGCGCCGCGCGACTGAGCAGTTGATCGGTTGCTTGGTTGAACGGGCTCGATCCTCAGCTTCCGGTTTGTTGTCAAGTCAATAAACCAATTGACCGATAAACCGATCAACCATGTCTAGGGGAGCAAGAGTACCTTGCCGAGGTTCTTGCGGTCGTGGAGGAAGTGGTGGGCTGCGGCCGCCTCGGCCAGGGGGAACGTCTTGCCGACGTAGGGTTTGATCTTGCCGCCGGCGTAGAGCCGAAAGAGTTCGTTGAGTTGGTCGCGGACGAGCGCCGGATTGGCCCGCCCCAACGTTCCCAAGTGGACGCCGATGACGGCGCGGTTCTTGGCAATCAGGTGCAGAGGATGGAACCGCGGGGTGTGCAACAACGCCAGCAGGCTCCGGAGCGAGCGGCGCTTGCGCCGCACGGCATCGGAAAGCCCGTAGACGATGAGCCGGCCCGCGGGCGCCAGCAGGCGGTAGCTTTTGCGAAACGACTCCCCGCCGACGGCGTCGAGCACCACGTCCACGCCGCGGCTGTGGGTGCGGGCGCGCACGGTGGCTTCGAAGTCCTCCCTGTGGTAGTCAATCGTGTGGGCAGCGCCGCGGGCGCGCAGGAAGTCGTGTTTTGCGGCGGAGGCAGTGGCGAAAATGTCCGCCCCGACCATCTTCGCTAGCTCGATCGCGGCCAGGCCGACGCCGCCGGCGGCGGCGTGGATGAGAAGGCGCTCACCCGGGCGCAGGTGCGCCATATAGATGAGGGCGTGGTAGGCGGTGAGGTAGTTAACCGGCAGGGCGGCGGCGTCTTCGAAGCTCATCGTTGGCGGGATGGCAATCGCCTGCTCGGCGCGCACGAGGAGCTTTTCCGAGTAGCTGCCCTTCTGCGTCAGGGCCAGCACGCGCTCGCCCACGCGCGAGCTGGGCACGCCGGCGCCGACGGCTTCGATGGTGCCGCTGGCTTCGAGGCCGGGGGTGAACGGCGGCCGGGGCGAGTGTTGATAGAGGCCGAGGCGCATGAGCAGGTCGGCAAAGTTGACGCCAGCGGCAGCCACGCGCACTACCACCTGGCCTGCCTGCAGGGTGGGAGCCGGCAGGTCGCGAAGTGCGAGCACGGCGGGCGGGCCATAGCGTTTGGCGACAATAGCTTTCATCGTGAGAACGCCGGGCAGTAAGAGCCCCGGGAAGATAACACCGGCGAGACGCCCACGACTTCGCCCTGCGGGCTTCGTCGGGGCAGGCCGGTGCCACCCCAAGAACAAGAAGATGCTGGCTGAGCCCTAGTAGCCGCGTTGTTTGTCGATGACATTGAGCAATTCTTGGCCGCTAAAAAATCGCCCCAGGTTGTTCATCAGCAGAGCCGCCTGGCGGTGCCAGAGGCGCTCGGAGACCGCCGAGAGGTGGGGCGTGATGATGAGGTTCGGGAGGCGCCAGAGGGGACTTTGCGGCGGCAGGGGTTCGGGGTCGGCGACGTCCAGGGCGGCGCCGGCGATGCGCTTCTGCTGCAAGGCGTCGGCCAGGGCCTCCTGGTCGAGGAGTTTGCCGCGGGCAATGTTGATGAAGTAGGCGGTGGGTTTCATTGCGGCAAATTGCGCGTGGCCGAACATGCGGTGGGACTCGGGGGTTTCGGGCACAGCCAGCACCACGAAGTCGGCCTCGGCGAGGGCGTCGGCGAGCTTGTCGGCGGGATAGACGGCGTCGGTGCCTTCGGTGCGGCGCGCGACGTCCTTTTTTATCCCTACAATGCGCATCCCCAGCGCGCGTGCCCGCGCGGCGAGCGCGTGGCCGATGGCCCCGTAGCCCACGATGGTGAGGGTGCGGCCGTTCAACTCCATGGGATGGGGCTCTTCGTCCCAGATTTCCTGCTGCGCCCACTGCGGGCGCTGCTGGTAGCGGAAAGCGGAAGGGAAGTGGCGGGCGAGAGCGAGCATCAGGCCGAGGGTGTACTCAGCCATAGGGACGGCGTGGACGCCGCGGGCGTTGGTTACGACGACCGGGCTCTGGCGCAGCTCGGGATACATCAACTGGCCGACGCCGGCGGCGAGTGAGTGAATCCACTTGAGTTTGGTGGCGCTGGCGAGTTGTTCGGGGTGGAGCGACCAGCCGACCAAGATGTCGGCGTCGCGCACCTCCTCGCCCAGGCGTTCGTAGCCATTCAGGTACACGACCCGCATCTCCGGGTAGCGTTGGCGGATGGCGGCGAGCAGCCAGTCGGGCACGTGCCACTGGCTGAACTTGTGCCAGACGCAGAACAGCAGCTTGGTGTCAGCCGGCTTCGGCACGCTCATAGAAGATATGAAACCACAGATGAACACAGATACTAAAAGGATTGGAGATTTTCTTAAGGGTTGTCAGCATACCACCGGCGAAGCGCCCTGCTAAAAAACGCAGGCCAGGCCGGGGCCAGCAAATCGTCGGCGGGAGGGCCCCGCGAGTCCCCCTAGCTGTGTGCATCAGTGCGAATCCGTGGTTTCATTTTTGGGGGAGAGGCGGAGGTCGGCGCCGGTCATCTCGGGGGGTTGGGGGAGTCCGAGCAGGGCGAGCAGGGTGGGGGCGATGTCGCGCAAGCTGCCGTTGGGGCGGAGGCGGAGGTTCGCGTCGTTGGAGACGACGATGAAGGGGACGGGGTTGGTGGTGTGGAAGGTGTGGGGTTGACCGTTGGGGTCGGACATAGTTTCGGCGTTGCCGTGGTCGGCGCTGATGACCCAGGTGCCGCCTTTGTCGCGCAGGGCCGCGTAGATGCGGCTCAGGCAGGCGTCCACGGTCTCGATGGCCTTGATGGTAGGTTCGAGTTTGCCGGAGTGGCCGACCATGTCGGGGTTGGCGAAGTTGGAGACGATGACGCTGAAGTCGCCCTGGGTAAGGGCGTGGACGAGGGTGTCGGTGATGCCGACGGCGCTCATCTCAGGCTTGAGGTCATAGGTGGGGACTTTGGGCGAGGGCACCAGGATGCGTTCCTCACAGTCGAAGGGCTTCTCGATACCGCCGTTGAAGAAGTAGGTGACGTGGGCGTACTTCTCAGTCTCGGCCACGCGGAGGTTTTTCAGGCGGTGCAGGGCGAAGAGGTTGGCCAGGATGTTTCCCACCGTTTGCGGGCCGAAGGCATAGGGCACCCAGGTGAAGGTTTTGTCGTAGCGGGTCATGGAGACAAAGAACAAGTCCTTGGGGCGGGCTGGGTCGGCAATCCCGCTCTGCGGGACGAAGCCGGCGGCGGGGCCGGGCTCGGTGAGTGCGCGGGTCATTTGGCGGGCGCGGTCGGCGCGGAAGTTGAAGAAGATGACGGCATCGGAGTCGCGAATGCGGGCAAGCGCGTTCCCCCGCGCGTCAGTAATCACAATGGGGACGAGGAACTCGTCGGTGAGGCCGCGGGCGTAGGAGTCGCGGACGGCCAGGAGCGGGTCGGTGTGGGTGAAGTCGGCCTGGCCGTGGACGAGGGCGCGGTAGGCTTTTTCGATGCGCTGCCAGCGGTTGTCGCGGTCCATGGCGTAGTAGCGTCCGGAGACGGAAGCAATCTGGCCGCGGCCGAGCGCGGCCATCTTCTGCTGGAGCCGGGCGAGGAAGTCAACCCCGCTCTGCGGGGGAGTGTCGCGGCCATCGAGGAAAGCGTGGACGAAGACGCGCGCGACCTGGTTGCGCTTGGCCATCTCCAGCAGGGCAAAGAGGTGGTTGAGGTGGGAGTGGACGCCGCCGTCGCTGACCAGGCCGAGCAGGTGAAGTTGTCCCGAAGCTTCGGGACGGGCGCGCTCCATGGCGCGGAGCAGCAGCTCGTGGCGGAAGAATTCGCCGGAGGCGATGGCGAGGTCAATGCGGGTGATGTCCATATAAATGATGCGGCCGGCGCCGATGTTGAGGTGGCCGACTTCGCTGTTGCCCATCTGGCCTTCGGGCAGGCCGACGTGCGGGCCGGAGGTGTGGATAAGGGTGGAGGGGAAGCTGCGGGTGAGCCGGTCCCAGGTGGGCTTGCGGGCGAGCGCGATGGCGTTGGCCGCGCGCTGGGGGCGGTAGCCCCAGCCGTCGAGGATGGTCAACACCACTGGTTTGAGTGGCTTTGGCATGGTCTTCTAGTCTACTACGCCGAGCCCCAAGGCCCTGCCGGAGTCATAGTGTTTCCCGGTGGCGGGTGCCACCGGGCTCGGCGGGGGAGGGGTGCGCGGGCTCACGAAGAGTTCCTCGGAGTGAGGGTGTCGGTCATAGGCATGGTGCTCCCGGTGGCGGGTGCCCTTCGACCCCGAAGCTTCGGGGTTCAGGACAAGCTCGGGGCAGGCAGATACACACAGATAAACACCATACTATAGCAGCATTTACCCGGGATTCTTCCACGCTCGGTCTCGAAGCCCATACCTCTCACGAGGCAAGAGCTGTCCCTTGCTGTCATTCCCAGCCCCTTCCGAACAAAGTGAGGAACGAGGCGAGGAATCTGCTTGTTCCGGATTCACGGCTCACGCCACGGGTTAGCTGAAAAGCAGATCCCTCGCCGTAGGCTCGGGATGACAAGACGGGCGGGATGACAGAACCAATCCAGATTCGGGTAGAATGCGGCGCATGAAACACAACGCACCGCCTTCCCACCTCAAACTACCGCTGCGACTGATTGACGAAGCGTATGACCAGGCGGCCTGGCACGGGCCGAATTTGCGGGGCTCGCTCCGGGGCGTAACAGCGGGCGCGGCCGCGTGGCGGCCCGGTCCGGGCCGCCCCGCCATCCGGACGGGCAGGCACAACATCTGGGAAATCGTGGTGCACGCGGCGTACTGGAAGTACGTGGTGCGGCGAAGAATCCGCGGGGAGAAGCGGGGCTCGTTCGCGCTGCGGGGGAGTAACTGGTTTCGGCGGCCGCTTGCGCTGACCGAGAAGGCCTGGCGGCAGGATGTAGCGCTGCTCGAGCAAGAACATGTGAGACTGCGTGCGGCCGTGGCCGCCTTGTCCCAGGCAGAATTGAACCGGCGAGCTGCAAAAGGCAAAACAAGCATCGCAACTCTGGTTCATGGCATTGCCTTCCACGATGTCTACCACGCCGGTCAGATTCGCCTGCTCAGGCGGCTGCTGCCAACAGGCAAACGCCGTTAGGCAGAAAAACAAGGACACACCACAGAGGCGCCGAGCACACAGAGGAAACCATCATTTCTTGGAGTTCCCCCAGGCAGGGGCCTGGGGGCTCGATTCCTTATGAATTGCAAAGCGCCGTCAGTTCAAGTGAGCTTAGAGCCTTTCTTGCATTGAGCCCCGCGGCCCCGGCCGCGGGGGTTAGTCATAGGGCAGCTCCAGCGGGTCAATCTTTGCGAGGCTCAAGCCTTTCCCGGTGTACGCGCGCGCGCTGGAGTAAGGATAGGCCTCCGGCGTTGCTGCAAGTCCTTCGCGGATGGGGTTAGCGTGAATGTAGTTCAATCGCTGGCGAAGCAGTTTGGTGCTTACCAGCGGCGTAATGTAGCTGTCGCGTTGCCAGACAGCATAGCGGGGGTCTTTTCGGCGCTGGGGCGAACGGTTCAGAGCCAGGCGCGAGAGAAGCTGGGTTCGGCCTTCGGTCTTGAGCCAGTCGAGGATTTGAATTCCCACCGCACTTTTGAAGTCGCGGAGAAAATCAGCGAGCCTGCGGTCTGCTGGAAAATTAATCAAAAGATGGAAATGGTTGGGCATCAATACGTAGGCGTGGAGTCGGAAGTTGTATTTGCGGTGATAGAACTCCAGGTTTTCAAAGAAGATTTGACAGGGGCGGCGATACCGGAACAGCGGAAGCCGGCGGTAGGTGGTGGCAGAGATAAATAAGAAACCCACACGGGCTTTGTGGGTGGCTTTGAGTTTCCCCGCGGCGGGGGCCGCGGGGCTCGAGGCGGTGTGGTTGGGCGAGTGCACTTTCTGGCTGGGTTTCATAAGGATAGTTGGAATTCGCCAGTGTACTACACTTCTGCACAGGCCTTTTCAGGGATAAACAATGCCTACAGGGTCGAGCCCCGAGGCCCCAGCCTCGGGGGGATCAATTGTAAGGACAGAAAGCTGGCAGGGGCCTTATGGGTGGCTTTGAGTTTCCCCGCGGCGGGGGCCGCGGGGCTCGATGCGGTTGGGCGGTTTTCGCTATGTCTTCTCAGTGTTTCCAATCCTTGAATTTCTCCACGGCATGATGACAAGCCATGAGACATGCGGCGTAGCCGAGAAGGGCTGCTGTTCTATCAGGGTTCCCGTGGGGTCCAGCGCTCAACAGTCCATAGATCCCCGAAAAGCCCCGCCACTCCTCCTCTGAGAAAAAGCCCGTTCTCTTCAGATAGTCCCGTACTTCATGTTCTTTGTCAGAAGGCAAAGGTTCTCCTCGTTGCTGTGCCTTGACTGTGGCGATTCCCTCCAAAGCGTATTTGAGGGCGAGAACATAGAGTTCCGCATCGAGCCCCGAGGCCCCTGCCTCGGGGAGGTCAAGCGTGGGGTAGTGACTCTAAGCGATCGAGAACCATACGGGCTGCTTCTGCACGAGCTTCATCTCCTATAGCACGGTAGTCCTCTAGTCTCTTCTCAAGCGAACGCCGTATCAGGTTGACATAGTGTGATGAGCAAGGGCGCGGCATCAGCAGCAGTGAGCACAACGGCATCAAGAGAAAGATCAGCAAGGCAAAGCCAAGAAGTGCCCAGTACCACTCAAATATGACGAAACCGTAAACTAGCACCCCGGCCCACAAAGCAAACATGGCAATATTATTTCTCGTTTGCCAAGGTGGGGTTATCGCATCCTGTAATCCGGCTGGGAGCAGAGGGTTGTCGGAGGCCAACTGCTTTCCAAGGGCAAGTGTTGTTTGTTGCATGTTTTTCGTATAAGCGCTAAAGCAGGCCGAACCAACTAGCACGCATAGGTAGCCTAGGGAACCTAGAGCCATGACCGTTAGCTCATCAACAAAACTTAATGAAGTGGCATTGAAACAGCTTCACTGGCTTCGGCATGGGCTTACTAGCTCACTTTAAGGGCGGAGGGGCCGGGGAAGCGGGCGCGGCGGCCGAGGTCTTCTTCGATGCGGAGGAGTTGGTTGTATTTGGCGATGCGGTCGGTGCGGGAGGCGGAGCCGGTTTTGATCTGGCCGGTGGCGAGGGCGACGACGAAGTCGGCGATGAAGGTGTCCTCGGTTTCGCCGGAGCGATGGCTGACGATAGCGGTGTAGCCGTGACGGCGGGCGAGCTGGATGGCTTCGATGGTTTCGGTGACGGTGCCGATTTGGTTGAGTTTGATGAGGATGGAGTTGGCGATGCCTTCTTCGATGCCGCGGGCGAGGCGCTGGGAGTTGGTGACGAAGAGGTCGTCGCCGACCAGTTGCACTTTGTCGCCGAGCTCGCGGGTCAGGAGTTTCCAGCCCGCCCAGTCGTCTTCGGCCAGGCCGTCTTCGATGGAGACGATGGGGTACTGGCGGACCCAGTCGGCGTAGAAGGCGACCATCTGCTCGGCGGAGCGGCGGGAGCCGTCGGATTTTTTGAAGACGTATTTGCCTTCCCGGTGGCCGGTGCCACCAGTCTGTGCATTTTCCCCGCGGCCGCGGGGCACGGCGCCCAGCGGCGGGAGCCGCTGGGTTGAACTCTGGGCGGTAGGGGCGGCGGAATCGGCAGGGACGTAGAACTCGCTGGCGGCGGGGTCGAGGGCAAGGGCGAGTTGGGTGGCGGGGGTGTAGCCGGCGGCGTGGATGGCTTCGAGGATGACTTCGATGGCCTCGACGTTTGAGCGGAGGTTGGGTGCGAAGCCGCCTTCGTCGCCGACGGCGGTGGAGTAGCCGCGCTTCTTGAGCACGTTCTTCAAGTGGTGGAAGACCTCGACGCCCATGCGGATGGCTTCGGAGAAGGAGCGGGCGCCGAGGGGCATGACCATGAATTCCTGGAGGTCAACGCTATTATCGGCGTGTACGCCGCCGTTGATGATGTTCATCATGGGGACGGGCAGGGTGCGGGCGCGGGAGCCACCGAGATAGCGGTAGAGGGGTTGGCGGGTGGCCCGGGCGGCGGCGCGGGCGGCGGCCATCGAGACGGCGAGGATGGCGTTGGCGCCGAGGCGGGATTTGGTAGGGGTGGCGTCGAGTTCGATGAGGAAGCGGTCGAGGGCAGCCTGGTCGGCGGCGTTGCGGCCTTTGAGTTTGGGAGCAATGAGGCGGTTGATGTTTTC
>JBHIAG010000034.1:0-20464 GCA_046758465.1 Terriglobia bacterium | reverse complement strand
GTGTCGAGCGGGCGACCGTTGATGGCCACAATCCGGTCCCCGGCCCGCAAGCCCGCCTGCTCAGCAGCGCTGCCTTCCGGGACGCGGGTGACGCGCATCGAGCGCGTAAGCATCGAGTAGGGGGCCTCGATGCCGATTTGGGCCTTGGACTCCCAACAAATGTAGTACAGCCAGATAGCGCTGTAGAGGATGGCGGCGGCGGCGAAGAGCGTCGCCAGCGCCAGCAGCAGCGGTCGCGGCAGTGAGGAGATGCGAGGCATGGAAGTGTCTCCGTACACTAGGAAAACAGGTGGTGGGATTATAGCAGCCGCGGCGGGGGCGGGGCAGCCCGAATGGAAGTCGGGGGGAGACTGGTAGGGATTTGGGGGGGTATGGGGCGAGGGGGCGGTTGTCCCCGGCGGACCGTGTCTCGAAGCTTCGGGAGCGGACAGGACAGTGCAGCCGGGCTGGGGGCAGGCCGGGGCCGAAGGGTTTCGCGGGCCGGCAGCCGGGGCGCAGCGAAGTAGTTTTTTCGCGCGACGTATCCGCCGAGTACCCGCTAGTGCGTCCTCGTACCGCCGTAGCCACGCCATGGGCCGCGATGTCGCGCCCGTGGGCCGTTTTGGGTACGGCTAGCGTTCGATGGGGGCTTCGATGAGGTTGCCCCACTCGGTCCAGGAGCCGTCGTAGTTTTTGACCTGTTTCTGCCCCAGCAGGTAGTAGAGCACGAACCAGGTGTGGGAGCTGCGCTCGCCGATGCGGCAGTAGGCGATGGTCGGCTTGCTGAAGTCGACACCTTCCGATTGGTAGAGCTGGCGGAGTGCGTCCACCGACTTGAAGGTTCCGTCTTCGTTGACCGCCTTCGACCAGGGGATGTTCTTTGCGCCGGGAATGTGGCCGGCACGCTGTGCGGTTTCCGGCAGACCGGGCGGTGCGATGATCTTGCCGGTGAATTCATCGGGCGAGCGCACATCAACCAAGTTGTGCGTGACTTTGCCGAGCAGCTCGAAGACCTCGCCGCGTCGGGCGCGGATGGACGCGTCGGGCTCTTTGATCCTGTAGGTCGCAGGCGTAAGCTTGGGCGGATCAGTTGAGAGTGGCCGCTTCTCTTCGATCCACTTCTTGCGTCCGCCGTTCATCACGCGCACGTCGTTGTGGCCGTGGTACTTGAACTGCCAGAACGCCCAGGTGGCGAACCAGTTGTTGTTGTCGCCGTAGACGATGACGGTGGTGTCGTTGCTGATGCCCGAGCGGCCACAGAGCTGCTCGAACTCCTTCTTGCCGGTCAGGTCGCGCCGGAGCTGATCCTGCAATTGTTGCTGCCAGTTCCAACCAATCGCCCCGGGCACGTGGCCCTGATCATAGGCGTTGGTGTCAACGTCCACTTCGACCAGGCGCACCTTCGGGTCGTTGAGATGGTCGGCTACCCAGTGCGTGGAAACCAACACCTCGGGATGAGCATAGTCAGCCATAGCTAAATTCCTCCTTAAAACTTAGGTTGGGTGAAATTCGTGGAATGGAAACATCAGACGCGGCGGTCGTCTTAGCGACCGCCGCAACAGGAGCACAGATAGCAGTAGCAACCGCTGCGCCCGTAAGCCCAGCCGCAGCAAACGCGAGTACAACTGCAGCCCTTCATCCCATTCAAATTGCTAGCGTGCCGCCAGTCGTGCGCTTTGTCAAGGCAGCCTGCGGCGAGCGGCTCATTTGACGCCGCCAACGGTGCCTGCACGCAGCGAATGGTGCCGAAAACTGCTGGCTCACCTAGACTGACTTGTGGGTAGGCCAGGCCATACGGCTCGTATGAGGGCTTGCTTGCCCTGAGTTCGCCCTGAGCGAAATCGCGGGGAGCCTGTCGAAGGGCCTCTCGGCAGAAAAGGAAAAGGGCGCAAGAAATGGCGAGAGATATTTGCATTAGGATCTTCGAAATCTCGAGTAAAAGAGGTAGAGTCAAGCGGCTTTTCCACACCGCGCCGATGCTAGGAATATGCCGGCCCAGGAGGCCTGATCTCAGATGAGTCTGCGACACAAGGTGATCGGAAGGAAGCTAACTAACCTAGTGACTTCTGTAAGTGTGCTCCTAGTCGGCACGCTTTTAGCGCCCTGTCTGCATGCGCACCACGAAGCCATCTTCGGCCCCCAATCGTCCACGCTGATCTCGCGGAAACGCTTTGTTTCTGTCCAGTACTATTTGACCAACGAGGGGCGACGCCCTATGCCACGAAGTCGCAGTCACATCGGCATTCTCAGTGTCGGCACCTCTCTGGGGAACCGATGGTCTGTATCTGCTACGCTCCCCTTTGAAGCTGAGCGAGGCACCCCCGAAGAAAACCCCACAGGCGTGCAGGACGTTGTGGTGGGAATCCGGTACTTCTTTGAGCCCGCAGGCGACCAGACGCTCATGGCGGTTCTGACCTTCGAACCCCCAACAGGCAACTTGGAGCATCGGGCCATCGGAGTGGGTGGTGGCCTCATATACGGAAGGGAGTGGCGTCCCTGGTCAGTCATTGTCTATGGCCTTGGGCGCACGGAATCTTCCTTGGAAGCAGGAGAGAAACGCGGAAACCGGCTTTTCCTGGGTGGCGGGTTGGCCTATGAGAAAGCTGTCCTCCCCTTCAGTCCTCAACTGGGCATCTCCTGGGAGCGCACGGGAAGGCGCCGCGAACAGGGCCTGCTTGTCCCCACCTCCAACAGCTCCGCCCTGATGCTTCATCCCACACTCTCCAGGACGTTTGCTGATGAAGCGGTCCAAACCTTCTTTGTTGTCTCTGTTCCGGTGGCGCAGCGCAGCGGCAATGAGGGATGGCAGCGTTTCAGGATAGCCGCTGGAATCGTATGGGAGTTTTGAGAACTGGGTCTGATGACTCAGCCGGTAAAGTTCTAAACCCTACCGAACCTCCAAGCCTGCCCAGTTTGTTTCAGCGGGGCTATAATGGACGTGCCGTGACCCGCAACCGGAAACAATTCCTCGCTCTGCTGCTGGCCCTGGCCGTCCCGCTCTGCGGGACCGCCCAGCAGGAGAAGTGGAGGCGCGCGCGCCAGCAGATGGTTGAGCGCCAGATCGCCTTCCCGGCGGACGGCCGCGGCCCGGTGCGCAATCCGCGCGTGCTCCACGCGATGCGCACCATCCCCCGCCACGAGTTTGTTCCCCCCAGCCAACTCCCCTACGCCTACGACGACCGCCCGCTGCCCATCGGCCTCGGCCAGACCATCTCGCAGCCCTACATCGTTGCCCGCATGACCGAACTGCTCGCCGTCAAGCCCACCCACCGCGTGCTGGAAATTGGCACCGGCTCGGGCTACCAGGCCGCCGTGCTCTCGCCGCTCGCCAAAGAGGTCTATACGATTGAAATCTTCGAGGAGTTGGCCACGCGCGCCCGCCAGCGCCTGGCCCGCCTCGGCTACGCCAACGTCAGCGTGCGCCACGCCGACGGCTATTGGGGCTGGCCCGAAGCCGCCCCCTTTGACGCCATCGTCGTCACCGCCGCCGCCAACCACATCCCGCCGCCGCTCATCGCTCAGCTCAAGCCCGGCGGCAAGATGGTCATCCCCGTCGGCACCGTCTTCCAGGTGCAGAACCTCCTGCTGGTCGAGAAGGGCAAAACCGACCGCGACCTCAAAACCCGCTCCATCATGCCCGTCCTCTTCGTCCCCTTCCTCGGCGAGCATTCCGCCCCAAAAAATTAGCCCTGACGCGCAGCTAGTTGCGCAACTTATACCTTGCGAAGCTTAGCGCGTGGGCGGGTTCACTCACCGCAGCCTCGCGCGTAGGAGGGTTCAACCCTCCGAAGCCTCCGGCGCAGGAAGGCCTTCCTCGGCGACCACCCGACACCCACCAAGTAGTAGCGGCGATGGGCGTACGCCCGTCGCCGGTTTCTGTATAAAAACCGACGAGGAATGCCGCCGCCTGCCAGCGCCCCCCGAGACCTCGCCACGCATTCCTCGCCGCTACCGGCCCGCTGTCAACCGTTACGCATTCGCGGATTTGGTTGTAGAATGCCCGCATATACCTGCAGGCGAGGACGGCGATGCGCGGCACCATGATGGATTACCCGCTCACGTTGATCCCTATTTTGGAGCGGGCGGGGAAGCTCTTCGGCAAAGTTGAAATTGTCTCGCGGCTGCCCGACCGCTCGCTCCACCGCTACACCTACGCTGACTTCTACCGCCGCGCCCGCGCCCTGGCCGCAAGCCTGACCAAGGCCGGGCTCCGCCGGGGTGACCGCATCGCCACCTTGATGTGGAACCACTACGCCCATCTGGAAGCCTACTTCGGGATTCCCGTCGCCGGCGGCGTCCTCCACACCCTCAATCTCCGCCTCCATGCCACTGACCTCGCCTACATCGTCAACCACGCCGCCGACCGGTTCCTCATCCTCGACGACGAGCTGCTGCCTGTCTACGAAAAGATCAAAGACCAGGTCCGCCTGGAGCGCGTGCTGGTGGTGCCGCTCACCGGAAAGCCGGTGCCGGAGGGTTACGAAAACTACGAGGCCTTCCTCCGGCAGGCCAGCGGCGAGTTCACCTATCCCCCGCTGGAAGAAAACGAGGCGGCCGGGATGTGCTACACCTCCGGCACCACCGGCCAGCCCAAAGGCGTGCTCTACTCCCACCGCGCCCTCGTGCTCCACTCCTTTGCTGTTTCTCTGCCCAACGTGACGGGCGTGGACCAGCGCGATGTCCTGCTGCCGATGGTGCCCATGTTCCATGTCAACGCCTGGGCCCTGCCCTTCGCGGCCACGATGCTTGGGACGAAGCAGGTATTCCCCGGGCCCCACCTCGACCCGGAAAGCCTGCTCGACCTGTTCGCGGGTGAGCAGGTGACCTTCACCTGCGGCGTGCCCACGGTCTGGCTGGGCGTCCTGGAAGCGCTGGAGAAGCACCCGGGGCGCTGGACGCTGGCCCCCGGCATGCGCATGGTCGTCGGGGGCGCGGCCGCGCCCGAGTCTATGATCCGCCGCTTTGACCAGTTCGGTCTGCGCGTGTGTCACGGCTGGGGGATGACCGAAACCACGCCCGTGGGCACGGTCAGCTACCTCAAGGACTACATGGAAGACTGGCCGGAAGATAAAAAATATGAGCTGCGCGCCAAGCAGGGTCTGCCGCTTCCCTTCGTGGAAATCCGCGCCCTGGGGGAGGGTGGCGAGGTGCCGTGGGATGGTCAGGCCATGGGCGAGCTGCAAGTGCGCGGGCCCTGGATCGCCGCCAGCTATTACAACCTGCCCGAAGAGCGCGACAAGTGGACCCCGGACGGCTGGTTCCGCACCGGCGATGTGGTCACGATTGACCCCGAGGGCTACATCAAGATCGTCGACCGCACCAAAGATTTGGTCAAGTCCGGCGGCGAATGGATCAGCTCGGTGGACCTGGAAAGTGCCCTGATGGACCATCCGGCGGTCAAGGAAGCCGCCGTGATTGCCCTGCCTCACCCCAAGTGGCAGGAGCGGCCGCTGGCGGTGGTCGTGCTCAAGGACGCCGCCCAGGCTACCCCCGAGGAGCTGCGTGCCTTCCTCGCCGCCCGCTTCGCCAAATGGCAGCTCCCCGACGCCTTCGTCTTCGTCGACTCGATTCCGCGCACCTCGGTGGGGAAATTCCTGAAGACCAAGCTGCGCGAGCAGTTCGGCAACTGGCAGTGGCAACCATAAATCCGAGTTGACACAGCACCATCGGGGAGAGGGTAGCGGCGATGGGCGTACGCCCGTCGCCGGTTTCTGTATAAAAACCGACGAGGAATGCTGTCGCCTGCCCGTCGCCCTCCCGAGGCTGCGGAAGGCATTCCTCGCCGCTACTACTCCGCGCTGTCTTTCCCCGTCTCCCTGAGATGGCGCGCCGCTCGGTTGTCATTCTGAGGAGTCCCTACGGACGACGAAGAATCTGCTTGGCAGTCGTTCGCAAACAAGCAGATTCCTCGCCCCGGATCTTCAGGGCTCGGAATGACAGCGAGGGTGGTCGAGTTGCTGGTCGCTGGTTCCTGTCAGAGCTTGCGGTCGAAGGTCAGGTTCTGGATCATGGCGTTGAGTTCTTTTTGTGCCGCGTCGCGCTGCCGCTCAAGCTGCGCCCGGCGCGTGCGCAGGGCTTGCAGCCGGTTTTCCTGCGCGTTCATCTGGCGGACGTAGCGCTGGCGCAGCCGCGCCTCCTCCGGCGAGCGCCCGAGCGCGCGCAGGTTCTGCCGCATGCGCTCCTGGTCGCGGAAGAGCCGGGTGCGCTCTTGGTCGGCTTCCTGCATCTGGCGGTTGAGGTCGGCGATCTGGTTCTTCTTGGCGACGATGGCGGCCAGCGCCTGCTCAATCTTCCGATCAATCGTGCGCTCGCGCACCCAGAGCGCAATCTGGTTGGGGGTGATGTTGGTGAGCGCGTAGGTCGTCTGCCGGGGATTCTCCTCGCGTACGGCAAACTCGGTGGTGGTCTTCGCTTTGGCCTGGAGGCGGAAGCGGTGGTAGCTGGCGGTGGACTCGGCCGGCGCAGGCGTCTCGACCATCTCCCAGCCGCTCCGCACGGGATGCTCCACCACCACCGTGCGCGCCTTGTCGTCGTTGTTGCGGATGACGTAGGTCTTCTTCTCCACCACCTTGGTGTGCATCCGCAGCACGCCGCGGTTGATCTCGACCCGCTCAACCCGCTGCCGCTCGGTCTCCCGGTTGGCGCTGACCTCGACGCCGAGGTCGAGCGCGTAGCTCAGCAGGCGGCTCTCGCCCGGCTGCACCGTCTCGGTCAGCCCTTCGCCCGCAAACGCCCCCGAGTCAATCACAGTGAACGAGCCGGCGTCGAGCGTCAGCCCGCTGGTGTTTTTGAGCCACAGCGCCAGCCGCGCCCGGTTCTCGTCCATGGCTTCGTTGAAGAGCGCAACCTTCTCGCCCTCCACCTCGGTGTGGATGATAGGCAGCAGCGCCGACTGGTTGCGCCCGATGGTGACGCGCTGCGGCAGCCGGTACTCAAACTGCTCGCCCAACTTGCGCGCCTGGGCCGTAGCCACCCGCGCCTGCCGCAACGCCTCGCCGGGGCTCGGCACCGCCGCGGGTGCTTCCGCAAGTCTGCCTGCGACGCCGAGCTGCGCCCGCCGTGCCCGCGCCATCTTCGCTGCCACGTCGGCCTCTGCTTCTTCGGCCATCGCCATCACCCCACCTGTCAGCGTGAAGTCGAGTGAAGTAACGCGGCCCGCGTGCACCGCCACACTGTCATATTGAGCGGAGCCAAACTGCGGGTGGTGGGCCAGCGCACGATAGCTGCCCGGCGCCAGCCCGCTCAGGGTGTAGCGGCCCGTGGCATTGGTGGCCGCCTGCCGGACCAGGTTGCCGGTTTCGTCAAACAGACTCACCGTAGCGCCGTCGGCAGGACGGCCGTTCGGGTCGGCAACCATGCCGGCCACGGCAGCCTGCCCGCGCGGGACTTCGAGCGTAGCTTCGTGGACTTGCGGCGTCACCTGGAGGCCTTCCGGCAGTGGCACCACGGGCCGGCGGGCGTAGAGCGGCTGCGAGAGATTCTGGACGAACGAGACCGGCGCGCCTGCCACCAGCGACAACTCCACGTCGCTCCAGTCCTGCGGCGTGGTGTTGTCCACGATGGCCCAGCCTTGCAGCAGCGGCCGCTTGCCCGCGTCGAGCACGAGCCGGTAGGTGGTCTTCCAGATGGGAGCCTCGGAGGTGTAGCTGACGTAGAGGTCGCGCGTGCCGGAGCCGATGGTGGAAATCTTCAGCCGGCGGACGTCGCGCTCGTGGGTGGTGGTGAGCAGGTCGAGGTAGCGGCCCACTTCGTCGGCGAGGCTGGGTTCGGTGAGCCGGAGCGATTCGGCCGCTTCCAGCTCCACGCGGCGAATCTCGCCTGCGTCCGTCCAGATGATGACGTCGAGCGCGTGCGTGACGATGTTGCCTGCCTGCGCAGGCAGGCCGGGCAGGGTGCGCGTGCGCCGCTCCGCGCCCATCAGCTTGCCCGCAATCGTGCCGCCCGGGGCGCGCACTTCGACTCGCGCGCCGCGAATCTGGTTCAGGAAATCGGCGAGCGAGGTGGCGCCGCGCAGGCTGATGGGCAGCTCACCCAGGCGGCGCTCGAGCGGTGCCGCCGAGTCGTAGGTCACACTCGCGACGCGCCCCCGGCCGAGGTCAATGACGGTGAGCGACTTCAGCACATCGTTGAGTTGCCGGCTCGGCAAGGTAATCTCGACTGTCTGGTTGCCGCGCACTTTGCCCAGGTGCTCGAAGTAGCCGATACCGTTCTTGTAAAGCACCACCTTGCGCACCGGCAGCGGCACTGGCTCGGCCGCGTGAGCAGCCGCAGTCGCCCAGACGAACAGTGCGAGGAAAACAAAAACCAGCCGACGCATAGCTCCCTCCCCCTTTAGGCCCCGGCCCACGATACGCGCTCACCTGAACAAAGACAAGCGAGCCTGCGGCCGGCTGCCCAACTTTCCTGCCACAGGTAGACTTTAGGCTAGAATGCCGGCGTGGGCTACCGGGTTGCCATCCTCCTGCTGAGCGCTGCCACCCTCGCCTACCAGATTGCGCTCATGCGGGTCTTCTCCATCAGCCAGTGGCACCACTTCGCCTACATGGTCATCTCCATCGCGCTGCTCGGCTTTGGTGCCAGCGGCACCTTCCTCACGTTCGCCCGCGCCCGCCTGCTCGCGCACTTTCCCGCTGCCTTTACCACTTTCAGCGCGCTGTTTGCGCTCAGCCTCCCGGCCGCCTTTTGGCTGGCGCAGCGCATCCCCTTCGATCCCTTCCTCATCGTCTGGGACACGCGCCAGTACCTTTACCTTGGCGGGTACTACCTCGTACTGTTCGTGCCCTTCTTCTGCGCGGCGTCGGCGATTGGGCTGGCGCTCGTCTACTGGGCGCGCATGGCCACGCGCGTCTATTTCGTTAATCTTGTGGGCTCGGGCTTGGGTTCGCTGGCGCTGGTGGTGTTTCTCTACTGGGTGCCGGCCGAGCAGACCATCACGCTGATTTATGTCTTTGCTGCCACCGCTACCTTGCTGGTGCTGCCGGCACTGGGAGTGCGTGCCCGGGTGCTGCTTGTTCTACTGCTCGTGGGGGCCTTCTACTTGCTGCTGGGCGCCGACGTTCTCGCGCTGCGCATCTCGCAGTACAAAGGCCTCAGCGTCAACCTGAATCTCCCGAACGCCGAAATCATTGCCCGCGACTCCAGCCCCCTGGGGCGGCTCGATGTGCTCCGCAGCGCGGCCTTCCACCACGCGCCGGGCTTGAGTTTTGCCGCTCGCGTCACACCGCCGGCGCAACACGGCCTGTTCGTGGATGGGGAGCTGGCGGGGGCGCTTACGCGATTTGCCGGTGACATCGCGGCCGCCACCTTTCTCGATGGGGCTTCGGCCGCTTTGCCCTATCACTTGCTGGCCACGTCCCTACGCCCATACGGGCGGGGGTCTCCCCGGACGCCGGTCGGGGCGCAATCCAGGGAAGAGCGCCCGCCCGAGGCGGGTGTCCGCCCAAGGCGGATGTGCCTCGGGCACACGCCTGGGGCGCAGGTGCTGGTGCTGGGGGCGGGCGGCGGGGCCGACGTCCTGCTCGCGCTCTACCACGACGCGGCGGCCATCGAAGCCGTCGAGCTCGACCCGCGCGTGCTACGCCTGGTACGCGACACCTTTGCCGACTTCACCGGCGGCCTCTATCGCCTGCCGCGCGTACGGCTGCATGCGCGGGAAGCCCGTGGCTTTTTCGAAGCCTTGCCGGCGGGCAAACGCTATGACCTGATCCAGGTGTCGCTCGTCGAATCTTTTGCCGCCTCCAGTGCGGGTGTGCACGCACTCAACGAGAGCTACCTCTACACCGTGGAAGCCTTCGCGCGTTACTTCGACCACCTCACTCCCGACGGTGTCGTGGCCATCACGCGCTGGGTCAAGATGCCGCCGCGCGACAACATCAAAGTCTTCGCCACCGCCGTCGCCGCACTGGAAGCCCGCGGGGTGGGCGAGCCGGCGCGCCACGTGGCCATGATTCGCAGTTGGTCCACCGCCACCACGCTCATCCGGCGGACGCCACTCACCGGAGCGGAAATCGCTGCGCTCAAGAAGTTTGCGCACGAACGCCTCTTCGACCTTGTTTCCTACCCGGGCATCGGGCCGGACGAAACCAACCGCTATACCCTGCTCGAACGCGAATACTATGCCGAGGCGGCGCGGGCGATTTTGGTCGGCGGGGAGGAGCGCGAGCGCTTCTTCCGCGACTACAGCTTCAACGTCCGCCCCGCACGCGACGACCGGCCCTACTTCCATCATTTCTTCCGCTGGAAGGCCTTGCCGCAGTTGTTGGCCACGATGGGGCGGCAATGGGTGCCGTTCATCGAGTGGGGCTACATGGTGTTGGTGGCCACGCTGGCGCAAGCGCTGGTGTTCAGCCTGGTTTTGATCTTGTTGCCGCTCGCCTTCCTCCGCCGAGGGCCCGCTACGGCTTCTCCCAGCGAATCATCGAGCTCCCGTGGCGGAACCTTCCGCGTGTTCCTTTTCTTCCTGGCCATTGGCTTAGGCTTTCTCTTCATTGAAATGATGCTGATCCAGAAGTTCACCTTCTTCCTGGCGAACCCGATTTATGCGGTGGCGGTGGTGCTGACGGGTGTGCTGGTGTTCTCCGGGTTCGGGAGCCTGGCGGCGGGGCGGTTGGGAGTGGGCTGGCTGGAGCGCGCTGCGACGCTTGTTGCCGCGCTGGCCCTGCTTGCGGCGTACGCCCTGCCGCGCCTGCTACCGCTCTGGGTGGGACTCGGGGATGCAGCGCGCGTGGCCATCGCGTTGGCGCTGATGGCACCGCTCGCCTTCTTTATGGGGATGCCGTTTCCGCTGGCGCTGCAACGTCTCTCGGCCGCCCGGCCGGAACTCCTCCCCTGGGCCTGGGGGGTGAACGGGTGCGCCTCGGTGCTCGCGACCATCCTGGCCACCCTGCTGGCGATGGCGGCAGGCTTCCGGGTAGTGTTTGTGACCGCCGCGGCGCTCTATCTCCTCGCCGCGATCAGCTTCAGGGACGAACGATGACTCGCTAGACTGGCCGGGGGAGGTCAGCAGGCCCGAATCGGGTGAGTTGAGGGCTTTGCGCGATTCAGCGACCCGTGGCCAGCGACGCGAAAGCGCCCGGTGGCAGGAGCCACCGGGTTGGACGGGAAAGTCTGCTGCGCCATTCAAACACCGGCGAGACGCCCTTCGGCTCCGCTCAGGGCAGGCCCCGGTGCCAGCGAATCTTGCCTTTGAAGTAGAAGTAGCAGCGGAGGCGTTCCAGCAGGCGGTTCCAGAAGGTGCGCTGGCTGAAGAGTTGGCCCGGGCTCAGCCGCACCAGCCCGCTGTGGTGGACGGAGACCAACGTCCCGTACGGGGCCGCGCTCATTCCGATCCGCACCTCGGAGGGCGGCTGCCCGGCCGGGCTCTCCCAACTGAAGGCAATCATGCGGTTTTTCGCCAGCTCCAGGAAGGTTCCCTGGTGGACGTGCTTGCCGAGTTTATGCTGCCAGGCGAAGCGCCCGCCCACGCGCGCGTTGACCTTGGCTTTGCCCGGGATGAGTTTGGCCAGCGTCGGCGGGCTGAGCCAGGCACGATAGACCTGCTGCGGCGTCGCCCGCATCAGTGCCCGCAGCAACACTTCGTTTTGCGTGTGCTCGGTTTCGAGCAAAGTCTTCAGCCGGAGCAGGAAGTCGGCCCAGCCATACTCGTAATCTTCGAGCTTGGCCCCGCCTGCGGCGAGGGCGCCCTGCACGAGGGTGACGAGCGCGCTCGGCCCTTCGCCCTTCACCGTAAAGGTCACCACCGGCTCGGGGCCTGCCCGTCCGGCAGGCGGGCCTAACACCAGCGTCGAGCCCGGCACGCAATCGAGCACTCGCCCCTGCCAGGTGCAGTGGCCCCGCCGCGGCGCCACCGACTCCCAGACGCTCCACTGCCAGCGAAAGCTGGCCCCGGGTGTTGCGGCCATTTCCACTTTGCCCAGGAGCAACTGGGCGAGGTCGCGCGGGGAGGTGAGCGCCCTCCAGACGCGCGCCGCCGGCACCGCAATTGCCAGCGACTCGACGATGACTGACTCACGCTTTTTTCGGGCCACAGTTGCCTCGGGCTAGTCTCCCAATCACACAATGAACAAAATGTTCCGCCAGGCACCCCTCGACTGCCGCTCGGGGTAAAGGAGCCCCCGCTGAAAAGAACCCCTCGACTTCGCTCAGGACAAGCCTGGGGGCTCGGTACCAATGCTATCTTAATTTACCTCAGAAAAACCTCAGGGGCTTCCCGCAAAAAACGCGGGGCCTCCGCTTCGCTCCGAGAAGCCCTGCCCTACCAGAGCCGTGCCCTGACGAGGCGGCAGGGCGCAAGGCCCTGCCCTACCCTGGCTTCCCGAACGGCTCCCCGCAAAAGACGCCCTTCGTTCAAGCTCCCTTCGGCTTCGCCTCCCTTCGACAAGCTCAGGGTCTTCGCTGCGCTTCGACAGGGCAAGCGGGGTCTCCGCCCCGTCCCGAAGCTCCGGGACGGGGCTCCGAAAAGGCGTGACCCGCCCAGACAAGTCGATCCTATCAATCCTATCAATACGGCGCCGAGAGCAAAGTTCCAGAATAGAAAATTTCAAACTTAGGATACAAATGCCCTCCCCGTTTGCCTACGTGCTCGCTGAGTTTTGTTATATCATTTCCGCTTGCGCCGCGCGCCCGAAAAGCGGGCAGGCTAGAAAGCTGGCGGGCCTGAAGGCGGGCAAGCGCGGCGGGTGTCGGATGGAGAGTACCGCGGAGCACGCGTACGAGCAGCGGGAGAAGAAAAGCGTCGCGCTGGGGAGCGTGGGGGCGGCGTTGTTTCTGGTTACGCTAAAGGCCGTGGTGGGCGTGAGCACGCAGAGCCTGGGTGTGCTTTCAGAAGCCGCCCACTCGGGCCTCGACCTGGTAGCCGCCGGCCTGACCTACTTTTCCGTCCGTATCTCCGGTAAGCCCGCCGATGCCGACCACCAGTACGGCCACGGCAAATTCGAAAACTTCGCCGCCTTCCTCGAAACCGGGCTACTGCTGCTGACCTGCGCCTGGATCGTGTGGGAAGTGGTGGGGCGGCTGTTCTACCGGGAGGTGCACGTCGAGCCGACGGTGTGGGCATTCGGCGTGATGGCGCTTTCGATTGTCGTGGACCGTTTTCGCGCGCGGGCGCTGGGGCGGGTTGCACGCAAGTACGCAAGCCAAGCGCTGGAAGCCGACGCGCTGCACTTCCGCACCGACGTCTGGAGCTCTTCGGTGGTGCTCCTAGGTTTGGGGCTGGTACTAGCCGCTGACCAGTTTCAGGTGGCGTGGCTGCAGGCGGCCGACCCCATTGCGGCGTTGGGGGTCGCCGGGATCATCATCTACATCAGCGTACGGCTGGGCAAGCGCACGGTGGACGTGTTGCTGGATGCGGCGCCCGCGGGCCTGCGGGCGGCGGTGGAGCAGGCAGCGAGGGGTGTGGAGGGAGTGCTCAGCGTGGACCGCGTGCGCACCCGGCGGGCGGGCAACCGCGACTTCGTGGACGTTACCATCGCCGTCAGCCGCGCCCTGCCCTTCGAGCGCGTCCACGCCATCTCGGACGCCGTCGAAGCGGCGGTCGGCCGGCGGATTCCCAATGCGGACGTGATGGTGCACATGGAGCCGCGCGCGGCCACCAGGGAGAGCCTGTTCGATGCCATCCGCGCGGTGGCAGCGCGGCACAACCTGAGCGTCCACGGCCTCAGTGCCCACGAGATGGCCCCGAACGTTCGGGGCAGCGGGGGCGCGCGCCGGTTGGTGGTGGACCTCCACCTGGAGGTTTCCCCGACGCTGAGCCTGCGCGAGGCGCACGCGCTGGCCACCCGCGTGGAGCAGGAGGTGCGGCAGGAGTTGCCCGAAATTGACGCCATCAACACTCACATTGAACCGCATGCGGCCAGCATCAGCGCGGGTGATCCCCTGGGGGAACTCGCGCGTGCCCTTGAGGTGCACTTCGCCGAGTTGTGCCGCGAGGTGGCTGAACTGCGCGACTTGCACGAACTCGAAGTACGCCGGGTCGAGGGCCACATCGTCGTCTCCTGTCACTCGGTGGTGGACGGTGCCCTGCCGGTGAGTCGCGTTCACGACCTCAGTACCGAACTCGAACTCCGCATCCGGGAGCGCTTCCCGCAGCTCTATCGGGTAGTGATCCACTGTGAGCCACCCGAGGAGCGCTAAGCGCATCTAGGAGTCGGGAAGGCGGAATTTGGCGACGGGGCCCAGTGGCGGGAGCCACGGGGTTGAACGAAATGAGGACACTACCTCGCGCGCGGCGAGCGATTGCTTTTTCGGCATTCCGAGCGTAGAGTGAACCTACTCCAGTGCAAAACTCCTCACAGCAAGGGAGAAGGGTCATGAAATATTTCCTCGCAGTACTCGTCTTGGTTCTCAGTGTGGCGCTGGCGGGCGCTGCCTGGGCTGGCCAAGGCAAGGGCAAGGGTCAGGCAAAGGAAAAGGGCAAGAAGCCCGCGGCGGCCAAGACCGAAAAAGGGAAGGCGCCCAAGAAAGGCGACAAGCCCGCTCACGTTCCGGGGTTTGGCAAGGATGCTCCGGACAAGATTCGCCACTGGTTCCGCACGCATCAGAGCGGCCTGCCGCCCGGCCTCGCCAAGCGCGAGCAGTTGCCGGCGGGCTTGCAACGGCATCTGGAAAAGAACGGCACGCTGCCGCCGGGGTTGCAAAAGAAGCTCCAGCCGCTGCCGCGGCAGCTCGCAGTGCAACTGCCGAAGCTGCCCAGGGGCTACCGGCGCTACGTCCTCGGCGGGCACGTCATCCTGGTGGAAAAGCGGACGGCGAAGGTTGTGGACATCATCCGCGACGTCATCCGCTAACCGCCGGACGGCGTTGCGGGTGCCCCTCGACTACGCTCCGGGGTAAACTCCGCACCTGTTCCAAGCTGCGTTGCGGGCGCTCAAGCTGAGAACTATGCGCAGGCGAAGTTCCACATGTCTCGCAAGCCTGCTGTGGCTGGCCGTCGTAGCCGCAGCCCCGTACCAATCCAGTACGGGGCAGGCGCAGCAGCCTTCGACTCCGGTCGGGCCAAGGGTGCCGCTGGAGCCCGCCCACCTGGTCCTGCTCAACGCGCGGGTGTGGACGGTGGACGCTGCGCAACCGGAAGCCGAGGCGGTGGCCATCCGCGGGAATCGCATCGTCAAGGTGGGGACGACCAAAGAGATCAAGAGCCTGGTGGGCGAAGGCTTTACGCGCGTGCTCAACCTGCGCGGCCGGCTGGTGCTGCCGGGCTTCATTGACAACCACACCCACTTTGAAGCGGCCGGTCGCCTGCTCTTGGGGTTGAACCTGCTGGACGTGAATGAGCGGGCGGCCTTCGTGGCCCGGGTGCGCGCAGTGGCCGGTCGCCTTCCGAAGGGAAGCTGGATTAGGGGTGGCGACTGGGGAGCCTACGCGCAGTGGCGCAGGGGAACCGCCGAAGCCAGGCGTGCGCCCGTAGCCTTGCTCGAACCGCACAAGGATTGGATTGACCCGGTTACACCCGAGCATCCGGCCCTGATCCGGCGCTTTGACGGGCAAGTCTGGCTCGCCAATTCGCTGGCGCTTGCTGCCGCCGGCATTACCCGCGAAACACCTGATCCCGAGGGGGGAGAAATCGTGCGGGATGCGGAGGGGGAGCCGACGGGTCTGCTGCGGGACGAGGCGGCCCGGCTCGTTCAGCAGGTCATCCCACCGCCGTCCCCCGAGCAGCGGCTGGCCGAAGGCCGCCGGGCGTTGGAAGAGGCGCGGCGCTGGGGCGTGACGTCCATCCACGACAACACCAGCTTCGAGCAGCTTGAGCTATTCAAAGCGTTGCGCACGAAGGGTGAGCTGACGCTGCGGGTGTGGGCGCGGACACCGCTGGCCGAGTGGGAGCGGCTGAAGGAGTACATCCGCATTTACCGCATGCCCGCGGGTCGGGGCAGCTGGGGCGACCAGTACATTCGCCTGGGCGGGTTGAAGGGCTGGGTGGACGGCATCATGGGCAACTCCAGCGCGCTTTTTTTCGAGCCCTACAACCACCAGCCCGACAACGCGGGCCGGCTGCGCGACATCATGTTCCCTGAGGGCAACCTGGAGCGGCTGGTGCGCGCGGCCGACCGCGAGGGCTTCACCGTCACTGTCCACGCCGTCGGCGACCGGGCCAACCGCATCCTGCTCGACACCTACGAGAAGGTCTTCGCCGAGCACCCGCCGCGCGAGCGGCGCTTCCGCGTCGTCCACGCGCAGGTGATCCGCGCGGATGATTTCAAACGCTTCGGAGAACTCGGCCTGATTGCCGAGGTGCAGCCCTACCATTGCATTGACGATATGCGCTGGATGGAAGAGCGCATCGGGCAGGAGCGGGCTCGCGGCGCCTATGCCTTCCGCACGCTGGCGGAAGCGGGCGCGACGCTCTCGTTTGGCTCTGACTGGCCGGGCACGAACGCATCGCTCTACCCCATCAACCCGCTGCTGGGCATCTACGCGGCGGTGACGCGCCAGACGCTGCGGGGAGCGCCGCCCGCGGGCTGGTTCCCCGAGCAGCGCATTCCGGTGGAGGAGGCCATCCGCTATTTCACCCGCAACAACGCCTACGCTACGTTCGAAGAGGCACTCAAAGGCTCCATCACCGAGGGCAAGCTGGCTGACCTGGTGGTGCTCGACCGCGACATCTTGAGCCGGCCGCCCCAGGAGCTGCTCCAGACCCAGGTGCTCTACACCATCTTCGACGGCCGCATCGTTTACGCAAAAGAGAGGTAAGGGAGGGCCGCAGGGGCAGCGTCGGCCGCGGCGCCCGTCAGCGGCACTCGCGGCTGATGCGCTTGAGCGCGAGGGTGATGCCTTGCATGCAGAAGGAGACTTCGGCAACGGTGCCGCTTACGCAGACCGTGTCGCCGACTTTGAAGCCTTTGAGATCGCCCACCAGGGTATAGAGCGCTCCGTCGGTACTGCGCAGGGCCGGGCACTCGACTCCCTCGTGGGTCAACCTCCCTTTCACCGTGACGGTCTTACCGGGTGCGGGTTGGGAGGACGCGGGAGGCAGGACCTCAAAGCTCTTCACCGTCAGTCCGGGTGGCCGGTCAGCGTGGGAGGGATGGAGTGTTCCCCGCACACGCAGCTTTTGGCCGAGCAACTCACGGCGCTGGTTCAACTCCGCTGCTTGCGCGTCCCCGCCCAGGACGAATTGCCGCACCGGGCCGGACATCGCTAAGAGCAGCAAGCCCCCTTTCTGTGCCAGCGTGCCAACGGCGGTGACTTCGACGGGGCCGGGGGTGAAGCCAGCGTCCTTTACTGCTTGGGGGATCTTCGTGGGGTCGAAGGCCTTCCCCGCTGCCGGGAGGACAACCGCCTGGCCGTTTTTCAGGTCTACCTTGACGTCTCCGACGCCCTCCAGGCGTCGCAGGGCCTTTTCGGCCCCGTAGGCTCAAAGCGGTCAAACCAGGCCGTCAATGCGGGTGCGGGCTTCCTCGACCTGCGCGGCTAGGCCGAGGGGCAGCAGCCACAAGGCAGTGAGCAGCGCGGCCGCGAACGCGGCTTTTCGATACTGTCTGGTGTTCATTTCCCTGCTCCTTTCAGCACCTCTAGTTTATAGATGCGGTTATTGGCGATGTCGGCGACGTAGAGAAATCCCCGGGCGTCGCGCGCCAGCCCCGCCGGCGATTGAAACTTCGGCCCCTGGTGTTCGGGCAGAGTCCACTGGGCGAGGAATTCCCCCTCGGGCGTCAGCCACTGGAGGCGGTAGTTGCCGCTATCGGCCACGTGCAGGTTCCCGTTGGCATCCACCACGAGGTCGGTGGGGTCCTGGAACTGGCCCTGCCAGGTGCCCGCCGTACCCCAGAGGGCCAGAAATCGTCCCTGCGGGTCGAATTTCTGGATGCGGTAGTTGTGGGCGTCGGCGACATAGATGTTGCCGTCGGGCCCGCTGGTGAGCCGGGCGGGATAGTGCAACTGGCCTTCAGCCGACCCCTCCCCGCCCCAACCGGCCAGGAACTTGCCCTGCGCGGAGAATTTCTGCACCCGGTGGTTGTAGAACTCGCTGACGTAGACGTCGCCGGCGGCGTCCACGGCCACGCCGACAGGCGCGGAAAACTCCCCGCGGCGCTGGCCGGCCCGACCCCAGGCGCGCAGGAATTTTCCGCGCCGGTCGAATACTTGCACGCGGTCCAGCATAAAGTCCACTACGTAGACTTGCCCCGTGGCATCCAGCGCCACGTCCATCGGTTTGCGAAACTCGCCCGGGGCGTCGCCGCAGCGGCCCCAGGCACGCAGGAATTGACCTGCGGTGTCGAACACCTGCACGCGGCAGTTTTCCGCATCGGTGGCGTAAAGCTGGCCTTCGCTATCCACCGCCAAGCCCTGGATGCCGTTGAACTCACCCGGCCCGCTACCCGCCGTGCCCCACTGCAACACTACACGATAGCCCGGTGCAGGCGGAGTCTCGGCCGGGCCCTTTGCCGCGCGCTGACAGCCGGCGGCTACGACCCCCAGCAGAACAAGCAGGAGTAAAGCTATCTGCCGCCTGAGCCTGGGAGGAAGAAAAAGCAGATTCCTCGCTGCGCTCGGAATGACAGGCTGCAGCAAAACAGTCAGCGGAGGTCGTCCGGGATGAAGGAAAAGCAGATTCCTCCCCGTACGGGTCGGAATGACAGGCCTCATCAGAATAGCCATCGGATGCCCAGGATGAAGCTCGAGGTGGGCCGCACCTGGTTTCCGTTCAGGTCGCGCCAGACGGGGATGGGAGAGGAAAATTCCAGCACCATGCGATTGTTCGGCTGGAACTCGATACCGGGGGAAAGAAACACCAGGCTGCCGCCGGAATCGGCCATCGGCGTTCCGTTCAGCCGCGCGCGTCGCACGTGCTCGCCGTTCATTTCCAGCACCAGGTAGAGGGCGGGGATGCCCAGGTATCGCCAGGGCAGCAAGCGGTGGACGTAGGCCACATCATAGTTCCAGCGGTTGCCGAGCCGGCGGCCGGCGTCGCCGGTAGTGGTGTAAGTGAACTGGGCGTCGGCGATGAGCCAGTGGGGGTCGCGGATGTGGGAAAAGATCAGGGCGGCGAGGGGGTCAGTGGAGCCGGTAGTGAAGGCACCGCCGCTGGGCACCTTCAGGCCGAGCTCGGGCGAGAGCCGGGTGAACCCCCGGAGGACATTTTTGCGCAGCAGGTCGTAGCGGGCGAAAAGGACAGCGTCAGCAAAGCTGGTGGTGGTGGCGGTGCGGGTGGGGTCGTTGCGGTCCTGGCTTTGGAGTGTGACCAGCGGGGCCACGAAGGTCAGGTTCAGATGGGGGTAAGCGCCCCAGACGATGGCGTAGGGATTGATGATGCGGCGGACGCGCCGCCCGGCGACGCCCTCGGCAAAGTTATCGATGCGCACAAAGCTGCGGACCATCACTGCACGGTTGAACAGGGTGCGCCCCCCCGGGGCTACAATTTGCGCTTCCGCCGTGCCCGGTAGCCACAACACAGCCGCAACCAGAGTTATCGTAGCCAGCGTTCGAGCCAACACTACACCCGAGACCTGCGGCCGAAGGTTAGGAAGGCTCACGCGCTTTCCAGCAGCTTCTCCAGCTTTGCGCGGTCGAAGCCTACCACCACTTCGCTGTCGATCAGGGTCACCGGCGTAGTCATATAGCCGAGCTTCTCGAGTTCGCCCAGCGCGGCTTCATCGCTGGCGATGTTGCGGTCCGTGAAGTCAACCTTCTTTTGGGAAAGAAACTCTTTCACCTTGTCGCAGAACATTCACCCCGGCTGGCTGTAGACCACGACTTTCTTGGCCATCGATCTACTCCTGCTGCGGCTTCGGCAGCGAGGCTGTGTAGCCGGTCGCATTGACGGCTTCGATGAGCTTGGCCGGGGCGGTCTGCGCCGGGTCGTATCTCACCGTAGCGCGGCCGGCGGGGTAGTCCACCGCGGCTGCGGTCACCCCGGAGGTTTCCAGCAGCGTGTTCTGCACCAGCCCGGCGCAGGCCTCGCAGGTCATGCCGCCGATGTCCAGTTCGACAGTTTCCAGTGGGGCGGATGCGAGCGTCGCACCCACAGCCGGCGTGCTCAGCAACCTACCGGCATAGGAAGGGAAGAAAGCCAGGGCCGCGACCGCCAGCGTCGCCAGCCACAGCACGGGCTTGGCCCAACGGCGGGCGCGGCCCTCGGGCGCGCACACTTCGCCTGCGCAGGCTTCGGTTGGTTTGGGTATGCGATAGACAAAATAGAAGCCCAGAGCCAGCAGCACCGCGCTCACGGTCAGGAAATAGGGCCGCAGGGGAGCAAACGTCGCTGTCAGCGCTGCCCCCAAGCCCAGTCCACCCAGCACCAGCGGTCCCAGGCAGCAGAGCGAGGCTCCGAAAGCGGCCAGGGCGGAACCCAGCGCTAAAAATTTCTCATTCATGGTCTTCCTCCGCTAGAGATTTTTGATAACCTGCGCCAGCGCGCCCTTGAGTTGGCGCAGGGCCTTTTCGCCCTGGCCCGCGCGCACGCAGTCGGCCACACAGGTCTCCATGTGGTTTTCGAGCAGGCGCGCGGTGGCCTGGTTGAGGGCCGAGCGCACGGCCGAGAGCTGAATCA
>JBHIAG010000033.1:0-20546 GCA_046758465.1 Terriglobia bacterium | reverse complement strand
TGGAAGACCGCAAAGAGAAGAAATATCGCGTGACGCGCTGGCAGAGCGAGTTGCCACTGGCGGTTGCGGGCTTTGCTTTCGGGGACTACAAAGTACGGACGGAAGCAGTCGGCAAGATTCAGGTCGAAGTCTATGCCAACAAGAGGCCGGATGATGCGCTACGCGGCCTCGAACTGACAGTGACGCCCACCCTGCCGGGACAAATCGGCCCGACTGCGCCTGTGGCCCTGGGCTCGCTCGCCCCCGGCCGCCTGGGCAAGGTGATGGCCGCCGAGGTGGGGAACTCCTTGCGGCTATTCGAAAAGTACTTCGGGCCTTATCCCTACAAGAAGCTGGCTGTCACCAATATCCCCGCTAACTACAGCTATGGTCAGGGCTGGCCCTCGCTGCTCTACATCTGGGCTGCGTCTTTCCTCGACTCCACCCAGCGCCACCAACTGGGCATCCGCGACCACGTTCGCCTCACCGACTTCTTCCGCGCCCATGAAACCTCGCATCAGTGGTGGGGGCACGCGGTGGGCTGGAAGAGTTATCACGACCAGTGGCTCTCGGAAGGGTTCGCGGAGTTCTCCGGTATCCTCTACACCATGTATCGGCGGAACCCCGGCGAATACTTCCGCTTGCTGCGCAAGAACCGGCAAGCGTTACTGACGCGCGACCGTGAGGGCATCGTCCCTGACAGTATCGGGCCTATCTACACCGGCGTGCGCCTGAACTCTGGCAAGCACCCCGGCGCGTACAGCAACGTCATCTACAACAAGGGCGGCTGGGTGCTCCACATGCTGCGGATGCTGCTCTACGACCCGCGTAACCCGCAGGAGCCCGATCACCGCTTCATCGCCATGATGCAGGACTTCACTCGCACGTTCCACAACCAGCCCGCCTCGACCGAGGATTTCAAGGCCATCGTGGAAAAGCATATGACTCCACAGATGGACCTCGACGGCAACGGCAAGATGGATTGGTTCTTTGAGAGTTGGGTTTATGGCACCGGCGTCCCGGAGTACAAATTGCACTACGAGATCGAGCCCGCCGCCGAGCCCGAGAAGCTTGTCCTGAAAGGTATGCTGCGGCAATCAGGCGTGCCGGAAGGCTTCCGCACCCTCGTCCCCTTTTTCCTTCATCAAGGCAAGCGCTCGTGGCGGGCCGGCTGGTTCAACGTCCGTGGTCCCGAAACGCCTTTCGAGATTTCGCTGGGCTTCAAGCCCGACAAGATGACGATTAACGACTGGGAAGATGTCCTCTCCAAGTGAAGTACGCCCTGACCCCCGGTCGCTTTCCGCTCGAAGTTTCTAGCGGATCAGCATGCAGTCGCCATAGCTGTAGAAGCGATACCTTTCCCGGAGGGCGTGTTCGTAGACCCGCAGGATGAACTCCCGCCCGGCAAAGGCCGCCACCAGCACCAGCAGTGAGCTGCGCGGCAGGTGGAAGTTCGTTAGCAGTTGATTGACGACTTTGAACTGATAGCCCGGGTAGATGAACAGGTCGGCTGGGCCGGAGCCGGCCACGACGCACCCCGCACGCGTCGCGACGCTTTCGAGCACGCGCACCACCGTGGTGCCAACCGCCAGAATCGGTCGGTCGCGGCGACGGGCGGCTTCGATGGCCTGAGCGGCAGCCGGCGAGATTTCGTAGGGCTCAGGCGGCATGCGGTGCTCTTCGAGCGTTTCGGTGTGAATGGGCTGGAACGTTGGCAAACCTACGGTCAGAGTGATTTCCACCACTTCGATGCCGCGCCCGCGCAACGCCTGGAGAATCGCTGGCGTGAAGTGCAGGCCCGCGGTAGGCGCGGCCACGGCACCGGTCTTATCGGGCCGGGCAAACACTGTCTGGTAGCGCTCGCGGTCGGCGGGCTCGTCGGGACGCTTGATGTAGGGCGGCAGGGGCACGTGCCCCAGCCGCTCGAAGCTTTCCCATAAGTTGGCGTCCGGCGGGAAGCGCAGTCGGCGCAGGCCGAACTCGCCCCGGCCCTCCACCTCGGCCTCCAGCGCCGCGCTGGCTTCGGGCGGAGAGAAGACGAGTCGCTCGCCCGTGCGCACCTTGCGCCCCGGGCGCACCAGTGCCTCCCACAAGCCGGGCTCGAGCTCGCGGGTCAGCAGGACTTCAATCTGTGCCTTGAGATACTCCCGACGGGAGGGATTGCGCCGACCGATCGGCTGGGCGCTGACGCCGCGGCGACGCGCAAACAGGCGGGCGGAGAAAACCCGGGTGTTGTTCACCACCAGCAGCTCGTCGCCCCGCAGCAGCGCCGGCAGGTCGCGGAAGCGGCGATCGCTGAAGCTGGCCGGCGCGCGCGCGATGACGAGCATGCGGGAGGCGTCGCGCTCGGCCAGGGGCCGCTGCGCAATCAACTCCTCCGGCAGTGGGTAGTCGAACTCCTCCGGGCGCATGGTCGCGCCTCCTCGGGCTGATATCTTACTGTCCCTCAGTAGCCGTGCGGACGAAAATGCGAGCGTGCCGGGTGCCTGCAGGCTGTTGCTCCTCACGCATCCATGGTCAAATGATGGCGACATCGACCAGAATTAACGTATAAGCTATTGAAAACACATGGCAAATATTAGTTGACAAATATCAACTGTCGTGCATCATATAATATGAGTTGTATTGACTAAGAACTTAGGAGGTGAGGACGCTATGGCAGGGCTAATTCGCTGGGAACCCTTCCGTGGCCTTAGCCGTTGGGCTCCCTTCCGGGAGCTGGCGGCGCTGCAGGGGCAGGTTGACCGCCTGTTTGGCGACAGCCTGTTCGGCGAGGCCTTTGACCGCACGAGCTGGCTGCCGGCAGTCGACATCGTCGAGAACGACGATGAGATCGCTCTCAGGGCCGACCTGCCGGGGGTTGACCCCAAGGGGGTCGACATCCAGGTGGAGAACGGCAGGCTGACGCTGCGCGGTGAGCGGACCTACGAGAAGGACGTCAAGGAAGAGGACTACCGCCGCGTCGAGCGGACCTACGGCAGCTTCGTCCGCAGCTTCGCGCTGCCGAACTCGGTGGATGCGGACAAGATCCAGGCCGAGTATCGCAACGGTGTGTTGGAGCTGCGGCTGCCGAAGCGGGCCGAGGCCAAGCCGAAGCAGATCAAGGTCACGGTGAAGTAAGGAAGGGCAGTGGCCACCCTAGCACGAGCTAACGGCTGGGGTGGCCCTTTGTCTTTGGAGAAGAAACTATGGCGATTCGGTTTGACAAGCTGACGCTGAAGGCACAGGAGGCCGTGCAGGCGGCGCAAGAGGTCGCCTCACACCACAGCCACCAGGAGCTGGTGCCGCTGCACTTGCTGGTGGCGCTGCTGGCACCGGCCGACGGGGTGGTGCGTCCCGTGCTGGAGAAAATCGGTGCCCGCCCGGATGAGCTGGCCGCAGCGGCCGAACCGCGCCTGACCGTGCAGCCCAAAGTGCAGGGCATGCTCCAGCACTTCATCGGGTCTGCGCTCCAGAAGGTTCTCGAAGACGCCTTCGCCGAGGCCGATCGCTTCAAAGACGAGTACGTCTCAACCGAGCACCTGCTGCTGGCGCTCGTGCGACAGAAAGGCGAGCCGGCGCAGCAGGTGCTGGCGGCGCAGGGCGTGACGCACGATGCGGTACTGCAAGCGCTGGCGCGCGTGCGCGGCAGCCAGCGCGTCACCGACCCCAACCCGGAGGCCAAATATCAGGCGCTGGAGCGCTACGCGCGCGACCTGACAGAGTTAGCGCGGCGGGGCAAGCTCGACCCGGTAATTGGTCGCGATGCCGAAATCCGGCGTGTCATCCAGGTGCTGTCGCGGCGGACGAAGAACAACCCGGTGCTGATCGGCGAGCCAGGCGTGGGCAAGACGGCGATTGTGGAAGGGTTGGCGCGGCGCATCGGGGCGGGCGACGTTCCCGAGATGCTGAAGACGAAGCGCATCGTACAGCTCGACCTGGCGGCGCTGGTGGCCGGAGCCAAGTACCGGGGCGAGTTTGAAGACCGGCTGAAGGCACTGCTGCACGAGATCGAGGAAGCCGACGGGCAGATCATCCTCTTCATTGATGAGTTGCACACGCTGGTGGGCGCGGGAGCGGCCGAGGGAGCGATTGATGCTTCGAACATGCTGAAGCCGGGGCTGGCGCGGGGGACGTTGCGGGCCATTGGTGCCACAACGCTGAACGAGTACAAAAAGCACATCGAGCGCGACCCGGCGCTGGAGCGGCGTTTCCAGCAAATCTACGTGGGGGAACCGGACGTCGAGGACACGATCTCGATTCTGCGCGGGTTACAGGAGCGCTACGAAGTACATCACGGCGTGCGCATCAAGGACACGGCGCTGGTGGCGGCGGCCGTCCTGAGTCACCGCTACATCTCCGACCGCTTCCTGCCCGACAAAGCGATTGACCTGGTAGACGAGGCGGCAGCCTCGATCCGCATCCAGCTTGATTCGCTGCCGATCGAAATTGACGACATCGAGCGGCAAATTCTGCAAGGAGAAATCGAGCGGCAGGCACTGAAGAAGGAATCCGACCGGGCCTCGCGCGAGCGGCTGAAGGAAATCGAGCGCCAGGTAGCCGAGCTTCGGGAGCGCTCGGCGGAGCTGAAGGCGCGCTGGCAGAACGAGAAGGAAATCATCGGGCAGATTCGCGGACTGAAGGAAAAGATTGAGCAGTTGAAGCTCGAAGAGCAGCGGGCCGAGCGTGCCGGCGAGCTCGACCGGGTAGCCGAGATTCGCTATGGGAAGCTGGTTGACCTGGAGAAAGAGCTGGCGGCGGCGCAGAAGAGACTCGAGTCGGCCGCTGGCGGCCAGCGGATGCTGAAGGAGGAAGTGGACGAGGAAGACATCGCGCGGATTGTCTCGAAGTGGACAGGCATCCCGGTGGGCAAGCTGCTGGAGGGCGAGGTGGAGAAACTCGTCCGGATGGAGGAGCGGCTGCGGCTGCGGGTAGTGGGCCAGGACGAGGCGCTGGCGCGAGTCTCGAACGCCATCCGGCGGAGCCGCGCCGGGCTGGCCGACCCGCGGCGGCCGCTGGGGAGTTTCCTCTTTCTGGGTCCGACCGGCGTGGGGAAGACGGAGCTGGCACGGGCGCTGGCCGAGTTCCTGTTCGACGACGAGCGGGCGATGGTGCGGCTGGACATGTCGGAGTACATGGAGAAGCACTCGGTGGCGCGGATGATCGGGGCGCCGCCCGGCTACGTGGGCTACGAGGAGGGGGGCCAGTTGACCGAGCACGTGCGGCGGCGGCCCTACTCGGTGGTGCTGTTCGACGAGATCGAGAAGGCGCACCCGGAGGTGTTCAACATCCTGCTGCAGATACTGGACGATGGCCGGCTGACCGACGGCAAGGGCCGCACGGTGGACTTCAAGAACACCGTGTTGATTATGACGAGTAACATTGCCAGCCAAGCCATCTTCGAGCTCTCGGCCTCGCCCGAATCGGGGGAGGGCAAGCCGGCCGAGTTGCGCCAGCGCATGACCGAGGCCCTACAGGCCAGCTTCCGGCCAGAATTCTTGAACCGGGTGGACGATACGGTCATCTTCAATTCACTGGGGCGGGCTGAGCTCGACCAGATTGTGGACTTGCAGCTCACGCACCTGCGGCGGCTGCTGGCCGAGCGCAAAATCGAGATTGAGTTGACCCAGCGGGCGCGGGAGGTGCTCTTCCGCGAGGGCTACGAGCCGGCCTATGGCGCGCGGCCGCTGAAGCGCGCCCTCCAGCGGCTCATCCAAGACCCGCTGGCGTTGAAAATCCTGAACGGTGAAGTATCATCCGGCGACCGGGTGGTGGTGGACGCCGAGCCGGGCAAAGGCGAGATGAAGTTCGCGCGGGCCGGCGCGGCGGTGGCAGCCAGCTAGCGACCCGCCTACGGGCCGTGAAAAGACGTATCGGTAGGGCGGGGTTTCAACCCCGCCGTCAAGAATGCCCCAAAATGTAGGGCTTTAGCCCCTGAGGCCTTTTAGAGGTGGCCAGGCCTCGAATCGGCGGGTGCGAAGCACCTCTTCCAAACTGGGAGCCTTTAAAGTTGACCTTCCCAAGGCTCACAGTGGGAGGAAGCCAGGGGATGGTGGGGCAGGAGCAGATTTAGGTAGAATACAGAGTTTGGCCAGAGACTGAGGAGGGGTAAGGAACGATGAACACGCTGAAGACAGGCGTTTTGCTGGTGGCGCTGACGCTGATTCTGATTTATGGCGGCGCGGCAGTGGCCGGCCAGCAGGGGATGACGATTGCGCTGGTGTTGGCCGTAGTGCTGAACTTCGGCGCGTACTTCTATGGGGACAAGATTGCGCTGGCGATGAGCCGGGCCCGGCCGGTGAGCCGTGCGCAGGCGCCGAGGATGTATGCGGCGATGGAGCGGCTGTGCGCGCGGACGGGCTTGCCGATGCCGCGGCTTTACATCATTCCTGAGGCGCAGCCGAACGCGTTTGCCACCGGGCGCAATCCGCAGCACGCGGCGGTGGCGGCGACGGCAGGTCTGCTCGAAGTGATGAACGACGAGGAGCTGGAAGGGGTGTTGGCACACGAGCTGGCGCACGTGCGCAACCGCGATACATTGATTATGTCGGTGGCGGCGACGATTGCCGGCGCCATCACCTACGCGGCGCACTTGGGCTACTTCGCGGCGCTGTTCGGCGGGCGCGGCGGCCGTAACGGCGGCGGCAATGTTTTCGTCATGCTGCTCATGCTCATCCTGGCGCCGATTGCCGCGATGATGATTCAAATGGCCATCAGCCGCCAGCGTGAGTACGCCGCCGACGCAGCCGCGGCGCGCTTCATCGGGCACGGCTACGGGCTGGCGAGCGCGCTAGAGAAGCTCGGGGCCTACGCGAAGCGGGTGCCGATGCGGCGGGTGGAGCCGAGCCAGGCGCACATGTTCATCGTGCAGCCGCTTGCAGGCGGTGCCATGGCCAAGCTCTTCAGCACCCACCCGCCAGTCGAGGAGCGCATGCGGCGGCTGCGGGCGCTGGTGGTGTAACGGTTCATTGGTTGATCGGTTTATTGGGCAACGCCAGCGCGCTGCAGTAGATAGCAAGCCCTCCCCTGGGCGGGAGCCTGGGGGCTCGATGTAGAAATCTGAGTCGCATCGGCGGGCGGCGAGGCCGGTGGGGGTGGATCGGCCGCTCCACCCGTCAGCCGGCTGGCCCCGACCCCGCAGGGCGGGGTGGGCCTCCGGATCACGACCACCTAGCCGCAGTCGTCATCCGGGCAATAGGGACAGCAGGGACACATCGCGGGCCTCCTTTCCCGGCGCGCTTTAGCGCCGTTTCTTTGCTTGAGTTCCCACCACACATTTGCCGCCGCGGCGCAGTTTGAGTCGTGCCCGCAGCCGCCTCAGGTCGTCTTGGACATCGGCACAGCCACAGACGTTTTCGATACAGCAGCAGACGTTGTCGAAGAAGGGATGGTCGGCATGCTTGAGCCGGTAGTAAACCCAGCGGCCGTCGCGGCGCTCTTCGACCAGGCCGGCTGCCTTCATGAGCTTCAGGTGGCGGCTGGCGTTGGGCTGGGAGACTCGGAGGGCGTCGACCAGTTCGCACACGCACAGTCCCTTCCTGGTGGTCAACAGGCAACAGGCCAGGCGCAGGCGGAGGCGCTCGCCGAGCACGGCAAAGAGTTCCTGGGGGTGAGCCAGCGATAATTCCATACATTCACATATTGGAATATAAAGATCGACTTGTCAAGTGCTTTTGCGGCCGGGAAGGGCCTAGGAGTTGTGTTCGAGCTAGGCGGGGCTACTGACCGGTCGCTTTCCAGACGTCGAAGAGGGCGATTTTGACGCGGTCGCCCCACTTGCGTTCGAGGGCGACGCCGCGGACGCGGTTGCCGCGTTCGTGAATGAAGGCGACGCCGTCGCCGCGTGCATGGACGCGGCGGCGCCACTTGCCTTCCTCGATGTCAATGTCGATGCGGCCCGGCTCACGTTTGAACTCGGGGCCGAGCTGTTCGCGGTACCAAGCGTCGACTTTGTCGAGCGGGTCGTCGGTGCGGTACTGGGCAACAGTGAGGTCGAAGCCGCCTTCTTTATCTTGCACACCGACCCAGAACTCGACCGAGGCGCTGTCGTCGGTGGGCCAAGCGCCGGGGTAGACAGGGAGGTTGAGTTCGCGGGCTACCGCGTCGGCTTTGCGCACCTTAAGGCCGCCGAAGGGGGTTTCGATTTCCACTAGCTTCTCGCTGCCGCTCGAGCGCACGTCCACGTTGACGTAGCGGCTGACAAACCACAGGGCCATCGCCGTCACCACGACGCAGGCCGCCACCAAGCCGCCAATAATCGCCAAGACGGTCGTGAGGGTGCTGCCCTTTTGGGGGTGGGCCGGGCCGGCTTTGCCTGGTGGGTGCATTGAGATTCTCCCGCCTCTATAGGATACGCCAATTCGGGGGGGAATGTTCCGCGAGTTGCGGGCCAGAGAAAATAGAAACCTCAGGGGCTTCCCGCAGAGCGGGATCTCCGCCCTGCGGGCTCCGAAAAGCCTGGGATTGTTTGTGGCGTTTGATGTCACGGCTCCCCGCAAAAGACGCCCTTCGATCCCGCAAGCCCGCCATGGCCGGCCAGCGGGACTCCGGGCAAGCGGGGTCTCCGCCCCGTCCCGAAGCTTCGGGACGGGGCTCCGAAAAGCCGTGACCCACAAGCCCTCAATCGAAGCTGAAAACATTTCCAGGTGTAGCGACAAAATCCCCCAGGCAGGTGCCCTTCGACTTCGCTCAGGACAAGCCTGGGGGCTCGGTGCGGGGAGCAGCGGGGGACGGTGATGGGCTAGAAGCGGAGGAGGTAGGAGAACTTGACGAAGAACTGCTTGGTGTCGTTGATGAAGCGGCGGCGGAGGCGGATGAGTTCGCTGCCGGTGGCGGTGGGGATCAGGTCAATGTTCTGGGCATTGCCATTGTAGCCGATGTAGAGGGCGGTGCCGGGGTGGAGGAGGTAGGTGATGAGGAAGTCAGCGTTGAAGTTCTTCTTGGTCTCGAGCCGGGTGAGCGCGGGGTTGGCGAGCACGGTATCGTACTGAAGGATGACGCGGAGGGAGAGTTCGCGGGTGAACTGCCAGTTCCACTTGGAGCGGATGATGTGGTTGTTGAAGATGTTAGTGCGGGTGGCGCGGTCGCGGAGGCGGGTGAGGAGGTAGGTGTTGTCAATGCGGAGCTGGGTGATGGGGCGCAGGGTGAGGCTGAGGTCGGCGCTGGTGAGGTTGGCCAGCACCGGGAGGCGTTGCTCGAGGGGAAGTTCCTGGTCCTCCAGGGCTTCCGGGGGAACGATATTGATGCGCGTCCCCCAGGCGTAATTCCCTCGGAAGCCGAGCCACGGGATGTAGTTCGTGCTGAACCGGAAGCCCTTGCGGTTGCGGTGGAAGTCGCGGTCTTCCGGCAGGTCTTCGAAATCCTCGGGCCGCAGGCGCTCCCGGTCCCAGTTGTAGAAGAGGCTGAAGCGGGTCTCGCCGACGAGTTCCCAACTGAGGGAAGTGTCCTGGGTGAGGTCAAGCCGGGTACCGCTGTGGTCGAAGACGGCTTCCGTGCGGAAGCGGGGACCCCAGGAAATAAGGTAGCGGCCTTCCGGGCGTAAGCTATAGCTGACGAAGTGGCTGACGCGGCGGATGTCAGCGCGGCGGAGAAAGCCAGGCAGGGTGTCAAAGCCGGGGCTGCGGTCGTTGTATTCCAACCGGTAGAAGAGCTGGCGACCGCTGCGGATCAGCTCGGCGTCATAGGCGGGCCCAGCCAGGTGCTCGCCCTCGAGGTCCTTGGTGGAGCTGGCCACGCCCTGGAAGCTGAACACCCAGTTCTGGCCCAGCTTGAAGCGGCCATCAAGGCCGGCGACGCGGTTAAAGCTGCCCTCGAATTCGCGGTCGGTGAAAATGAGGCCGAGGGTGGACTGTTGGAAGAGGTCGCGGTTGAGGCGGACGATACCGAAGTAGGCGCGCTTGCCGTGCTCGGGGTCGTCCGGGAGCACACTCCTGCCGGGGGCCTGGTCGTCGGCCAACAAGATGCCGAGGGCGTAGGGGCCCGCCTTGCCGGTGAGACGCACGCCGAACTGCGGGTCGGCAATGCGGCGGGTAAAGAGGAGATTGATGGGCGTTTGGAAGAAGCTGGCGTTCTCGATGAAGAAGGGGCGCAGCTCGGGAAAGAAGACCTCGAAGCGCTCGTTGACGGTGACCTGGGGTTGGTCGGATTCGACCTGGCTGAAGTCGGGGTTAAGGGCGAGGTCGAGCACCAGGCTGTCCTTGAAGACGAACTTGGCGTCGAGGCCGGCGTCGGGGTCGGCGCGATCGCGGACGAAGCGGGGCTGGTCGTCGTCGCGGGTGTCCAGCGCGCGGAAGGAGCGAAACGCTCCGAAAGGAATCAACTGGATGTTGCGCCCGGGAGAGATGTTCTCCAGGCCCCCCAGGGTGGCGGCCTGATTCAGACGGCCTTGGATGCGGCGGGAGAGGTGGGGCCAATAGGCCCTTTCATTCACGCGGGGAATGGCGCGGTAGAGGAGAATCCCCCAGGTTTGCTCCGGGTCGGAGGGAAAGCGGAGGCTCTTGAAGGGGATGGCCATCCAGACGACGTAGCCGCGGTCGGTGAGCCTACCCTGTGAGTACCACAGGGTATCGAAGGAGCTGTCAAAGCCTCGAAAGCCCCCACCGCCACCGCCCCCACGCCCGCCACCACCACCGCCTCTACGCCCGCCACCCCCTCCGCCTCCTCCTTCGCTGAACAGCGCGTCCCACTGGATGCCGAGGGGGTTGGCGTTGAAGACGTAGGCGCGGCGCTGGTCGTGGAAGGTGTCGAGCGTCACCTGCACGCGGTCATCGCCCCAGATGTTCTCCCGCGGAACCATGCGCGCGCGAACCTTTTCGGGTTCGGAGTCGAAGCAGACGAAGACAACGTAGAGATTCGTGTCGTCGTAGCCGAGATAGACCTCGGTGCGCTGGGTGGAAGGCGCGCCGTCGCTGGGGTCGGCCTGGATGAAGCCCTCGACTTTCGCCAAGTGCCCGTCCACATCGCCGGCGGGCTTCATGTCCAGAAAGTCTTCGAGGGTGGGGGGGCGGTCGACGCGCGGGATGGTCAAAACCGGGGGCGGGTCATCGGCGGCAGTCGCCGGGGAGACCGCGAGCGCGAATGCCAGCGCCAGCAGCACGAGGGCGCGGCGGCAGGCAGAAAGCTTCTCTCCGAGTCTTGCTTGCTCCACGGTGGCGTGTCCCCTCCGGTTAGACCCTATCGCGCTGGCAAGGGTTTCCATACTTTCTCCGCAGCCCACTGTGCTGGCGCAAAGACCACCGGCGGGACGCCCTTCGGCTTTGCTCAGGGCAGGCCGGTGCCACCGCACTGGGGGAGCTAGCGGGGGCGGGGGCGGGAGGCCGGCGGCACAATGCCGTTGAGGCGGAAGTAGACGACGAGGGTGCCGTAGTGTTCGCCGGCGTGCTCGACCTGCGCCAGCCAGAAACCGTACTGGCTGATCATAGTGTTGCCGAAGGGGAACTTGAGCGGGTCGGCCATGCCGGCGTCGCCTGCCTGCTGGATGAGCGCGGCGCCTTCGGCGACCGATTGCTTGAACACGGCGACGATGTCGGCTTTGGTTTTGTATTGTTCGCGGGAGAGGTCTTCGGGGCCGGTCTGCTTGCCGCGGGCGGTGTGGATGAAGAGATAGCTGGAGCCAGCGATGTGGAGGAGCTGCTCAGCGAAGCTGCGCACTTCGGGGGTGGGGCGGTAGTCGTACTTGTCCTCGGGGAAGTCTTCGGCCATGGCGATGAGCTTGTGGCCAACATAGTTCCAGGCGCGCAGCACTTCGGCGGCCGGGCCGGGAGCGGGCGCCGGGGCAGACGCTTGCGCGGCGGCCAGCGCCCCTTCGGCTGCGCTCAGGGTAAACGGGGCAAGCAGGGTAAAGAGGGCAAGCAAAGCGACCAGAGAAAAAGTCCTGTGCATCGTGTGCTCCTTCGCAGGGTGTTGAGCGGAAAAGTCTACCACAGAACAAAAAATGAAAAGTGAAAACCGAAAATAGAAAATGGAAATAGAAGAGCGGCCCCGCTGAGAAGAATCCTTCGATCCCGCAAGCCCGTCCCGAAGCTTCGGGAGCTGGCTAGCAGGACTCAGGGTAAACAGGGCAGGCTGGGGGCGAGGTCGGGGGCGAGCAACGCCGCAACCCACGAAGGGCGGGAACTAGCAGGGCCGTTGCTCTTGCGAGCGAATAAGCTGGACGCGCTGGATACGGGTAGTCAGGACGCGGTTACCGAACTCTAGAAACAAGCTGGGAGCGGCAACGATATCGATTTTGATGGCACTGCCACCCCAAGTGCAGCCGTTGATGGTGGTGGTGGCGGGCGAGAGGCCCTGCCGGTCAAACCATCCGCCGGAGACGGAATACAAATCGTTCCCAAGGGCGTAGATGGAGTAAAGGGAATTCTTGGTGGTGACGAGCACCCAATCGCCGCAGCGGAGGTCAGTCTTACGGATACTCTTCAAGCAGCTAGCCTGCTCGACGATCTTTTCTAGTTTTGTCTGGCCACCCATGGGGGACAACCCCCCTTGAGGCATCTTAGACGCTGCGGGCAGGTAAGTCAATGCCGCGGGAATTGGTTTATTGGTTGATTGGGTGGTACAGGCTTCCCGCAATCCCCAAGCTTCCGGGATGCGGGGCCACCTTGCTGCTGGTGGCACCGACCTCTGGCCGGTGGTTCACCCGGAAGGGAAAAATCAAAACCAGACACCAGAAACTAGTAACTAGAAACTAGGAACTATTGCATGTGCCAGTGGCGGAGGTCGCGAGCGAGGAAGGCGTCCGCCTCGGCTGGGCCCCAGGAACCGGCGGCGTAATTGGGGAAGTTGTGCGGGACTTCCCGGGCCCAGGCCGCGAGCACAGGGTCGACCAGCTCCCAGGCCTGCTCGACCCAGTGGGCGTCGGCAAACAGCATGGGGTCGCCTTCCAGGGCGTCGAGCAGCAGGGTTTCGTAGGCGCTGGGCGCTTCGGCTTTGAGCTCAGCTCCGTATACGAAGTCCATCTCTACCGCGCGGCCGATGACTTCCAGCCCCGGCGTCTTCGTGATGACGCGCAGGCTCAGGCACTCGTCAGGCTGGATGCGCAGGGTGAAGCGATTGGGCGGGCAGGGCTGCATGGCAGTGCAGGCAAACAGTTGCAGCGGGGCGTCGCGAAACTCGACGGAGATTTCGCTGCGGCGGGCCGCCAGGTGCTTGCCGGTGCGCAGGTAGAAGGGCACGCCGGCCCAGCGCCAGTTGTCAATCTCCAGCCGCAGGGCCGCAAAGGTTTCCGTGGGCGAGTCGGCTCGTACGCCCTTCTCCTGGCGATAGCCGACAACTTGTTCGCCCTCGACCGTGCCGGCACCGTACTGGCCACGCACCGCGCACCGCTCCACCTCCCGGTGGGAAAGCAGCCGGATGGATTCCAGCACCTTCCGCTTCTCGCGGCGGACCGCGTCGGCTGCGAAGGCTGCCGGGGGCTCCATCGCCACCAAGCAAAGGAGTTGCAGCAGGTGGTTTTGAATCATGTCGCGCAGGGCGCCGGCCTGGTCGTAGTAGCCGGCGCGGGAGCCGACGCCGTCGGCCTCAGCCACGCTGATCTGGACGTGGTCGATGTAGTTGCGGTTCCAGAGCGGTTCGAAGATGCCGTTGGCAAAGCGGAAGACGGCCAAGTTTTGTACTGTTTCTTTGCCCAGGTAGTGGTCGATGCGATAGACCTGCTCTTCGGGGAAGGCCCTGCGGAGGTTGGTGTTGAGTTGGCGAGCGCTGGCCCGGTCGTGGCCGAAAGGTTTTTCCACTACGATGCGGCTCCAGCGCGAACCTTGGCGGGCCAGGCCGACCGCGCCGAGTTCGCTGACGATGTCGGAGTAGAGGGCGGGGGCGACGGCAAGGTAGAAGAGGTAGTTGCCAGGGGTGTGGTTTTCTCGGTCGAGGGTGGCGAGCTGGTTGCGGAGGCGCTGGTAGGCACCGGGTTGGCTGGCGTCGAAGGGTTGGTAGTAGAGCCGCCGGGCAAACTCCGGCCAGTGGTGGGCGTCCGGGCTGCCGAAGCGGGAATGGGCCGCGACGGCGGCGCGCATCTTCTCGCGAAAGCCGTCGGTGCCCAGCGGGCGCCGTGCGACGCCGAGGATGTAGAAGCGCTCGGGCAGGTGGTTTTGGTGGGCGAGGTCATAGAGCGCGGGGAGGAGTTTCCGTTCGGCGAGGTCGCCCGAGGCGCCGAAGATGACGATGGCACAGGGGTGGCAGCGGGCCGTGCGCGGCGTTTCCGTGGCTGCCACCTGTATGTCCGCCTGTGTGCCCATTGGTCCCGCTTATTACCTCTTTTTGACGGCGTGTCCCCCGAATTGTTGGCGCAAGGCGGCAATCACTTTCGCCGCAAAGGACTCCTTTTGCCGCGAGCGGAAGCGGGCGTAGAGGGAGAGCGCAATCCCTGGCAGGGGCACGCCGCGGTCTACACTGTCCTGGACGCTCCACCGTCCTTCGCCGGAGTCTTCCACATAGCCGCGGATGGTCCGCAATTGCGGGTCGCGTTTGAGCGCCGCTTGGGTCAACTCCAGCAGCCATGAGCGGACGACGCTGCTATGGTTCCACAGCCGCGCCACTTGATGCAGGTCGAGCCGGAAGTCGGAGAGCTGCATCAACTCGAACCCTTCCCCGTACGCTTCGAGCATCCCGTATTCAATCGCGTTGTGCACCATCTTGACGAAGTGCCCCGCGCCGCTCGCGCCCACGTGCGCGTAGCCGTTCTTCGGCGCCAGCGCCTTGAAGAGCGGCTCAGCGCGCCGGAACGCTTTCGCGTCGCCTCCGATCATCAGGCAATAGCCGACCTGCAACCCCCAAATGCCGCCGCTCGTGCCCACGTCGAGGAAGTCAATCCCCTGCAGCTTCAGTGGCCGCGCCCGCGCCTGCGAGTCACGGTAGAAGGAATTGCCGCCGTCAATCACAGTGTCGCCCTCGCCCAGGTGACTCTCAAGCCCGCGCAGCATCGCTGACACCGGCGCGCCCGCCGGCACCATCAGCCAGACGACCCGTGGGGCCCGCAATTGTGCCATCAGCGCTCCCAGCGAGTCCGCGCCCTTGGCTCCCAGGCGTACCGCTTTACGCACCGGCTCGGGACTGCGGTTATAAGCCACTACGCGGTGCCTGTGCCGTCGCAGCCGCTCCACCATCGCCAGTCCCATCCGTCCCAGTCCCACAAATCCTACTTCCATTGTCTCTCAGCTCCCGCTACCTTGAAGGTTCGCTTCTGCCTTTGCTACCTGTCTTGTTCGCTTGCGGTGGCACCGGCCGACCCGTTCGCAGGCAGACGTCTCGCCGCTGCCTACTCCTCTCATGCGATGCGCACCCAGGGCGAAGCCTACTCCTTCGCTTCCCACCTGGTCAACGCTGCTCGCCCGTCCCGCACTGCGGGAGGCCTGCCCGCAGTCGGGCCGGCGCCTCCTCTCGCAAGACATCAGATGAGATGTAGGAGCCAGCAGTCGCGCTAATGGTTTCATCAGCCACGAACTCGATCTCGCGACCTGGGCTTCTCGCTCGCGAATTTTTTCCTGCCCATCAGCCTCCGCCTGTGGTTTGATTCTTCCCTGCCTGCGGCAGGCAGGCCCGGGAAGGAGGCCCCTCATGGCTTGGATTCGCACCATCCCGCCCGAAGAAGCAAGCGGGGAGTTGAAGCAACACTACGATGCCGCCGTCAAACGCGCCGGGCGCGTCTTCCACATCGTCCGCCTGCAGAGTCTCAACCCACGCGCGCTCGCGGCCTCGATCAACCTCTATCAAACCCTGATGCTGGCGCCGGGCAGCCTGCCGCGCGCGACGCGGGAGATGTTGGCCACCGTGGTCTCGGCCACGATGGGCTGCTTCTATTGAACCGAAGCCCACGGGGAGGATCTCCGTGCCGTGACGCACGACGCCCAGCTCGCTGCGCAAATCAAGCAGGACTACCGCCAGGCCCACCTCGATGCCAAAACGCGCGCCCTGCTCGACTTCGCCGTCGAAGTCACCCGCGACGTCCACCGCGTGAATCCCCAAACCCTGGCCCGCTTGCGCCAGCTTGGCTGGTCAGACGAAGAGATTCTGACCGCCACCCACATCATCGGCTTCTTCAACTACTACACCCGGCTGGCCGACGCCCTCGGCGTTGACCCCGAAGACTTCATGAAGAAGGAGTGACTTCAGGGGCTAAAGCCCCTGTCTTTATTGGCGTCTTTTCGGCACGGCTTCCTTCGACTTCGCTCAGGACAAGAAAGCCGTGCCCTGACGACGTGCGGCCTGCTACGAAAAGCTCTGCCAAACAACGTCTATGAGCAAACGCTCTGAAACGTCAGGGCACGCTTTTAAGCGTGCCGTTCACCCCAGGCAAAGAAACGGCTTTAGCCGCTGAGGTTCATGGCCTGCTCTGCTAAAATCCAATCCGCCCGCAAGGAAGGAGAAGTCCGTGGCTGGCCCCTTCACCGCCGTCATCCAAGAACGCGGCCGCTGGTACGTCGCCTACGTGGAAGAAATCCCCGGCGTCAACACCCAGGGCCGCACCCTTGCCGAAGCCCGCCGCAACCTCGAGGAGGCCCTCCGCCTTATCCTCCGCAGCAATCGACAACTGGCAGCGCGCCAGCAGCGTAGCTCACGGGTCACGGTTCACGAATCACGGTTCTCTTAGCTTTGCATAAAGGCTTCGTACTCGGGAGTCCCAGGGCTGAACTGCGGGTCGAGTTCAATGCCCAGGGCATCGGCGATGCGCGTGGCCAGGTTGAAGAAGCCGGCAATCAGTACCACGGCCAGGATCTGCTCGTCGCTCAGGCCGTGGTTGCGCAGCGCCGCCACATCGGCTTCTTTCATCTCCCATGGTGTTCGGGTCAGCTTTTCGCTGAAGGCCAGCATCGCCCGCTGCCGCGGCGCAAGCTCCGCCCGCCGCCAGTCGGTCTTGATCGCCTCCACCAGCGTGTCGTCCCGCGTGAGCCGACGCAGAAACTCTGCGTGCGACTCGGTTCAATAGTGGCAGCGGTTGAGTGCTGACACCACCGTGGCAATCATCTCCCGCTCGACCGGCTGCAACACCCCGCCGTGATAGACCGCCCCGCTCAACTGCGTATAGGCCCGCAGGGCGTGCGGATTCAGGCTCAAGGCGCGGCGGATGTTGGGGATGAACCCGTAGAGCTTCCGGCTCGCCTCATAGATCGCTCTCACCTGCCCCGCCGCCTCGTTCTCACCCACCGTTTTGATCCAAGTCATGGTTCACTTCCTCTCCCGGTTCTTTGTCAGGGCACGACTTTAGTCGTGCCGCATTCCAGCCCGCCAAAAGCAGGGCTTTAGCCCCTGAGGTTCACAGGCCCAGCGGCAGGGGCCGCTGGGTTGGACTCAATCATGTCCCCGCTCTGCGGGACAGGCGTCCCCAAGACGGCACACAAGCATTCCTGGTGTGAATCTGTGTGCCCAGACGGGCCCGTTCGGGCCTCTGTAGTTGCTGTAGTTTCGCAGCTTTCTCCGCCCGTGTGCTAAAAGTTTTGTTTGTCCCTTGAAAACGCACCGTGGCGATGAAGTCGTGGCGGCGGGCGGAACCCTTCCTGGCGCACTTGACATTTCCGCCGCCGCGGCCCAGCATGCCGCCCCATCGGGGTTGCTTCGGTGACCATCCAGAACCGCATTCGCCTGGCTGTCTTTTTGCTCGCCTCGGTGGTCTTCTTGGGCGCTGCCGGCTTCCATTACATCGAGGGCTGGGATTGGTTCGACGGCCTCTACATGACGCTCATCACCATGACGACAGTAGGCTACGGGGAGATCCGCGAGCTTTCACACCCTGGCAGAGTCTTCAACACGTTTCTAATCTTGGCCTCAGTGACGACGGGTGGCTTCATGATTGCCACCTTCACGCACGCATTGCTAGAATTCGAATTCGGAAAGTTCCTCGGGCGGCGACGCATGGAACGCGAACTAGCGAAACTCACCGACCACTACATCATCTGCGGTGCCGGGCGCGTGGGGCGCACGGTGGCCCGCGAGCTCCGCGCGCACGGGCAACGCTGCGTCATCATTGAGAAAGATCCCGCCCGCGCCCAGTGGGCGCTGGACGAAAACCTCCCGGTGATCATTGGCACCGGCGCCACCGAAGACATCCTGCAAAAGGCGCGGATCGCGCACGCCCGGGGATTTGTGGCCGCGGTCACCTCCGATGCCGACAACCTCTACATCGTACTCACCGCCCGTGGTATGCGCCCGGACCTCAAGATCATCGCCCGGGCGAGCGAGGAAGAGGCCACCCCCAAACTGCTGCGCGCCGGTGCCTCGCAGGTCATCTCCCCCTATCACTTCGTCGGCCACCGCATCGTGCAACTCCTGCTGCGCCCGAACGTGCTCGATTTCATCGACACCGCCTTCGGCACCGAGCGCCTGGACATCGCGATCGAAGAGGTACGCGTCCAGGACCGCTCCCCGCTGGTGGGGAAAACTCTGGCGGATTCCCCCATCCGCCAACAGACCGGGGTTGTGATCCTGGCGCTGAAGCGCACCGACGGCGCCTTCAGCTTCAATCCTGCGCCCGAGGCTGTCATCCAGGCCGGCGACTGCCTGATCGCCATCGGCGGTGCCGACCAGTTGAAAAAACTCGAAGCCCTGGCCGGCGTCTGAGCCGGACCACGGATCGCTGCGAGCACGATGGAGGCCGAACTCCAAGTCGTCATTCTCGTCTTCTCTCTGCTGTTTCTGGCCGCGGTCATTTCCATCCTGCTCAAACGCATCCGGCTGCCTTTCACGGTGGCCGTAATGCTGGTCGGGCTTCTGCTCGGTTCCCTGGCTGTCCACTACGCGCCCACACACCCCGAGGCCGCCGCCACCCAACATCCCGAAACGCTCGGCTTCCACTTGCTCACGGAATTCCTTGAGGCGCTACGCGGGCTGAGCGGCCTCTCCCCCGACCTCATCCTGCTCATCTTCCTCCCCACTCTGGTCTTTGAAGCCGCCTTCACCTTGGACGCCCGCAAGCTGCTCAAGAACTTGGGGCCCATCCTCGTCCTGGCCATCCCGGCCCTGCTGATCTCCACGGTCATCGTGGCCGCCGCCCTGGCCTGGGGCGTGGGCGAACGCTTTGGGCTCACCTGGTCGCTGGCGTTGCTCTTCGGGGCGCTTATCTCCGCCACCGACCCAGTGGCCGTGGTGGCTCTGTTCAAGGAGCTCGGGGCACCGCCCCGGCTGAGGGTCTTGGTCGAAGGGGAGAGCTTGTTCAACGACGCCACCGCCATTGTCCTCTTCACCATCCTGTTGGGTATCGTCACCGGGGCCACCGAGGCGGCTGGCTACGGCGCGCTGCTGCTAGTGGGCATGGTGAAATTCCTCGGCGTCTTCCTGGGCGGGGTGGCGGTGGGCTTGGTGCTGGCCTATGGCGTTATTCAACTCGTGGCCCGCGTGCAGAACGACGAGCTGGTCGAGATCACCCTGACCACCGTCCTGGCCTATGCCAGCTTCGTAATCGCCGAGCACTACCTCCACGTCAGCGGCGTCATGTCCACCGTAACCGCAGGCGTGATGCTGGCGAGCTACGGGCGTACAAAAATCTCCCCCCCCGTGGTCGAGTTCATGCACAAATTCTGGAAGTACCTGGCCTACGTCGCCAACGCCCTGATTTTCTTCCTGGTGGGGATTGTAATCCCCCAGAAGGTGCCCCTGGCTGAGCTGTCCATCTACTTGGGACCGCTGCTCCTCACGCTGGGCGCGGTCGTGCTGGCGCGGGCGGCCGGTGTCTTTACCCTGGTACCGATGCTGGGCTGGTTTACCGAGCGGATTGACCTCCGCTTCCAGACCATCATGTTCTGGGGCGGGCTGCGCGGCGCCATCGCCCTGGCCCTCACCCTGGCCGTAGTCAACAACCCGCAGGTTCCCGACCCGGTCAAGAGCCTCTTCCTCACCCTGGCGGCCGGCGTCATCCTGACTACGCTGCTGGTGAACGCCCTCACCATCCGCCCCTTGCTCGCACTCTTCGGCCTCGACAAGTACGATCGCGGTGAGCTCTTCGTGCGCGGCGAAGGCAGACTGAGCGTGCTGCGCCGGGTGCAGGCCGAACTCAAACGCTTTCGGGAGGAGAAGAGCTTTGCCGCGCCAGTGCTGGAAGAGCTCACGCGCGACTACCAGCAACGTGAGCGCGAAATCCAAGAGGAACTGCGCGCGTTGAAGCGCGGCGGCGAAGGCTTCAGCGCTGCCCTGGAGGAGGAGGCGTTCCTCGAGCAATGCCTGACAATCGAGCGGCGCGCCTACTTGGATCTCTATGCCCAGGGGATGCTGCCCGAAAAGACCACCAAAGCGCTGCAACACTCCGTGGACCTGCTCTTCGACCGGCTCAAGACCGGTGCCGCGCTGCCCGAAGACCGCTACCGCCCGGGGCGACTCGAACGGGCCCTGACGCGCACCCTCACCGCGCTGGAGGCGGTGCGCGGGTTGGGCCGCTGGGCGGCCAACCGCAAGGCCGACCTGCTGGCCGACGCCTACGACACCGCGCGCGGCCTCGCCCGCGGCTGCCGCACGGTGCTGGAGGAAATCGAGGAACTGCGCGCCACCCAGGCCGTCGAACCCGCCGTCCTGGTCAGAGTCGAGCGTCGCTACCAAAACTGGATGTACCGCGCCCAGGAGCGCATGAACCGCATGGCGGTGCAGTACCAGGAATACGTGGAGAAGGTGCAGGC
>JBHIAG010000032.1:0-20846 GCA_046758465.1 Terriglobia bacterium | reverse complement strand
CCACGATGGTGGACCCGTTGATGGCGCAGACCATCACCGAGTTGATTGCCAAGCTCAAGGAGAAGTTCCACAAGACGTCCATCGTGGTCACGCACGATGTCCGCCTGGCCACACGGCTGGCCGACCGGATGGTCTTCTTGCACGAAGGCCGCGTGGCCTTTTTCGACACCGTGGCCGAGTGGGAACGGGCCCAAGAAGAAATGATCCGTGACTTCCGGGTGCTCGATGCCCTGCCAGCCCTGGGCGCGCCGGGATAGCACCACAAGTCGCATGGGTGTGCCTGCTCTCGGGCAGTGCCAGCAGGTTCACTTCACACCATGAGCGAACAACAAGAACTGACCCGCAGACGGTTCCATCCCTCAACTGCGCTCTACCGTTTCAGCATCCTCGCGTTCGTCGGCCTGATGTTGGTCGGCAATTACTTTGCCTACGATAGCATTGGGGCGCTGGCCCCGCTGATCATCGAGGGCATGCAGATCGGCCGCGAGCAGATCGGGATGCTGTACAGCTTCTACAGTTGGCCGAATCTGGTGATGGTTTTCATCGGGGGCTTTCTCGTCGATCGCTTCGGCACCCGGCCGATGAGTCTCGTCTTCTCCGGCCTGATCGTGCTCGGCGCAACCCTTGTGGCCGCCGCCCCTGTGTTCTGGCTGATGCTGGTGGGGCGGACGATTTTCGGAATCGGCGCCGAGTCCCTGATCGTCTGCCAGAGTGCCATCCTGGCCAAGTGGTTCAAGGGCAAGGAACTGGCGTTTGCTTTCGGGCTCGCCCTGACGTTTATGCGCCTGGGTACACTTTTCAGTTTCAACACCGAGGCCTGGATCGCCCAATCCTTTGGTAGTTGGCGGATTGCCTTGTGGGCGGCGGCTTTCCTCTGTGTCCTCTCGCTTCTCTGCAATCTTGTCTATGTTTTCATGGAACGGCGAGCGCTGGAGTGCGTGAAGCTGAGCGAGGCAGCGGCGGGCGAGAAGATCGTTCTTTCCGACGTCAAGCGGTTCGGGCCGTCGTTTTGGTTCATTACGCTGCTCTGTGTCACTTTCTACTCTGCCATCTTTCCCTTTACGGCTTTCTCCACCGACTTTTTCCATACCAAGTGGGACTACTCGGTGGTGACGGCTGGTCGTATTACCAGCATCATTATCTTTGCTTCCATGATCCTCTCGCCCATTCTCGGCGGAGTGGTAGATAAAATCGGCCGGCGTGCCAGCATGATGATCGTGGGGTCGCTGATGATGATCCCCTGCTATCTGGTGATGGGCTTTACTGAACTCACTCCCATCGCCCCGATGGCGGCGCTGGGCCTGGCCTTCTCGCTAGTGCCGGCGGCCCTGTGGCCGGCGGTGCCCCTGATCGTGGAGGAGAAAGCCGTCGGTACGGCCTTCGGTCTGATGACGATGATCCAGAATGCCGGCCTGGCCTTGTTCCCCTGGTTGATCGGGAGGGTGCGGGATGCTACCGGAACCTATACCCTGGCAATGGTGATGCTTGCCTCACTCGGGCTTCTAGGCTTCATTTTCGCCGTCCTCCTCAGGCGGGCCGATGCCAAGGTCGGGGCCGGGTTGGAGCGATCTGAATTGTTGGGAGCGGTCTAGCGCGGACCCTCAGTAGCGATTAGAAGCCTTCCTCGCGCAGGCGCTCGAGAGTTAGTTTGCTTGCGGCCTTGCGTGAACGAGGATTGGGCGTCGCCGGCGGCCGTTCCAGCAACAGTTTTTCTAGGTACTTCGCCAACACATCGCATTCCAGATTCACCAGGTCGCCGGGTTGGAGCGTGCGCAGGTTGGTATTCTCGTAGGTGAAGGGAATGATGGCGCTGCGCAGGCGCGTGCCTTCGATGGCCGCTACTGTCAGGCTGATACCTTCCACGGCGACCGAGCCTTTTTCCACCAGGTAGCGCTGCAATTCGGCGGGCACGTCCACGTCCAACCAGTAGTTCCCCTCGCCTGCCGGGGAAAGACCGAGGAAAGTTCCCGTGCCGTCCACGTGTCCCTGCACGATGTGGCCGCCCAGCGGGGTCGTAGGTGTCACCGGCAGCTCCAGGTTGACCTCGCGCCCCGGCTTCAGCGTGCGAAAGCTGGTCCGCTCGAGCGTCTCTCGCGAGAGGTCGCTGAGGAACGCACCGTCGGCCAGAGAGGTCGCCGTCAAGCAGGCTCCGTTCACTGCGATGCTCGCTCCGACGCCCAACCGGTCGAGCACCTTGCGCGCCGCAACGCGCAGCGTGCCGCCGGTAGCCGTCGTCTCGAGCGCGGCCACCCGGCCAACTTCTTCAATGATCCCCGTAAACATCGTGCAGATACCCCTCGATGGCGAAGTCGGGTCCGAAGCGGTGCAAGCGATAGTTGTGCAGCCGCGTAGCCGACTTCAGCAGTCTGCCGCCAGCGAGCAAGGGAAGGGAATGGTTGCTGCCGAGAAACTGCGGCGCATAGAAAAGAAAGACCTTGTCCACGACGTTGGCGGCGAGCGCGTTGGCATTGATGTGTGCGCCCCCCTCGAGGAGCACGCTCGTGAGCTGACGGGCAGCCAGCCGCGCCAACACAGCACGCAACCCCAGGTGGCCCCCAGCTTCCGGGACGAATTCAACCTGCACGCCGCGGGCCTCGAGTTCGCGTTGCTTGTCGCTTGAGGCGTTCTCGGAAGTAAAGATAACGACATCATTGGCTGCTGTCCGGACGAGCTGCGCCGCGAGGGGCATCCGGAGCCGCGTGTCGAGTACCACCCGCAGCAGGGGGCGCCGCCGCGGGCGGCCGCTGCGGTCGGTGAGAAGCGGGTCATCGGCCCGCACCGTCCCCACGCCGGTCAGTACGGCGTCGTGCTGGTGACGCAAAGTTTGTACGACCGCGCGGGACTCCTCTGAGGTGATCCAGCGATGACCTTCGGTGTTACTGGCAATTTTGCCATCGAGTGTCAACGCTGCCTTCAGGGTTACCTGCGGCAAGCCGGTGCGAACGTAGCACGCGAAGGCTTCATTCAAGTGGCGGGCTTCCTCTTCGTGCACGCCGACGCTCACTTCGACGCCTGCCGTCCGGAGTCGCTCCAGCCCGCGCCCACTCACCGCCGGGTTCGGGTCGGCCATCGCTGCCACCACGCGCGCCACGCCGGCGGCCAGGATGGCATCGGTGCAAGGCGCGGTTCGGCCGGTGTGGGTGCAGGGCTCGAGATTCGTATAAAGCGTCGCGCCGCGCGCCCGCGCGCCCGCCTGTTCGAGCGCCAGCGCCTCGGCGTGCTTCACGCCCTCATAGGCGTGAAAGCCCTGCCCCACGACAGCGGCGTCGCGCACGAGCAGAGCACCTACCAGCGGATTGGGGCTGGCAAGTCCGTGGCCTTTTGCTGCCAGCGCAAGGGCTTGTTCCATCCACTCCCTGTCGGTACGTGTTGGCATGGCCTACTTCCGCACCCCGCTGCGGGACGGTGCGAGCAGAGAATCAACGAAGGCTGCCGGGTCAAACTCGACCAGGTCGTCGAGTTGCTCGCCCGTGCCCAGATAGCGGATGGGCAGGTCGAGGGCCCGCACGATGGCAATGGTGATGCCGCCCTTGGCGGTGCCGTCGAGTTTGGTCAGGACAATGCCGGTGACCCCGATGCGCTGGGTGAACTCCCGCGCCTGTGCCAGGCTGTTCTGACCGGTGGTGGCATCCAGCACCAGCAGGATTTCCTGAGGTGCTGCGGGGTTGAGTTTCTGCGCCGTGCGCTTCATTTTTTCGAGTTCCGCCATCAAGTTGGATTTGGTATGCAAGCGCCCGGCGGTGTCGACAAACACCGCATCAAAGCCCTGCACTTGGCCGGCTTTCACAGCGTCAAAAACCACCGCCGCCGGATCCGTGCCCGACCGTTGTCGCAGGATTTCGCACCCCAAGCGCTCGGCCCAGGTTTCTAGTTGCTCACCTGCTGCGGCCCGAAAGGTATCCGCGGCGCACAGCAACAGTCGCCGGTGCTGCTGTTGCCACCGATGAGCCAGCTTGGCGACGCTGGTGGTCTTGCCGGTACCGTTGACCCCGACGAAAAAGATGACGTAGGGCCGGCGATTGCCCGCCTCCACAGGCTCCGTCTTTGCCGGTGGGCGCAGGGCCGCTGTCAGCTCATCACGCAGCGCCGCCCGCAAGGCAGCGCCATCGGTCAATTCGTTCCGTTTGAGCCGTTCCCGCAAGCGGGCGAGGAGTTCGCTGGTTGTGGACAGGCCCACATCAGCCGCCAGCAGCACGGCTTCCAATTCTTCCAGCCGCTCAGGCGGGATCGTCTTTGCGCCGCGTAGCAGGTCATCCAAGCGGCTGCCCAGTTGGTCTCGCGTGCGCGCGACCGCCTGTTCCAGCCGTCCCACCCATCCGCTTTTTTCCGGTTCGCTCACTTGCGCCACGAAACTCTGATGGTCCAGAGGTTATTCTAGCAGAGCGGACTCGGGCTTCCGTAGCTATCGCAGAACCACGGCGTCCTGCACTTCCCTTTAGATATGTAATGTGGGATAGAGCGTCTCAGCCGCGACTAGACTTCGACCATCTGCGGGGTGAGCTTCAGTCGGCCCTCGGCGACCGCGGTGTACAGCGCCTCGACGACAACCGGGTCAAACTTTTTCACTTCGAGTGCCTTGATCTTTTCCAGCGCCACATCGAGTTCCATGGCGGCCTGGTAGGGGCGGTTGGTGGTGATGGCATCAAGCGTGTCGGCCACCGCAATGATGCGGGCCATCAGCGTGATTTCGTCGCCCTTGAGCCCGTACGGATAGCCGCGGCCGTCGAGGCTCTCGTGGTGGTACTCGATCCCCGGCAGCATTTCGCGCAACCGCGCCACCGGCCGGATGATGTTGGCTCCCTTGATGGTGTGTTGCTTCATCACTTCAAATTCTTCACTCGTCAGGCCTCCCGGCTTCTTCAAGATGCGGTCGTCAATGCCGATTTTGCCGACATCGTGCAGCATGGCAGAGATGCGAATCTTGTTGACCTCCTCTTGCGGCAACCCCATCGTTTCGGCCAGGAGGACCGAATACTTGGCGACGCGTCCGGAGTGGCCGCGCGTGTACGGGTCCTTTTCGTCGATAGCGGCCGCGAGCGTCCGGATCGAGCCCAGGAAGAGTTCGCGGTTCTCCTCCGCCGCCTGCTTGAGCCGCTCGACGTAGCGCTCCAGGTCATCGGTCATCAAGTTGAAGGTCTGGGCCAACTCGCCAATCTCGGTGCGGCTGCGCAGCGTCACGCGCTGCGAGAAGTCGCCCTTGGCAATGGCGTGGGTGGATTGGGCCAAATGCTGGATGGGTGTGGTAATGCGGCGCGCCGAGATGTAGCCAATACCCAAGCAGAGCAGGATGATGAACCCGGCGGCAACGCGTGCCCCGAGCTCTATCTGGTGGGCGATGCGGAAGGCGTCCGCAGTTGGCTTTTGCGCAATCACGCCCCAGTCGAGCTCGGCCACGGGCGAGAAGGTGCCCAGCATCTCAGTCTTGGTGCGCTGTCCGGCTTTCTCTTCCTCCAGCACGAAGGTGCGAGTCACCGTAGTTAAGATGCTCCCTGTCAGGAAGTCCCGCACGATTGGCACGTCCTGCATCGGCTGCCCCACGGCGTAGTTCTCGTCGTCCGGGTGCACGACCAGCCGCCCGCTGCGATCCACCACGTAAGTGACCAGGCTCCAACGGTTGTCCTCGGCGAGCCACTGGCTGTCTTGCACGAGCCGTCGGCGGATCGGGTTCAGGTGCACCAGGGCCGCGATCATCCCTTTCTCCTGTCGCCGGTGCACAAGCGGCATTGCCAGCAACATGGCAGGGATTTTTTCACTGCCGCGTTCGACGAGCATCGCGCCGCTGTGAAATTCCATCCCCTGGTGTGCGGCTTCCGCCGCGCGCTCCATCTGGCGCCCTAAGAAGAGGTCGTCTTGGGGGTTAGGGCTGCCCGCCTGAATGCCTTTGAGCTGTGGGTTTACGATGGCAACGTAGAGAATATTTTCGGCAGAGCCGACGAGGTTTTCGGTGGCCTTGCGTACGACTGTTTCCCACTTCGGGGCGCCGACATCTTCGATGGCGCCGCTGTTCTGGAGATCGCGCACCAACGATTCGGTCTCCATCAGGAGGTCGCGCCGGTAGGAGCGGATTTCCTCCGCCACGGAGCGGCTAATGGTGTTCTGCAAGAGACGCTCGTTGGTTTCGAGTTCTGCGCGGCTCCGGGCACTCATCCAGCGGCCGTAGAAGTACAGCGGCACAACGCTCAACAGCACCAGGACCGCCAGCACCAGGTAGAGGATGGGAATGCGCCTGGGCAGCAAGCGTCCCAACCAGGCCTGCGCATCTTGACGTAGCTTTTCGATTCGGTCTGTCATCGCCCTGAAGGTCGCAGGAATTCTAGCTGAAGGACGCTACTAAATCAACGCGCAGCCTGAGCCTGGAGCTCATTCTTCGCGCAGCCGGCGCTCCATCAACGCGCGCACGGCCTCTTGGGGAGGCAGTCCCTCAAACAGCATTTTGTGCATCTGTTCGGTGACCGGCATCTCGACACGCCGTTGTTTGGCGAGTTGGTGAGTCACACGGGTGGTTTCGATGCCTTCGGCGACCATCCGCATCGACCCCAGGATGTCCTCCAGACGCCGCCCGCGTGCCAACTCCACGCCGACGGTGCGGTTGCGGCTGAGCGCTCCGGTGCAGGTCAGCACCAGGTCGCCGAGTCCCGCCAGCCCGCTCAAGGTTTCCCGCTGCGCGCCGCAGGCACAGGCCAGACGCGTGATTTCGGCCAGGCCACGCGTAATCAGGGCGGCGATGGCGTTGGCGCCCAGGCCGAGGCCGTGGCAGACGCCCGCCGCGATCGCAATCACATTTTTCAGCGCACCGCCCATCTCGACGCCCGTAAGGTCGGTGTTGGTATAGAAGCGCAAGGTGGGCCCGGCGAACTGAGCCTGTAGATGCCGCGTGAGCTCTTCCTCGTGCGAAGCCACGACGAGGGCGGCCGGCTTGTTGTCGGCCACTTCCCTGGCAAACGTCGGCCCGGAGATCACGGCCAAGCGGGGTGGGAATTTCTCTCCTACCGTCTCTTGGATCACTTCCGACATCCGCCGCAAGGAAGCGTTCTCGAGCCCCTTGGTGGTACTGACGAACACCATCGGGGGATTCAGGTGGGGAAGCATCTGCCGGTAGAGGCCGCGGACGAATTGCGAGGGCAGGACGCTGAGCACCACCTCGGCGCCTGCCAGGGCTTCGCTCAGGTCGCCGGTCATCCTGACCTCGGGGGGCAGGCGGAAGCCGGGTAAGTAGAGGTCGTTCTCGCGCGTGCGCTGCATGCGCTCGACCAAGTCTTTTTCATAGACCCACAGGCACAGCGCATGGCTCACGCGCGCTCGTCCCAGCGCCAACGCCAACGCTGTCCCCCAACTGCCACCGCCGATGATGGCTATGCGTGCCACCGGCGCTACGCTTTCCGCCGCCAGTCGAGTTTGGGCTCGCTGCCGGCGACGAGTTGCGCGATGTTCGAGGCGTGGCGAATGATAATCAAGGAGGCGCCAGCCATGGCAGCCAGCGTGATGGCCAGGGCCGGGCGGTAGAGCACATAGGCAACGATGGGATAGGTCGCAGCGGCCAGGATGGAACCCAGCGAGACGTAGCGCCAGATGGCGACCACCACCAGCCAGACGGCCAGCACACTCGCCACGGCCCAGGGCGTGAAATGGAGGAAGACTCCGAGGCCTGTTGCCACTCCCTTGCCGCCGCGAAACCCGAGATAGAGGGGAAAGATGTGGCCGACAATCGCCGCCAGGCCTGCGGCTGCCATCCAGGGAGTGTCCCCGGACGTCAATTCCGCCGCCACCCAGACGGCGAGGTAGCCCTTGGCGACGTCGAGTAGCAGCGTGACCAGGCCCGCCAGCGGGCCCTGCGCCCGCGCCACGTTGGTGGCTCCGATGCTGCCACTGCCGGTGGTGCGGACGTCCTCACCGCGGCGGAGCTTCACCAGCAGGTAGCCGAATGGGATGGCCCCCAGCAGGTAGGCCAGCAGAACCGAACCCATCGTGGCGGCAGTCACAAACGCTCCCGACGAGTGCCGTTCCAACTTGTTGCAGATAGGCCCGTCGCATTCATCCTCAATGACCTCGCGTGCGCGCATTGGGTGCCTTTAGCTCGACAAAGTTGGAACGGCACTCGTGGCGCGTGAATTCAAAACGCTCCAGCTTCTTATAGCTTGCGCCTCGGGGTGAGAGTTGACTCTGATAGAGGAAAAACTCTGTCGCTGTTTGACGACCGAACTCCCGCGCGGCGAAAGTGCGAATGGTCTCCTGTAAGGCTCGGCTGCGATCGGGTGCCCGGAAGCGTCCGAGCGTCAGGTGGGGGACGAAGGGGCGCTTTTCGGGCGGGATGCCCAGCGCAGCCAGCTCCGTCTCCACCTGAGCGGCCAGCTCAGCCAGATTCGGCGTGGCTTCGATGCCGACCCAGAAGACGCGGGGTTGGCGTTCATTGGGGAAGAATCCGAGATCGCGGAAGCGCATTTCGACCGGGGCCGTGCTATGGACGTTTGCCAGGCGCACGCGAATGGCGTCGAGTTTCTCGTCCGGCGTCTCGCCGATGAATTTTAACGTGAGGTGCAATCCCTCGGGCTTCGTCCAGCGCATGGCAGTGGTGGTGGGTCGTAGCTTGTCCATCAGCTCTGCCAAGATCGCGTGGATCTCCGGGGTCAAATCAATGGCTACGAACAGCCGCATCGGCTACTTCATCAATTTGCGCCGCACGAGGTTGAGCGCGGCCTGCGCAGCCTGCCACCGCACGCGCTCGCGGTCACCGAGGAACCGGTGTTTGGCTATGTACTCGCGGTGGGCTTCGGCGAGTGCGATGTAGGTGGTTCCGACCGGCTTGTGGGGCATCCCGCCCGTGGGTCCGGCGATGCAGGTGACGCCCAGCCCCAGCCGCGCGCGCGTGCGGCGACGAATCCCGCGCGCCAGCGCCGCCGCAACCTCTTCACTCACGGCGCCTTTCCGCTTGAGCAATGTTTCCGGGACTCCGACTAGTTGCACCTTGAGTTTGTCACTGTAGCACACGACCCCGCCGAGGAAATAGCGCGAGCTGCCGGGCACGTCAGTCAGCCGGCGCGCCAACAGGCCCCCGGTGCAGCTTTCCGCCACCGCCAGCGTGGCCCCGCGCATCATCAGGTACATCCCCACGACTTGTTCGAGGGTCTCGGGGCCGCGCGCGAAGATGTGGTTGCCCAGGGCGGCTTCGATTTTGTCGGCGAGCTCATCCAGTCGCCGCTCCAGCCGCTCGCGGTTTTCGCCCACCGCCTTGAGGTGAATCTGCACCTCACCCGGCGAGGCCAACAGCGTAGTCGTGGGATTCGTGTATTGGGTGTAGAGGGGTGCGATTTTCGCTTCCGTTTCCGACTCGGCCAAGCCGGTGAGCTTGAATACACGGGTGAGGATGAGGCTCTTGGGGGCGTGTTCCTTCAGCCGGCCCAGGCAGTGCTGTTCAAACATCGGCATCAACTCGGGTGGTGGGCCCGGCAGCAGCAGGATGAGTTTGCCTTTTTCCTCGAGCCAGAGGCCGGGCGCGGTCCCGTTGTCGTTGTCGAGCACGATTGCACCGGTAGGGACCTGGGCCTGGCGCGCGTTCACCGCCGGCATCCGCTTGCCGCGGGCCCGGAAGCGTTCTTCGATCCCGGCCAGGATTTCCGGCTTGGATTGCAGCCGGCGCCCCAGCAGTTCGGCCACCGCATCGCGGGTGGTGTCGTCTTCGGTGGGGCCCAGGCCCCCGATGCCAATTACCAGCTCGGCCCGCGTCAGGGCTTCCTCGAAGGCGCTGCGCACGGCCACGCGGCTGTCGCCCACGATGGTCTTGCGCGTCACCGAGATTCCCAGGCTGTTGAGTTTCTCGGTCAGCCAGAGCGAGTTGGTGTCGAGCCGATGGGGGGTGAGAAGCTCGGAGCCGACGGCGATGATTTCAGCATCCATGCTGGACCGTGGCTAGGAGAGCAGCGGTTTGCCGGCGGTGGGCCAGTTCATGTGGTAGAGGGCATTGGTAGTGGCCAGCAGAAGGAGCTTATGAGCAAAGGCGAGGCCGACGAGATTGGGTCCCGAGATGGCGACTTCAGCCTGGGCATCGGGGGTGAGCCGGACCACGCCGCGGCGGCCATGGAGAGAAGCGACGACGTAGAGCATGCCCGCTTCATCGAAGGCCAGTCCCTGCGGTCGTCCTAGGCCGCGGTAGAAGACCGAGGCCTTGCCCTCGGGCGAGACCCGATAGACGGAGTCAAAGCTCGAGGTGGTGGGGCCAGTGACGTAGAGCAAGCCATCCGGGCCAAAGGCGAGATGGTAGGCGGCGACGGAAGGCTCGAGGGTGGCGAAGACAAGGATCTGGCGGTCGCGTCCGACCTTGAAGATGGTGCCGCTGCGGTCGCCCACATAGAGATTTTCGTCCTCATCGAAGGCGATCCCGGTGGCGATGCCCATACCCTCAGCGTAGACGCTGCGCGCGCCCGCGGGGGAGACGTGATAGACGACGCCCGCGTGCCGGCTGGAGACGTAGAGGCGGGCGTCGCGATCGAAGGCCAGCCCGGTCGCGTTCATCAACTCGGACAGGAAAGGCTTGACGTTGTAGTTGCGGTCAATCTTGTAGACCGAGATGGGCACCTTCTGGCCGCGGCTGCCGCTGAAGGTGACATAGATGTTGCCTTCCGCATCGACCGCCGGGTTGGTCACGGGGTGGAGATTATCAGCAATCTGGACGCCGATCTCGATTGGGAAAGCGTCACTGGTCCTGCTGCCGGTCTCCACGCGCACCCCGCCGCTCAGGGCGCCCTCCGGAACGCGGGCGACGATGAATTGGTCGGAGGCCACGAGCACGGGGGCTTGGCTGTCGCCGAATTTCACCAGTGGACGTTGGTGGTTGCGGGCGAGGCCCGCGCCGTGGATGAAGACCTCGCCGCCGGGAATCGCCGCCGAGGGTTGCACGCGTTCGATGCGTGGCGTGGAATCGCTGCCACGGTCACCGAGCAGCTTGGAGAGCTTTGGTGTCACGTCGATCAGCCTAAATACGGAAGCAGTGCCAACAGCGCCGCTGTGTAGAAGCCGGCGAGAATATCGTCTGCGACTACGCCCCACCCGCCCGGCCAGCGCTCCACTCGCCGCAGCGGAAACGGTTTGGCGATGTCAAAAGCCCGAAAAAGTATAAATCCGGCAACCCACATTTTCCACTCGAAAGCGCCCGGCAAGGCGAGCGGCAGCAGGGCCAGATGCTGGCCGAGGGCTTCGTCAATCACCACCGGGGCTGGGTCGCTGGTTCCCAAGACGCGGACGGCAGCGGCGGAGGTCCAGACCGACACAGGCAGCAGCACGCCCAGCCATAGCAGGTGAGCCCATAGCAGGCTGCCGCCCGGCAGCAGACGAGAGAAGGCCAGGAAAAGCAGCGCGGCGGCGAGCGAGCCCGCCGTACCGGGCAGACGCGGAATGCGCCCCAAACCGAACAACGTTGCCACCGCCACCGCCCCGGGTTCAGGTTCGCGAGTGGAATGGGTCACGAGAAGCTAGCGCGTGCGGCCGGGCTGCCAGGTTTCGATGCGTCGCAACAAATCCAGCAGGCGCGAGGTCGCGGCCGGGCGGTGGCCGAAGCGAGCGTCATTGTAGAGTCCAGTGAATTCCTCGACCGACGGTCCGAGCGGCTGGACCGAGAGGGAGGTGGCAAATTCACGCGGGGTTTCGCCGGGCGTCTTGCGGAATCCTTTTCGGGCCAGGGCCTTGAGGAAGCGCTGATAGGTCAGCGTGACCTCACGGCCCGCCAGGCCGGCTCCGCCCTTGCGCCGGAGCATCCAGGAAATGTGCAGCCAATCGCGGACTTGTCGGCCGCGGAAGAGCCCGGCCAGCAGCAGGAACACCAGCAGCAGCGCTGGGAGCGAGTAGGGGCTGGTCAGGATGCGGGTCTCGGTCTGCTGGAGTCTGCGCGTGATGTCGCGGCGGAGCTGGCGCAGGTAGAAGTGGGCTTTGAGGGTCCACCAGCGTGTGCGGCGCTCAAGGTTGCGCGCGAGGTAGAGCTGATGGGAGAAGTCGTAGTTGATGACCCACTCGCTCCACCACAGGTCGAAGGCATCGAGGTAGTCTTCCACGCGGGTCCAGAAGGTGTGCGCGCGGTACTCGTCCGAGGGGGGTGTGGGGTCAAATTCCACCCAGCCGACGCCGGGGAAAAAGATTTCAACCCAGGTGTGAGCATCGCTGGCGCGCACGATGTAGTCCTTTCCGACATCGTTGTAGTCGCCGGTCAGGAAGCCGTTCACGAGTCGTGCCGGGATGCCCAGCGAGCGCACCAGTACAGTCATGGAAGCGGCAAAGTATTCGCAGTGACCCCGGCGGGTGTCGAAGAGGAAGCTGGCGATGGGGTCCTCGGGCAGCACAGGTGGGAGGTCGAGGGTATAGCCGAATTGCGTGCGCAGGTAGAGTTCCAGAGCAGCCGCTTTGTCATAGACGGTTTCGAAGCGGTCAGTGACCGCGACCGCCAGTTGCGGAACCCGGGGATCAAGGGGCGGAAGTTGCAGGTAGCGGTCCAGGAGCGCGGGCGGGTACTCGGGCGAGATCGAGCGCAGCCGCTCGGCGGCGGGTCGCCCGACGGCGGAGGCGGCCGCATAGCTGACTTTGGTGTAACGGTGGTGGGGATTGACGATGGAGTCAGTGGTGTCGAGTCCGAGGGTGCGAAAGCGCCCGTCGAGCCAGACCGGTACCGCCGCCACAAACAACGCGTCCGTGCTGACCGGCTCCAGCAGGATGCGGTAGCGCAGCATGCGCCCGTCAGCGCGGCGGGGATAGGAGCGTGGGAGCAGAAAAAACCCCAACCTGCCGGTGGGGCGCAGTAGCTGGGCCGGTTCGATTTTCTTGTACCAGCGCTTGCCGTCGAACTGCGTCAACGCGATGCCACGCCACTTGATGCCTTCTGCCGCCTGCGGGTCGCTGCCTTCCACCCGTACGCGCATAATTACGACGCGGTTGCGTTTGATCTTGCCGATTTCCCCCAGGGTCACGTTGCTGGAGAAACCGCTGAGCAACTGAGGTTTGAAGGCGTAGGCGCTGAACATACCAGTGGAGAAGCGGGGGAGGATGAAAAAGATAAGCGTAGCCAGCAGGAGAATGCCGACCGAAACCAGGACGGAGGTGGCGAAGAGGGAGCGTTGCAGCCGCCGGGCCAGGGGTGTGCCAGTGGCCAGAGGCGCGGCGCGCGCGCTTTCTGCTCCCCGCTTGATTTCAAAGCTGATAAAGGTCGAGATGGAGAGCAGCAGGAAGACAAAGAAGAAGACCAGGAAGGTGGTGTCCACGGTGAGGATGGCGGCGGCGAGAATTTCCAGAAAAGCGATCAAGGTCAGCCAGAGATAGTCGCGGTTGCTGCGGGCCGAGAAGAGCTTGACGACGGCGACGAAGAGGATGAGGTGCACAGTGGCGTTGACAAAAGCGCGTGAGAGGAGGAGGTAGTCAATGAGGTAGAAGACGAAGTAAAACCAGGTAAGCCACGTGACGGCGCGCGGCGAGAGTTCCGGTTCGTGATGACGGCGGTAGCGCAGCGCCTTGACCACCAGCGCGCTGCCGACGAAGACGAGGGAGAAAATATCGAGTTCGCCCGTGCTGGCCAGAGTCAGAAAGCCCACGGTGAGCAGCAAGAACAGGGACACTTCGAAATAGCGCTGCACTACGGTAGGAGCCGGGTGCGGGGTTGTAGCCATTGGAACTCTCTCGCATGCAATCATACACCGAAAGGGCCGCGGCGGGCAGCGGCTGCACTCGTTCACATGAGGGATGACACTTTGCGCCAGCTTGCTGACGCCGGCCACCTCGCCCGGCCAGCTCGCTTGCTGCCTTCTACCTAGGGGGGTAGGGGGGGTGTAGGAATCCGAGCCCCGTAACCCGTTCATCCACAATTGGTTAGGCGCAATAAACTAGTTTCTCGCCATGTTTCTCTCATGTTCCCCCTCACCTTCCTTCCCAGCCCTCCTTTCCCGGCCAGCCTAGCCGATTGCCTCCCGCCCGTCCAATAACCGTGAACATCGTGAACATCATGAACACGATGAACATGATGAACACAGTGAACATGATGAACACGGTGAACATTTTGAGAACCTTTCCCTCAATGGAGCCCATCCCCACAGCCCGAGGTCTCTCCGGGGTCCTGCTTGTGTCCAGGAGGAGAGCGGACTATTTGCGTTAGCGGACGGTGTAGGCGCTGCGAATGAGTGTGCGCTGAGAGAAGGGGGCGTAGGCCAGGACGGGAATCAGCGCCAGGGCCAGCAACAGTCCGGTCTTCCCGGCTAAGAGCAGAGGTGCGAGAGCCCACAGCAGGTCGAGCAGAAAAAGCGCGGGAAAGAGCCGTTGGAACTGCCTGCCGGTCTGCGGATGATCGAGGGCCACACATGCGATCAAATAGAGCCGCACGGCAACTCCACACAGCGCCAGGAAGACGATTCCGGGAAGAGAAAGTGTGGCTGCCACCGGCAAGCGATTCAGTGCCCTGGCCAAGAGTTGCGCTGCTTCTTCCAGATGGAACAGGGCGAGGGTGTAGAGCCCCAGGTAGCCGGCCTGGATGAGCAGCACCAGCGTCCGAGCGGTGCGACGGCCGGTGGGAGCGATGGTTGCCGGCATCACCGCCGCGGCCGCATCTGCATCTACGGGAGCAATGAACTGGTAGCCCGCACGGGGCTTGGTACGGATGAAGCGCGGGTGCTCGGCCTCGTCGCCCAGCGCGCGGCGGATGGAGGTGACGGCCTGCACCAGAGCGTCGTCCGTAACGAAGGTGTCCTTCCAGAGCACCTCTATCAATTCCTGCTTGGGCACCAGGCGGTCACGATGCTCAATCAGGTAGCCGAGCACTTGGAAGGCCTTCGGGGGTAGTTCTACCTCCCGCTCCCCGTGCCGCAGCCAACCCGCGGCTGGGTCGAGCCGGAACTCCCCGAACCGATAGAGTGTCCCCGAGGCCATCTTCGTCTCATCCTCGGAGGAATGTCGTGGGTTGCTCGTCTGCCCTTCGTTACTCCCGGCGAAACCGGGCGTAGGCTCCTCGCTGGAATGACTCTAGCACATTTGCTGGCTGGCCGGCCAAATCTCGTGTGGCGGGTGGCCCCGAAAGCAGGCAAGTCAGGGGCGCGTGCTAGGGGGGAAGAGGAGGTGAGTGATGCATCGTTCGCTTCGTCTATGGGTTCTGCTGCTGGCTGGTCTGGCAATGCTCTCGACGCCTGGCCCCGTCGGGGCTGGGGAGCCACAGGCTTACTCCAGCGCTCAAGCTGGGCGGGTCGAAGTGCAGGGCGTCGTCGGGTACGCGGGGTTTGTCGACGAGGCATTTATTGATCTGCCTCACTACGTAGCCGGTGGGGGGATTCGCGTGTACTTGACTGACCGGGTGAGTTTGCAACCGGAGTTCCTCTACATGTACCGCTCTAGCGACGACCAGGATTTTGTCTTCATCCCCAATGTGGCATTCGACCTCACGGGACAAAACGAGCGGGTTATGCCGTATGTGGTGTGGGGTATCGGGATTCTTCACCATCGTGGGCGGTTTTTTTCAGGCAGTACCTGGACGCCAAGTGGAGGCATCGGCGTAAAGGTCTTCCTGACTGATCGCATGTTTGTCTCCCCCGAAGTCCGCGCGGGTTGGGAGCCCTTCTTGCGCGTGACGGTGGGCATCGGGTACGTCCTTACGCGAGGGAGGAAGTAAAGTATTTGCTTTCTGTTCCGTGCGTAAGCCCGGCCTGCTGGTGGCAGGCTAGAGGGAGTGCATGAGAACGCTGTAGGCGGTGAGGACAATCTTGAAGGTGTTCGGGGCTGCGATGGAAAAAGCCGGGTTTCAGGAAGCGCAGCGGGCTCAGATGAGTCTTCTGGCTCCGCTGGAAAAGAAATGCCTGCTGTGGCTGGCGTACCGCACTCCGCGGTGGATCCATTCCGATCATCTAACGCTGCTTGGTTTCCTGGCCATGCTGCTGGCCGGGGTGAGCTACTGGCTGGCGCGGTGGAACCCGCTTGCGCTGCTGCTGGTGATTTTCTGGCTGGGGGTCAACTGGCTTGGGGATAGCCTCGATGGCACGCTGGCGCGCGTGCGCCACCAGCAGCGGCCCCGCTACGGCTTTTATGTGGACCACGTGGTTGATACCTTCGGAGTGCTCTTTCTGCTGGGGGGTCTGGCGCTTTCCGGCTATATGAGCGTGGCGGTGGCGGCGGGCTTGCTGATAGCGTACTTCATGCTCTGCATTGAGGTTTATCTTGCCACGTATACGCTGGGCACGTTCCGGCTCTCCATGGCGAAATTGAGCCCGACTGAGCTACGCATTCTGCTCGCAGTCGGAAATCTCGTGCTGTTCTTCCGCCCCACTGTGCGCATCCTAGGGGAATCCTACCGCTTCTATGATGTGGCTGGAGTTATCGCGATCGTTGCTCTGGGCGTGGTGTTGATTACGTCCGTAACCAGAAATACGCGCGCGCTCTACCGGGCGGAGCGGAGCCCGTGAAGCTGCTGGAGAACGGCGAGGGTTGGTGCAAGGTCGGGCGGCGCTGGCTGAAGTTCAGCAGCGTCGGCGCCATCGGCATCGGCGTGCAACTCACGACTCTGACCGTGCTGGCAGGCGGCCTGGATCTCAACTATCTCCTCGCCACCGGACTGGCCGTGGAAGCCGCCGTATTGCACAATTTTATCTGGCACGAGCGCTGGACCTGGAGGGATCGCACCCGTCTGAGCCGCGCCGATACCCTTCGCCGGCTTGTCCGATTCCATCTAACCACCGGAGCGCAGTCCATCGTTGGCAACCTGGGATTTATGCGGTTGCTGGTCGGCAGCCTGCACCTGCACTACTTGTTCGCGAACTTCCTGACCATCGCGGCGTGCTCGATCATCAATTTTCTGGTCAGCGATCGGTTTGTCTTTCAGCCCTCCGCATGGCAAATCAGGAAATTCAGGGATAGTGTGGCTGCGGATGGGCCCGAAGGCGGGCGGGCTAGAGGGAGTGCATGAAGACGATGTAGGCGGAGCTCCAGAGGCTGGTGGGGATGGAGCCGCGCGGCCGTGCGGTGAGGACAATCTTGAAGGTGTTCGGGTCGGCGGCGAGTTGCTGCAAGAGGGTGTTGTCGGCGTGCCCCGTACCAGTACGGTACGCGGCGGGTTGGGCTTCGACGAAGGCGAGCCGGTAGAGGACATCGTGGATGATTTCGCCGGCCGGGGCCATGTGGGTTTGGTAGTCGGCGGTGCGAAACTTCATCTGGGAAGCAATCTCGTAGAAGTGCCAGGCCAGGCAGGCGCAGAAGGTGACGCCGCGCTCGAAGCGCTCGGCCCAGTCTTCGGCGGACTCGGATTCGGGTGAGCCACGGCGGGCGTCTGCGGGCAGGAAGGGATCAAAGACGAGCTCGACGCGGCGCTCGTCCTCGCGGGTAAACTCGCGGACCTTGAGCTGCTGGGTTTTGGCCGAGGCCTTCCAGTCGACCGAGCGGGCGGTGTCGGTGGGCTGGTAGTCGCGGATGGCGTAGAGGTCGTGGCCGCGGCCGCGGTAGAAGCTTTCCATCTCGCCGGTGATGAGCGGCAGGATTTCGTAGAACTCCTCGGTCGGGTGTACGGGCGGATAGACGACGATGTCCGTAGAGGCGGGCAGGGTGCGGGTCTTGAGCAGGAAGCCAAAGGGGAACTTGCTGCTGACACGGAAGCCGGATTGGGCATAGCGGCCGCGGCGGGGAAAGAGCAACTCCACGGGTTGCGTCACTGACTTGGCGCGGGGAATGTAGGGGAAGTAGAGGGTTTCCGTGAGGATCGGGGGCAGATTTTTTCCCTGGGGAGCGGAGCGCGCCGCAGCGGGCTGGCCATCGCCGGCGACGTAGAGGGAAAACGAGGGCAAGGTGACCTTGTCATTGGCGAGCTTGAGGGTAGCGCGTACGGGTTGTTGGGCAAAAAGGTGGTCGGGCAGGAGGAACTCCAAGCGGATGTGCGTCAAGACGATGCGGGAGACGATGCCGGAGACGAGGATGCCAGCGAGCAGGTTCGCGAGGATGATAAAGAGCAAGTTGTTGCCCGTGTTGAGGGCTGCCAGGATGATGACGAAAATGGCGACGAGGTAGACGACGCCTTCGCGGGTGAACTTGTAGTCGACCTCATAGACGAGCCAGTGCAGGGAGGTAGTGCGGGCGAGGGCGGGGACGATGGTGAAGGCCACGAAGGCGGCAATCGCCAGCGCGATGGTGGCGTACAGAGTTCCCAGGCGCCAGTGGCCGCCCTCAAAGGCCGCTGCGCCGTGCAGCGCCAGCAGCAGCGCGCCGCCGAGCAACAGCAGCGCCACGCCGAAGTTCTTCCAGCCCAGCCAGTCCGCTCGCCGGAGTTTCGGGAACCGGGCCAGCCAGGTGTGCATCGTGCTCCGTGCCTCGTGCATCGGGTCTAGTCCTGCGTGGCCTGCTGACGCTGTTGGGGGAAGCGAATCAAGCCGTTCACGACCCGGATTGCCTCCTCCGCGCTGGAGTCACGGGATTTCGGTTGCACGGTGATCGAAGCTCGTTGCACGGCGCTAGAGAGGGACTTCGATGGAGTCGAGGATTTCCTGCAGGATGGATTCGGTCTGGTCGGATTTGCGCAGGGTGGAGGCGAAGCGGGAGCTGACAAGGACACGGTGGGCAAACACGGGGATGACGAGGCGCTTGAAGTCGTCGGGCAGGCAGAAGTCGCGGCCTTCGAGGAACGCCAGGGCCTGGGCGGCGCGGTACAGCATCATGGAGCCGCGAGGGCTGGCGCCCAGGGTCAGGTAGTCGCTGGTGCGGGTGCGGGCGATGATGGCGAGGGCGTAGCTCATCAGGGCGTCGTCCACGCGCACGTGCCTCACCTGTTCCTGCCAGGCGACGACAGCTTCAGCGGGCATGACCGGGCTCAAGCGCTCCAGCGGCTGGGAGTCGGACTGGCTGCGAATTACTTCTTTTTCGCTCGCCGCCTCGGGATAGCCCATGCGGATGCGGAGCAGGAAGCGGTCGAGTTGGGATTCGGGGAGGGGATAGGTGCCGTGGTGCTCGATAGGATTCTGCGTGGCTAGGACCATGAAGGGGCTCGGCAGGGGATAGGTGCGGTTGTCCACCGTGACCTGGGATTCGTTCATCGCCTCCAGCAGGGCCGACTGGGTCTTGGGGGTGGTGCGGTTGATTTCGTCGGCGAGGACGACGTTGGCGAAGACGGGGCCGCGTTTGAACTCGAAGCGTTGCCCCTGCTGGTTGTAGACGCTGATGCCGATGACATCGCTGGGGAGCAGGTCGGAGGTGAACTGGATGCGCTGGAAGGTGCAGTTGAAGCAGCGGGCCAGGGTGCGGGCGAGCATAGTTTTGCCGACGCCGGGGACGTCTTCGATGAGCAGGTGGCCGCGGGCAAACAGGGCGACGAGGGCGAGCTTGATGGCGTCGTCCTTGCCCTTGATGACGGTGCCGATGGCGTGCTGTAGTTCGGCCACCTGGCCGGATGTTGCGGTGCGGTTCATCCTCGCTTGCGAGCCCGTGAAAACTGCCCTAGAATCGTTCCCTGCGCCGTGGGCGCTTAGCTCAGCGGCTAGAGCGCTCCCCTCACACGGGAGAGGTCGTAGGTTCGAATCCTACAGCGCCCACCACCGGCTCGTTCTTCCTTCATCGCGCAACGACGGGGGCGCGGCGAAGGCATACCTTCTGCGTGTCCTCCCAGTGAACACGTTTCCATTGTAGCGAAAAGCCCAGGGCGGGGAAACCTCTTTTCCCGGTGGAGTCTCCTACTTGGCTCTGGCTGGTTGGGGAGTGCAGGGCAAGTAGAAACCTCAGGGGCTAAAGCCCGGAAGTTTTTGACTCGCTAATGTCAGGGCTCCCCGCAAATCCCGAAGCTTCGGGACGCGAGGTCTCCGTCCGTACGGACTCCGAAAAGCCCTGACCCGCCCAAACGCTAAGCTCTAGGCTCCGACTGGGGGAGAGTTTTGGCGGGGCGGGGGTTTGCGCCCGAGGCGCATCCGCCTCAGGCGGACAACCCCGCCTGACCAAATTATTGGCAGCTTGGAAGAGGTGCTTTGCACCCGCCCGAATGGGAATTACCACCGGCGAGACGCCGGTGCCACTAAAAAGAAAGCTCGGACGACGGCTTGACTTTCCCTGGGGTGGGCCGCTAGCGTGCCCTGCTTCGAGCCAAAGCCTGCCTGCGGCAGGCAAGCACGAAGCACGATGTTGACACTGGCGCGCTATCTGGAAGTTATGACGCTGGGGGTGTGGCTGGGCGGGATGGTGGTGTTTAGTTTCATTGTCGCTCCGGCGCTGTTTCAGGTGCTGGGGAGCCGGCAGGTGGCGGGCGAAGTGGTGACGATGGTACTGAACCGGCTCTATGCGCTCAGCTACATCTGTGGCGCGCTGTACCTCCTGGGGGTACTGCTCGAGCAGTATGGGCGCGGCGGAATCGGACACGGGTTGAGCGGCGTGCCGACGGGGGTGTGGCTGGAGGTGGGTCTGGTGGCGGTGCTGCTGCTGGCGACGTTCTATTCGCACTACTTCCTGGCGCAGCGCATGGCCGGCTTGCGGGAGCAGATGAAGTCGCTGTTCGGCTCGATTGACCAGACGGCACACGAGCACCCGTTGCGCGTGGCGTTCAACCGCTATCACCGGGTCTCAGTCGGCCTGCTGAGCGGGACGCTGGCAGGCGTGCTGGTTTTGCTCGGGTTGCTGCTGCGCCGCTGGCGCTAGTCACTACGGGCCAAAGGAGGACACCATGAATCGCAACCGTTGGTTGATTGTCGTTGTTCCGCTCCTGCTCTTTACCTCCGTCGCGGCGTACGCCGACAAAGTAGACGACTACATCACCTCCGAGATGCAGAAGCGGCGTATCCCCGGCCTCGCCCTCGCCGTCGTCAAAAACGGCGAGGTCATCAAAGCAAAGGGCTACGGGCTGGCAAACGTGGAACTCGACGTCCCCGTCACGCCGGACAGCG
>JBHIAG010000031.1:0-21145 GCA_046758465.1 Terriglobia bacterium | reverse complement strand
AGTACAGTGTCTTGACTTGGTAGGCACCGGTATGTTCCCATTGGCAGGCGGGGGCGCGAACTCCAAGGAGGTTGCAGCATGACGGCTGCAAAGTTAGTGCGCGACATCATGGGCACAAATCTCACCACCCTGGACCACGAGTCGCGTCTGCTGGACGCGGTCTTGCTGATGCGGAGTAGCGGGTACCGTCATCTGCCGGTCCTCAACGGGGACAAGCTGGTGGGCATTGTCTCCGACCGCGATGTCCAGCGGGTCGCGCCGTCGTTGCTGTCGAGAATTTCGCAAGAAGAGTACAACCGTATCTTCGAAGGCACGCCCATCACTCGGGTGATGGTGCGCGAAGTGCTGACCGTCACGCCCACGACCCCGGTGCAGGAGGCAGTGAAGATTATTTACGAGAACAAGTTTGGGTGTATTCCTGTGGTCGAACAGGGAAATCGCTTGGTGGGGATTGTAACTGTCACCGACTTTCTCGGCGTGCTCGACGCTCTCTTATCAAAAAGCTGACCGCCTCTCCTGTTTTTGCTAGTCTAGCGTTTCAGTTCACACGCCCAATTCTGCGCTTGTAGCGTAATGCCCTTGCGCGATTTACTAACCCAGGTTTTTTTCGAATGGGGGGCCCGGCTCTACGCGCGCAAACTTTCCTGGGGTCCGGAGTGGAGGCTGCGCGAGCAGTTTGTGGAATTCCTGCCCATGGCCCACGGGATGAGTGCGCTCGATGTGGGTTGTGGGCCAGGCTATGTGGCACGGAGTCTGGCGGCGCGCGGCGCGCGTGTCATTGCGGTGGACCGCTCGCGGCGGATGGCACGCTGGGCGGCCCGCACGGCGCGCCGCGCGGGCGTCGATGGAGTTCGCTTTGGCGTGGCCGTGGCCGAACGCCTGCCATTTCCCGACCGCAGCTTTGATCTCACGCTGGCGACTACAGTGTTGTATCTGCTGCCGGAGGCGCGCACCGGCCTCGGCGAGATGCTGCGCGTGACGCGTGTCGGCGGGTGGGTGGCCACGCTGGATCCGGCTGCGACCCTGAACGTCGAAACCATGCGCGCCTACGCGGCCCACGCAGCCCTGAACCGACGCGAGCGCCGCCAACTGCTGCTCTGGGCTCACGCGGCGCAGTGGTATGGAGGTTTTACGGAGGAGAAAGTCGTGCGGCTCTATCGCGGGCTGGGTTTTGAGGAGGTAACGCTAGCGGGCTGCTTGGGCAACCTGGTTGTCTTCACACGCGGACGCGTTCCCGGGGAAAGGAGAGTGGAATGATGAAACGCGCAGGGATCTTTTTGCTGGCAGTGCTCTTGGTAACGCAACTGGCGAGCGCCGCGGAGCCGGTACAGACAAAGATACGAACCATCACGGCGTTCGTGTCGCTCGAAGCCGCGACCGCGGAAGCCAGCTTTCGCGACGCGGCAGAGTTTCTGAAGCGGGCTCGCACAGGCTTTCAGGCTGCGGGCTGGGAAGTGCAGAGCCTGCGCGTCGCCACACCGCCGATGGATACCTATTTGCGCACTGTGGCGGCTGACCAGCGACTGGCCTTCTTGCTCAGACTGGACGCGCTGGCGGCTGAATTGGGCCTGGCACTCTCGCTGGGTCCAGTCATCGTTCGCGACGAATATGAGGTCAGCAAGATGGCCCTTGCGGTCGAGCTGCTGAGGCGTAGCCGCGTAGCGCATACGAGCGTGGTGATTGCCGACGCCAGCGGCCTGCAGCCGGAGGCGCTGCGTGCGGCGAGTGAAATTATCCGCCGCCTCGGAGAAATCGAAGCCGCCGAACCACCGAGTTTTCGCTTTGCGGCGCTGGCCAACTGTCCGCCTCGCATCCCTTTTTTTCCGGCAGCCTATGCCCACAGCGCGAACAAGGAGTTTGCGGTGGGGCTGGAATCGGCCGGCACCATCGCCGCAGCACTCGCCCACCGGCGGCCGGACGAGGCCGAGCGGGCGGTGTGGGATGCGTTGGCGCCCCTCGGACAACTGAAAGTGTTGGCCGAGGAGATGGCCGAAGGCGAGTGGACGTTCGTCGGAATCGATACTGCACCAGCGCCCATGGGCGAGGTCAGCATCGGTGCGGCCATCGAGCGGCTGTCCGGTGTGCCCTTCGGCAGTGCGGGCACGCTCGCGGCGGTTGCAAGGCTGACTGAAATCCTAAAAGCGCTGCCGGTGGTGCACACCGGCTTTTCAGGACTGATGCTACCGGTCCTGGAGGACAGCGTGCTGGCCAAACGCGCCGGGGAAGGGCGGGTGAACGTGCAACTGCTGCTGACCTATTCGGCGGTCTCCGGCACGGGACTGGACGTCGTCCCCCTTCCCGGCGAGACCACGGCGGAGCAGATTGCGCGTCTTCTCCGGGATGTTGCCGCACTTGCTCTGCGGCTCGGCAAACCGCTGACTGCGCGTCTGCTACTCGTTCCCGGAAAGCGGGCCGGCGAAATGACGGAGTTCGATTCTCCCTGGCTGACCAACACGCGTGTACTACCCATCGAATAGCACGGGCACGACGGCGAGAAGGGAATCATGAGGTGGTGGGAACTGCCCCGCATAGCGGAGCCCGAGGTGATGGACGAGAGCGAGGAAGTCGAAGCGTACGCTTCGGCGACTGCCCAGGCCTACCTCGATCGCATCGACGACACCTTCATCGAGCACACCCTGCGGCTGGGCGTGCGGCGGGGCCGCGCGCTCGACATCGGCACGGGTCCTGGCCGGATTCCGCTCAAACTCGTGCGCCGTCTGCCGGAACTGGAATTCCTGGGCGTGGATCGCTCCGAGGCGATGCTGGCCACCGCACGGCAGAACGCCGTCGCAGCCGGTCTCGCCGAGCGCGTCCGGTTCGCGTTGGGAGACGGGAAACGTCTCGAGGTTGCCGACGCCTCTTTCGACCTCGTTATCTGCAACTCCGTCCTGCACCATCTCACGAACCCCGTGGCGGCCTTGACGGAAATTGCACGTGTCGTCAAACCCACTGGCGCCATCCTGGTGCGTGATCTTCGCCGTCCGTCGCGGCTGACTTTTCCAGTGCACGTCCGCTGGTACGGACGGCACTACACGGGTAAAATGAAGGAGCTTTATGTAGCCTCGGTTCGTTCCGCCTACACCGCAGAAGAACTCGGCGAACTGGTTGGCCAGGCGCATCTTGAGGGCGTGCGCAGGTTTCGCTTCGGGTGGACACACATCGGGATTGAACGATGTGCAAGAACGGAGTGAAACCGCAAAAGAAGAAGCGCGTTCGGCGCCACGGTTCGGCCCCCGGTGGAAAGTAAGGTGGGCTGAGACGATGCACGAAACCTTTCTGCTCTTGACCTTTCGGGACCACACCGCGGCGCGCCAGGCGTGTGAACAGATTGCGAAGTGGGTCAAAGCCTTCCACCTCGCCCACGGGCAGTTGGCCGCGCGCCGTGATGTTGACGCCAACCGTGTGTACGTCCGGCTGAACTTTGAAGCGCACGAGGTGAGCGCCTACCAGCGTTGGCTGGAGCGTATTCCGCGCGAGGCCCAGATCGCGCAGGCAGAGGAGAAAACATTTTTGGAAGGGACGGAAGGGTTCGCGGTTATTCGCGAATGCTTCGAGCGCTTGCCGGAAGCGGATTGACTTGGTCGCAACCAGGACAACATAATAGCCGTATCGTGCTGAGGAGAGGTCGAATGGCTACACCATCGCGCGTGCCAGTACGGGAGAAGGCTGCGCGGGAGAAGTACCACGGTCTTGACCGCGAAACTCTCGTCCGGCTCTATCGCACAATCTATCTCTCCCGCCGGCTCGACGACCGAGAAATCCAGCTTAAGCGTCAGCAAAAATCCTTTTTCCAGATCAGCGGCGCTGGTCATGAAGCCATTCTCGTGGCCGCAGGCCTGGTGCTGAAGCCCGCCTACGACTGGTTCTACCTGTACTACCGCGACCGCGCCCTCTGTCTGATGCTCGGGCTGACCCCGTACGAGATGCTGCTCGAGGCCGTGGGCGCGCGCGCCGATCCCAGCTCCGGCGGGCGCCAGATGCCCTGTCACTGGGGCCATCCCGCGCTCAACATCGTCTCCCAGTCGAGCCCCACCGGCACGCAGTGGTTGCAGGCGGTCGGCTGCGCCGAGGCGAGTCTCTACTATGCCCGGATGCCGGAGGCGGCGGAACGCGCTGGAGCGAAGTGGGAGCGGGACGAAGTCGTCTGCGTATCGGGCGGGGACGGCGCCACGAGTGAGGGCGAATTCTGGGAAGCCTTAAACACCGCCTGTAACCTGAAATTGCCGGTGCTCTTCCTGATCGAGGACAACGGGTATGCCATCTCGGTGCCGGTGGAGATCCAGACCGCGGGCGGCAACGTCGCCAAGCTGGTCGGCAGCTATCCGAACCTGGAAGTGGTGTCAACTGATGGCACCGACCCGCTAGCAAGCTACCAAGCGATGCAGCGCGCGGTTGCCCACTGCCGTGCGCGCCATGGGCCGGCGCTGGTTCACGCCACCGTCATCCGGCCCTATTCCCACTCGCTGTCGGACGACGAGAAGCTCTACAAGCCGGACGCCGAGCGCGAAGCCGAAGCGCGTCGCGACCCGCTCCCGAATTTCGGCCTGTTTCTCATCCACGAGGGTGTACTCAACGAGAAGCAGCTTGAACAGCTTGAAGCAGAGGTGGACCAGGAGATTCTGGAGGCTACCGACCGCGCCCTGGCGGCCGACCCCGTGCGAGCCGAGGAAGCCACCCTGTACGTCTATTCGCCCGACGTTGACCCGACGACAGATGAGTTTTCCTCCGAGCCACAGTTCGCGGGTGAGCCCAAGACCATGGTCGAACTGCTGAACGCCTGCCTGCACGACGAGATGGCGCGCGATGCGCGCATGATCGTTTTCGGCGAGGACGTCGCCGACTGCAGCCGCGAAGAGTACTTGGACCAGGTGAAAGGCAAGGGCGGGGTGTTCAAGGTTACGCACGGCTTGCAGCGGCGCTTTGGGAGCCAGCGCACGTTCAACACGCCCCTGGCGGAAGCGAGCATCGTTGGCCGGGCGATCGGCATGGCTGAACGCGGACTGAAGCCCGTGGCGGAAATCCAGTTCTTCGACTACATCTGGCCCGCCATGATGCAGTTGCGGAACGAGTTGCCGCTGGTGCGCTGGCGCTCGTACAATGCCTTCAAGTGCCCGGCGGTGATCCGCGTTGCGATTGGTGGTTACCTCGGCGGCGGCGCCATCTACCACAGCCAGTCAGGTGAGGTTATCTTCACCCACATTCCCGGCCTGCGCGTGGTGATGCCGGCGACGGCTCTGGATGCCAACGGCCTGCTGCGGACCGCCATCCGCTGCGATGACCCGGTACTCTTTCTCGAGCCCAAACACCTCTACCGCCAGCCCGCAAACCGCTCGCCCTATCCGGGCCCGAACTATATGGTGCCGTTCGGCAAAGCCGCCCGCGTGCGCGCAGGCAGCAACTTGACCATCGTCACCTATGGCTCGCTGGTCATCCGCTCGCTCCAGGCGGCCAACACGTTGGAGCATGAGGACGGCGTCAGCCTCGACATCCTTGACTTGCGCTCGCTCAGCCCCTACGACTGGGACGCCATCGTTGCCTCGGTGAAAAAGACGAATCGCGTGCTGGTAGTTTACGAGGACGCGATCTCCTGGGGTTACGGAGCTGAGATTGCCGCGCGCATCTCCGACGAGTTGTTTGAGTTTCTGGATGCGCCGGTGCGACGCCTGGCGGCGCTCGATCTCTTCGTAGGTTATCAGCCGCGGATCGAAGATGCCACGTTGCCGCAGACCGATGACGTGGTACGCACTGCCCGCGAGCTGCTCACGTTCTGAGCGGGCATTTTGCCAGCGCCCTGTGCAAAGAAAGCGCTCGCCCAAGTTGGCAGCGAAACGCGAGCAGGAACCTCTTGGCTCGATTCTCCGTAGTGAGAGAGTGGAGAGGCGATGATTTGCCACAGTTGCAAACGAGAGATCGTTGAAGCTTCGGCGTACTGTTACCACTGCGGGACACGCCAGACGGCACCCCAGTCGCCGCCCGCGGCTATCCCCAAACGCTTGATGCGCTCCCGGCGCGACAAAAAAATCGCTGGCGTCTGTGCTGGCCTGGCTGACTACTTCGAGTTCGACGTCACGCTGATCCGTATTGTCTGGCTACTGGTGGTTTTTCTGGGGGGAACCGGGTTGCTGGCGTATCTGGTTTGCTGGATTGTGATGCCGCTCGCGCCCGAACCAGCTTCGGCGCCCCTGCCTGCCACCCGCTCCTCCTGAGCTGCTCTGGGAGTTGTAGGGCCCTGCCCGCGAGCGAGCACCGTTAGGAGGAAGTGGGTTAGTCTTTCTTTTTGCGAAAGAGCACGGCATCCAATGAGAGCGCGCCCGCGCCCAGCGTCAGGAGCAAAAAAGACGCCACGCACAACAGCAGAGGATATTCGTCGCGACTTCTGCCCAGGAAGCCCAGGAGTCCGCCTTTTTCCAGTGCTGCTGGAAGATGCGCGCGCAGGAACACCACGGCCATCTCTCCCGAGAGGAAAAAGGCAGCGACGCGGGTAAACAGGCCCGCGATTAGGAGCAGGCCGCCGAAGAACTCGACTAGGCCTGCCACAGAGACGGCCCACGCTGGAAAGCCCAGAGTGGCGAAGAATTGAAAGTGTCGCTCGCTCGGTTCAAATAGCTTGGGATAACCATGCGCCATAAACGCCGCCCCCATCACCACGCGCAGCAAGAGCAACGACAGTGGCTTCAGGGCCTCGAGTTTCTCACCCATTGGGCCTCCTTTGGGTCTGCGTTCCGGGCTGCGGGTTGAAGGCGCATATTCTACCATTGGCTCGACCCATTCCTCTTCCGGCCAATGCGAGCATTCGTATCTGGTTGCTTCCGGAGTACGCAATTTGGAGTAGAATTGTACCAGGAGAGAGAAAGTACCTACCCATCTCGATCGGTGAGAGGGTCACATGAGTCTGAAGATCAACACCATCGGAGTCTGTACCGGGGGCGGTGACTGTCCGGGCTTGAATGCCGTAATTCGCGGTGTCGTCAAAACTGCGCTCAACGACTATGGCTGGCGCGTGTACGGCATCGAAGATGGTTTTGATGGGTTGATTTGGCCCGAGAAGTCGCACGAGCTGACCGCTACCAACGTCCGTGGCATCCTGCCGCGCGGCGGAACCATCCTCGGCACCACCAACCGCGGCAACCCCTTCGCCTACGAACTGGTGGAGAACGGCAGGAAGGTGGTCAAAGATTTGTCGCATCAGTGCCTCGAGAATATGAAGAAGCTCGGCATCGACGCCATGGTCATCATTGGGGGTGATGGCACGCTCAAGATCGCCCACGGACTCCACAAGATCGGCATGCGGGTGGTCGGCATACCCAAGACCATCGATAACGATTTGTCTGCCACCGAGGTTACGTTCGGCTTCCAGACCGCGCTCGCCACCGCCACCGATGCCATTGACCGCATTCACACCACCGCCGAGAGCCACCACCGCGTGATGATCATCGAGCTCATGGGTCGCGACGCCGGCTGGATTGCCCTCCATGCCGGTATCGCCGGCGGTGCCGATGTGATTCTGCTGCCCGAAATTCCGCTCACGCTGGAAAAGATTTGCAAAAAGATCGAGCAGCGTGAAGCTCAGGGCAGTAAGTTCAGCATCATTGTGGTAGCCGAAGGCATCAAGCTGCCCAAGAAGGATCCGGCTGGTAAGCCCATCCCACCGGTGAAGCCGGGCACCGTCGGCAATACGCTGGCCTTCTCCCTGCGCGAGTTCACACATAAGGAGGTTCGTGTCACGGTCCTCGGCCACCTGCAGCGTGGCGGCTCACCGGTGCCCTTTGATCGCTTGCTGGGTTCGCGCTTCGGCGTAATGGCCGCGCACTTGGTTGCGGAAGGCAAGTTTGGCTATATGGTGTGTCTGCAATGTGACCAGATTCGCTCGGTTCCACTGGAGCAGGCAGTCGGCGTCTACAAACAGGTGAATCCCCATAGCGACTACATCCGAACTGCCCGCAGCTTGGGCATTGTCTTCGGCGATTAATTCGACAAGGTGTTGTCAGCGATAGGGTGAAACCGGGATGGAAGTCCTCTACCTGAATGAGGCCGATGTAGGCCAACTGTTGAGTATGGAAACGGCGCTCGCGGCCGTTGAAGAAGGGATGCGGCACTGGGCTGCGGGCACGGCGGTGAATCAATCCCGCCAGCGCCTTGCGGTACCTCCGAAAACCTATCTGCACTATATGGCAGCCGCCGAATTTGTCCGCGGCTACTTCGGAATGAAACTCTACACCGCGGCGCCCACCGGCATCCGCTTCCTCGTGCCTTTGTACCGGGCCGAGACCGGTGAACTGCTGGCTTTGCTGGAAGCTGACCGCCTGGGTTGTGTCCGCACGGGTGCGGCCAGCGGCCTTGCGACCCGCTACCTGGCGCGCGCCGACGCCACACGCGTTGGCATTCTTGGTACAGGGCACCAAGCTCCCACACAACTGGAAGCGATCGCCGCTGTCCGTCGCATCCAATGCGTCCGTGTTTACAGCCGCGACCCCGCGCGCCGACAGAAGTTTGCTCGTGCGATGACCGATTCGCTTGGAATTGAAGTAGAAGCCGTGGATTCGGCCGAGCAAGCGGTGCGCGAGGCTGCCATTGTCATCACCGTCACCACTGCCCGCGCGCCGGTTCTGCGCGGCGAGTGGTTGGCCGCGGGCACTCACCTCAACGCCGTGGGCGCTAACTTTCCCCAGCGTCGCGAACTCGACGACGTCACCCTGGCGCGGGTGTCACGCCTGGTGGTGGACTCCAGGGAGCAGTCGCAGCGCGAAGCCGGTGACCTCATCATTCCCTTCACCCGTGATCCCCACCGCTGGGAGCAGGTGGACGAACTCCACCAGGTAATCACGGACGCGCGGCCCGGCCGCCGGAACCAGGATGAGATCACGCTGTTCAAGTCGAACGGAATCGCCCTGTGGGACGTCGCCACCGCGGCTCGGGTCTACGAACTGGCGCAGGCACGCGGGGTAGGCCGCAAGCTTCCGATGTGGGTTAGCTGAGGGGAGCTACCGCTGGCGCTTTTCCAACTCTCGTAAGAGTTGCTGGGCCTGGCTGCGTGGCCCGGCGTAGGGCATGGTCAGCACACGTTCACACTCACGGCGAACTTGCTCGGGCTGGTTCTGGGCGAGAAAAATCTTCCCTTTGCGCACCCGCGAATAGGCGCTGAGCTCGCCATCGGCCTCTGGGATGGCCGTGACCTTCTCAAACGCTGCCAATGCTGCTTCGTAGTTGCGTAGCTGCTGGTGAAAAGAACCAATCTGGTAGTAGAGGCGTTCTCTGGCCACGCGCTCGTAGCCGGGCTCTCTGCGCTCAACTCTCTCGGCCATCCGCATGTATTCCGCCAGCGCCGCCTGCGTGTTCCCCTCTCGCAGGTAGGTGCGGGCCACTTCCAGCGGGAGCAGGTAGTTGCGCGGATAATATTCGCTGAGTTTTTCAAGAAGGACACGCGTGTAGGCGTACTTCTTTTCGCGATTGTACACGACTGCCAATAGGACCGCTGCGGCAGTGGTGACCAGGCGACCCCGTGTGACTGCCGAGTGGAGCAACTCGATTCCGCGTTCCTGGCTGCCGCGATAGCCCGCGAGCAGTGCCAGCCACTTTACGGGTCCGGGGATACTGCCGACCGCGTATTCGTATAGGCCCAGGATCAGGTCGGCGTCGTGATAGCTCGGATCCAAACGCTTAAGTCGCTCGTGAAAGCGTTTGGCTTTCGCCCCTGCTTTCAGTGCCGCGTACCAATGCTTGTAAAGAGTGAACTCATAGTTGGCTTCGATGCCATAGGCGATGCCCAGGGCGTAGAGCGCGGTTTTGTCACGCGGATTTTTTTTCAGCCGCTGGGTACCCAGCTCTTTGGAGCGCGCGATTAGCTTCTTCATCGTCTCCATTGCTTGCGGGTCAGGTTTAGGTTTTTCTGCCTTCAGGAAGGGGTTGCTCTCCGAGTAGAGCCGGGCGTCCAGTTGGCCCGTGCGATACATCTCACGGAACAAGTAGGTGTGGGCCAAATAGTTCAGGAAGATGGGATTTTCCGGGTCCCGCGCCAGTGCTTGTCGGAAGTTAGTTTCTGCGGAGTCGTACTCGAGGTTGTAGAAATGGTTGAGTCCTACTAAGGCGTAGGTCCAGGGATCGATGGCATCGTCGGCAACCGTGGCTTGCACGCCGGTGCACAGCAGGGAGAGCAGCAAGCCCAAAGCTATTGAGGTTTGTCCGCTGAACTCTTTGCGGGCTTCGGCCCTCACGGTTGGCTCCAAGAGGTTTCTACTGCACCCTTACTACATTATGGCTTCTCTCAAAGAGATGCAAACCGGGAAAAAAGGGTGTACTGCAATGCGACCACGCCGTTCCGCGGCTGTTTCAAGGCCAGATTTGTCGTAGGGGAACAGGGCAAGGGAGACTATCTAGGTGTCGCGCGCGCTTTCGCCGCTCTTGTTTTCCCAGGCTTGACAGGAGCCGGCGGGGGGCGCTAGGATTAGAACGAACGTTCGATAGGATGCCCATGCGGCCCCTTCCTCCTCATACCACCGACAACTTCCATCAGAAACTCGACCACATCCTTGCCTGTGCGACTCGTGTCTTCGGGGAAAAAGGGTACGACGGGGCTTCCATCCGTGACATCGCCCGCGCCAGCGGCGTTTCCCTGGCCGGTCTCTACTACTACTTCCGCAGCAAGGAAGAGTTGCTCTTTCTGATCCAGAAGCATACCTTCACGACCTTGATCGAGAATCTGCAGCGCGACCTAGCCCGACTCGACGACCCGAACGCCAAGCTGGGTTGTTTAATCCGCAATCACTTGCGCTATTTCCTCAGCCATCCCGAGGCAATGAAGGTGCTCTCTCACGAATCCGAGAGCTTGTCCCCTCCGTTTGCCCGCGTGGTGGCTGACCTGAAGCGTTCCTACTACCGCATCTGTCGCGGTCTGCTGGGGGAACTCAGCGCGCAAAAGCAACTCCGACCTCTCAACACCCGGGTGGCGGTTCTGAGCTTGTTTGGAATGATCAACTGGATCCATACCTGGTACAACCCCCGGGTCGATCCGGACGCGGACGAACTTGCCGATACGATGGCCACACTCTTTTTTAGTGGTGTTCTGAAGGCACAACACGCACGGCTGGCCGGAGCGTTGACCGCCAAGCGCGGCAGAGTTAAGCCCGCGCGTCGGCTCGTTGCATCTACAGTTTGAGGGGTTGCCAGCGGAAGGAGAAAGCGCATGAACGTCATCGGCGAACAGGAAGGCATCGACGCCCTGCGGCGGTGCTGGGTCACGTCGTGGCGGGTTGGTGCAACCATTTAGGCTAGGGAGGCAAGATGGCACGCCTTTCAACTTTTGATGATTGGGTGGATTTGTTCCGCGAGTGGCAAAAGGACATCGGAGTCGATTACCCGGAAATCACTGGCTACCAGTTCGAGGCCAAGTACGGCCAACGCAAGACGAACGAGATTGAGTTCGGCGACTATCGTGGCCAGCGGAAGTGGGAGAGGATCTTGCAAATTCCGGATCAGCGCATCCGCGATGGACTGCAAAACTTGATCGTCTATCAGGGCGACACCGAGTTTGCCTCGGTCGAGCAGCAGCGACATCTGTTTGAAACCACGCCCAGCGAGCACGACCGGAAATCACTCTGCCGCGTGGTCACCGAGGAGATGCGCCATGGCTATCAGATGTGCCATTTGCTCATCAGCCACTTTGGCCGCTCGGGAAAACTTGAAGCCCAGAAACAGCTCGAGCGCCGCGCCTTTGAACACAAGCGCCTGCTGAGTGCCTTCAACGACCCGGTGGACAACTGGCTCGATTTCTACACCTATACTGACTTTGTGGACCGCGACGGGAAGTTCCAGCTCACCATGCTCAGCTATTCGGGCTTTGCCCCTCTGGCTAGCTCGATGATTCCCATGCTGAAGGAGGAGTCCTTCCACCTGGGCACGGGCCACGATGGCATAAAGCGCGTGCTGCGGGCCGGCAAAGTGCCGCCGCGCATCGTGCAGAAGTATCTCAACAAGTGGATCCCGGCTGCCTACGACCTCTTCGGCGTCGACCATTCCTCCTCGGCACACTGGTTCTACGTCTGGGGCCTGAAAGGCCGCTACGACGAACACCAGAATGCCAACCCGGCCAACAAGGAACAGCTCAACGAGCACAGCCGTGTCCTCTATCAGCGCGAGTGCGAGCAGCTTATTGGCCAGCTGAACAAGCTCATCTCTGACCCCGAGCAAAAGCTTTTCGTTCCCGATCTCAAGTTCAATCGCCGCATCGGGGACTATGCCAACCAACCCTTCAGCGTCACCGGCAAGCACCTCTCGCCGGAAGAGTACGAGCGACACCGGCAGCAGGTCTTACCCACCGAGGAAGATGACGCTGAGCTCAAGCGGATTTTCCAGGAAGGCGACTGGGTCGCGTTGAAGGACGCAAGGATGGAATAAGGGAGCCCAGGGCGGCGAAGGTAAGGGGACAGGATGGCGGTTACACCCCAAGCGATTCAACTCAGCCGCACTGGCGTCGCTGCTCACATCGTATTGAATCGCCCGCCCCTGAACATTCTCGACTTGCCGAGCCTGCGCGAGCTCAACACTGTGCTGGCGAGTCTGCCCGCGCCGCCCGCAGTTCGGCATCTAGTTTTCAGCGGAGCAGGGGTGCGCGCTTTCTCCGCGGGCGTGGACGTCAAAGACCATCTCAGCGATCGGGTCGCGGAGATGCTCGAGACTTTCCATCGTGTCTTCCGCACTCTTTGGGCCAGTGAGTGGATTAGCGTGGCCGCGGTGCGGGGCCACTGCCTGGGCGGCGGAATGGAGCTAGCCACGTTTTGTGACTTCGTTCTCGCAGCCGATACCGCCCAGTTTGCCCAGCCCGAAATCAAGCTGGGTAGCTTTCCCCCCGTAGCCGCGGTGACGTTGCCGGTGCTGGTGGGGTCGAAGCGGGCTCTCGACCTGCTCCTGACCGGCCGCACGCTCTCGGCGGCGGAGGCCCACGCGGTGGGGTTGGTCACGCGGGTTGTGCCCGAGGCGGAGCTGGAGGCTGCAACCCAGCACCTGCTCGGCGAGCTCAATCAACTGAGTCCCGCGGTGCAAGCGCTGACGAAAAAAGCGCTCTGGCGGGCCCAGGGATTCGACTTTGAGCGTCGGCTGAAGCTGAGCGAAGAGATTTACCTCAACAGCTTGATGAAGACGCACGACGCCCAGGAAGGGCTGCAGGCCTTCTTGGAAAAGCGGCCACCGGTGTGGGAGGGCAGGTAGCGGTCAGAATGGCTGCCCCGGCATGAGCAAAGAGGGCTTCAAGGTCGACGAGTTGTAGATCAGTCCCGAGGAGATCCACAGCAAAAACTCGAACCTGATCCGGCGCTCAGCGGTGTCTGTTGGCTCCGGTGGGTGCAGGCTATGACAAAGCCGGGTTGAGGGAGCTGGCGAGCTAGGGAATTATGGAGAAGGAACGCGTCCAACTTTGCATTAATGGCAGCCGGCACAAGGTCGAGGTGCCGCCGAACAAGCTGTTGCTGGATGTTCTTCGCGAGGAGCTACGGCTGACGGGGTCGAAGCGCGGTTGCGACGATTCCAGTTGTGGCTGCTGCACGGTATTGGTCAACGGCACGCCAATGTTGTCCTGCGTGATGCTGGCTGTCTCGTACCAGGATTGCGAGATTACTACCATTGAAGGTCTTGCTCGCGGCGACGCGCTGGATCCGTTGCAGGAGGGCTTCTGCGTCGAGGGTGGCGCCCAGTGCGGCTACTGCACCCCCGGCATCATTCTTGTGGCCAAGGCACTGCTGGCTCGCAATCCTAACCCTACCCGCCAGGAAATCGCCGACGCCCTCGCCGGTAATCTCTGCCGCTGTACCGGCTACACGCAGATCTACGCCTCTATCGAGCACGCCATCCGCAAGTTGCAAGAGCAACCGGTGGAAACTATGGGAGCAGGGAGTTAGCCATGGCCGATTTTGCCATCGTCGGCAAGCGCCTGCCGATGCGCGATGGCCCGGAGAAGGTGACCGGTCGGGGCCTCTATACGGATGACCTCGTCCTGCCCAGGATGCTGGTCGGGAAAATCCACCACAGCCCGCATGCGCACGCGCGCATCCGCCGCATTGATACCGCAAAGGCAGAAGCGTTGCCCGGTGTCGTGGCCGTGGTCACCGGGCAGGAATTTCCCAACCAGTACGGCATCTTGCCAATCGGCCATGACGAAACCGCCTTCGCTCTGGACAAAGTCCGCTACATCGGTGACAGCATCGCGGGTGTGGCGGCTGAGTCGGAGGAAATCGCCGAGCAGGCCTTGGAACTGATTGCAGTGGACTACGAGTTACTCCCCGCTTACTTCGATCTCCTCGCCAGCATGCAGGCCGAGTGTGATTTCATCCACGATGACAAGTCCCACAACATCGAGAAGGAATACCACCATCACTTTGGCAACGTCGCGGAGGGTTTCGCGCAGGCTGCTCTGGTTGGCCACGACACCTTCTACTGCGCGGAAGTCACCCACGCCGCCATGGAGCCGCATGCGACCCTGGCGCACTACCAGGAGGGATGTATTACGTTGTGGTCGTCGACGCAGGTGCCCTACTACGTCCAACGCACGGTGGCGAACGTTCTCGAGATGCCCCTGGAGAACGTGCGAGTCATCAAGCCGCTGGTTGGAGGTGGCTTTGGCGGCAAGAGCGAAGTCATCCCGCTCGAAGTGCAGGCGGCAGTGCTCTCGCGGAAGGCTGGCCGGCCGGTCAAGATCACCTACACGCGGGAAGAGGTCTTCTACGCCCATCGCGGTCGTCCGATTCAGATTATCGAGCTGAAGACCGGCGTGAGGCGCGACGGCAAGATCACCGCGGTCGAGGCGCGCATCATCCAGGACGGCGGCGCGTACTGCGGCTATGGTCCCGTGTCCATCCTCTACAGCGGCCAGTTGTTGGGTGCGATGTACGACATCCGCAACGTCAAGTTTGACGGCTATCGCGTGCTGACGAACAAACCGGCTTGTGGCGCGATGCGGGGGCACGGCACGGTCAACACGCGGTTCGCGTTTGAGTCGCACCTGGACATGCTGGCCGACGCATTGGGCCTCGATCCTGCCGAGCTGCGGTTCCGCAACTTGCTGGCACCGCCCTGCAGTACCGTCAATCAGTTGCGAGTGACCAGCTATGGCTATCCCGAATGCCTGCGCCAGGTCATCGAGAGATCAGGTTGGCGGGAGAAGAGGGGCAAGCTGCCCTATGGCAAGGGCGTGGGGATTGCTGGCAGCCACTACGTCTCCGGAGCCGCCAATGCCATCATCCGCTCCACCATGCCCCACACCACGGTGCGCATCGAAGCCCGGAGGGATGGCAGCGTGTACCTTTTCACAGGCGCGGCTGAGATCGGTCAGGGATCTGACACCATCCAGGTGCAACTCGTCGCTGAGGAGCTGGGTGTACGACCCGAGCGCATTCGTCTTGTGGCTGCCGACACAGGGCGCACACCGGTTGACCTCGGCAGCTACTCCAGCCGAGTTACGTTTATGGCTGGCAACGCCTGTCTGGAGGCAGCCCGCAAACTTAAGCAAAAGATTTTTGCGGCGGTGGCTCGCTGCTGGAACGTTTCGCCGGAGGTGCTTTACATCCGCGACGAACGCATCTTTCTGGCTGAGCGGCCCGCGCACAGTCTTGACTTTGAACAAGCTGTCGCCCTCACCTTGAAGGGGTTGAGCAGCCTCAGTGCCGCGGGCAGCTACGCGCCGCCAGAGGAGGCTCGCGGAGGCACGTACAGAGGTGCTGGCGTGGGCCCTTCGCCCTCCTACAGCTACAGTGCGCAGGTGGCTGAGGTGAGCGTGGACAGCGAGACCGGACAGGTCAAGGTCGAGCACGTCAGCGTCGCCCACGATTGCGGCCGCGCCATCAACCCGATGACCGTTGAGGGGCAAATCCAGGGTTCGATCTCGATGGGTTTGGGTCAGGCTTTGCAGGAGGAGATGATTTGGAACCGCGGGCGCCTGCTGAACCCTTCGCTGCTCGAATACAAATCGCCCAGCACACTCGAGTCGCCGGAAATCGACACCATCTTGGTTGAAAGCATTGATCCCGAAGGGCCTCTGGGTGCCAAAGAGGCCGGGGAGGGCTCACTGGCGGCGGTGATTCCCGCTGTGGCGAACGCCGTCTACGACGCCATTGGCGTCCGCATCACCTCCTTGCCCATCACGCCCGAGAAAATCTTGCGCGCACTGAAGGAGAAAAAAGCCAGCGGGAAGGGTCGCGGAGGGACACGATGAGTATGCCGGCCTTCTCGGTGCTGCGCCCGCGGCGTTTGGAGGAAGCCCTGGAGCAGCTCTCGGCCCGTGGGGCGGAGGCGATGCTGGTTGCGGGTGGCACTGACGTGGTGCCTAACCTGCGGATGAAACTGTTTGCGCCGCGCAGCTTGATTGATCTGAAAGGACTGCGCGAGCTCGTGGGGATCGCATTTGATTCCGAGCGTGGCCTGCGCATCGGTGCGCTCACGACTATCGCCGCCATTGCCGAGTCGGCCATGGTGCGGCAGCACTACCCTGTACTGGCGCTCGCCGCCGGGAGCATCGCCAGCCCGCCGTTGCGCAATATGGGTACGCTGGGGGGCAACCTGTGTCTGGAAACCCGGTGCCTGTGGTACAACCAGTCCTACAGTTGGCGCAAAGCCTGCGGCTTCTGTCTCAAGAAAGACGGCGATGTGTGCCACGTAGCCCCCGGGGGGAAGTTCTGCTGGGCGGTGTGGTCGGGGGACACGGCGGCGGCGCTGTTTACGCTCGATGCAGAGATCGAAATTGCAGGGCCGCGCGGAAGGCGCCGGCTGCCACTGGCGGGCTTCTACAAACATGACGGAATGGACCGCATTGATCTCGGGCGAGGCGAAATCCTCACCGCCGTGCACGTGCCGGCGCAGATGGCCGGCTATTGCGGCCGCTACGACAAGCTCCGCATCCGCAGCGCCATTGACTATCCGCTGGCAGGCGTGGCGGTCGTGATAAAATTTGCGAACGGCACCTGCCAGGATGCACGCATCGCGCTGACAGGGATGAACCCGGCTCCGGTGCGCGTGGAAGAAGCCGGGCGCCTGCTGGCCCGGCAGCCCTATTCGGCTGAGTTGGCCGCTGCGGTTGCCCATGCGGTCATCCGCACGGCTAAGCCGCTGACGACGAGCGTTTCTACACCTGAGTATCGTCGCGACGCGTTGCGTGCCTTCGTGCGGCGTGCGCTCCGCATCCTCTGCGAGGGGAACGGCAGCCAGCCGTGAAGCAACCCGTCATCGACATCCACGTCCACATGCAGCCCTGGGAGATGATGAAGCCGGAGGCCTTCGCGGTCTTCCGGGACACCCAACCAAACTTTGCCGAGTTGCAAGAGCTGGTGCGAGAGCCGGCGAAGTTTGTTGCCCTGATGGACCGCGAAGGCATCGCGCGCGCGGGCATCATCAACTACGTGAGCCCGCAGGTGATCGGGTTCACGGCGGAGGTCAACGAGTGGGCGGCGCGCTACTGTAGCGCGTTTCCTGACCGGCTGATCCCGTTCGGCTCCGTGGACCCATGGCAAGACGAGGGGGTGGAGGCTGAGATGGAGCGGCTGATCGCAACGCTGCGGCTGCCGGCGCTGAAACTTCACCCGCCGCATCAGCTTGTCTATCCGAACCAGTACCGGAACGGCCTGACGGCGCTGGAGACGATCTATCGGAAGGCAGAGCAGGCGAACATGGTAGTGATGATTCACACAGGGACATCCATTTTTGCGGGCGCGCGTAATATTTACGCGGACCCCATTTACGTTGATGACGTCGCCGTGGATTTTCCGCGGCTGCGCCTCATCCTCGCCCACGGCGGCCGGCCGCTCTGGATGGAGACTGCCGTGTTCCTGATTCGCCGCCATCCCAACGTCTATATGGACATATCCAGCATTCCGCCACAAAACCTGCTCAAGTATTTTCCCTCGCTGGAAGCGCTGGCGGAAAAAGTTCTGTGGGGCTCGGACTGGCCCGGGCCGATGGTTCCCGGGATGCGCACCAACCTTGAGCGCTTCTGCCAACTCCCGCTGAGTGAAGGGGCCAAGCAGCGTATCCTTTACGAAAATGCGCTGCGGCTGTTTCCGGTTTGAAGTGTTGCTGAAGAAGTAGAGCGCGATTGCGCGCTCAGTGCTCATTGTGTTCCTGGTGTGCAAAATGGTCGCCGTTATTGGACAACGGCGGGGCGGCTGTGCTAGGTGGAGGGCGAGAGGAGGGAAAGCGGAGGAAGTAGCAGGGAAAGCGACGGAAAGCGACGGAAAGAAACGCAACGCGAGCCAACGCGAGCCAACGCGTGGCAAAGCGAGGCGGAAAGGAGCCTGAGAGGCGAGGTAGTGGGGCTATGGAAGCGGCTAACCAGCCCTGGCTGCAAGTAGTTGTTGGCCAAGGGGTTAGGGTGGCTTCCTGGCACTGGGCCAGGGGGGCTGCACGGGTTAGCCCGGCAATGGATGTAACTAACAGGCTTTTCAAATACTTAGCTGATTGCCGCTGCCTGAGGAGCAGTCGCCCTGCCAGGCCAAGCCAGACGGCGGCGAGGCAGCCATTGGGAGGCACAGATGGCTAACTACAACCACCTGCTCGTCGAGCGCAGCGCTGGTGTAGCCTGGCTGACGGTTAATCGGCCCGAGCTGCGCAACGCGCTGAACGCCGCCACAGTAGAGGAGTTTCAGCACGCGTTAGGCGAACTGGCCGCAAGCCCTGAGCTGGGGGTGCTAGTGGTCACGGGGGCCGGTGAGCAGGCATTCGTGGCCGGCGCCGACATTCGTGAGTTGCGCCAGCGCCGCCGGCGCGAGGCGCTGCAGGCGATCAACCAGACCTTGTTCACCGCCATTGAGAATTTTCCCCAGCCAGTGATTGCCGCCATCAACGGCTATGCGCTGGGCGGCGGCTGCGAGCTGGCGCTGGCCTGCGACATCCGCATCGCCAGCGACACCGCCAAGTTCGGCTTTCCGGAAACTGGCCTGGGAATTATTCCGGCGGCGGGTGGCACCCAACGCCTCCCACCTGTGATCGGCTGGGGAAAGGCAAAAGAGTTGATTCTCACGGGTGCGATTATTGACGCACACGAAGCCAAGCGCTTGGGCTTGGTGAGCCAGGTGGTAGCGCCCGCTGCGTTACGCGCCACCGCGCAGAGCTATGCGGAAAAAATCCTGGCGCGGGGGCCGTTGGCCACCCGCCTCGCCAAACTGGCACTCAACACGGCCGCACGTGTAGGGCTCGATGCGGGTTTGATGGTGGAGCGGCTGGCACAGACCATCCTGTTTGAATCCAAGGACAAGCAGGAAGGCATGACAGCATTTCTGGAAAAACGGAAGCCGAAGTTTCGCGGCGAGTAGCTATGGCGCTGGCCCGGAAAAAACTGCTTGCGCGCATCCACTTGCAGCAGGGTGACCTGACCGAAACGGACGTAGATGCCATTGTCAACGCCGCCAACAACGACCTGCAACTGGGGGGCGGCGTGGCGGGAGCCATCCGGCGGAAAGGCGGTGCGGCCATCCAGCAGCAATGCGACCGTCTGGGCCCAATTACCATTGGCGAGGCGGCCATCACCTCCGGCGGCACACTCAAAGCCCGCTACGTCATTCACGCGGCCAGCATGCGGCTGGGCGGCTGCACCACCGCTGACTCGCTCCGCGCCGCCACCCGCAACAGCTTGCAGCGCGCGGAAGAGAAGAGCCTCACCAGCATCGCCTTCCCCGCCGTCGGCACGGGCGTCGCTGGTTTTCCGCTGCGCCACTGTGCGGAAATTATGCTGGACGAAGTTGTACGCCACCTGCGCCGCCACACTGCTCTCGAAAAAGTTTATTTCGTCCTCTACGATCAAACTGCTCTGCGGGCGTTCCAAGAAGTTTGGGAGAAGATGAAGGAGAGGTTGTGACGGCACGGCCGCGACTCTTGTTTCTCTGCACCGGCAACTCGGTTCGCAGTCAAATGGCCGAGGGCTGGGCACGTCACCTGGCTGGCAACCAATTCGAAGTCTTCAGCGCTGGCACGGCACCGGCGTGCCTCAATCCGTCGGCGGTGGCGGCCATGAAAGAGAAAGGACTTGACATCAGCCGACAGCGATCAAAGTCTCTGGGTGAGGTTCCCGGCGAGGCTGACTACGTCATCAGTTTGTGCGCCCAGGTTGATGCCGCCTGTCCCACGCTGCCGGCGCGGCGCCTGCGCCTGGCCTGGCATCTACCCGACCCGGTTGCCGTTTCCGGGAGTGCGGAGGAGAAGTTGGATGCGTTCCGCGCCGTGCGCGATGAAATTGAGCGGCGGCTGCGCGACTTCCTGGCTCGCGTCGAAGCAGAAAAGCCGAGGCGATGAGCCCATGAGTGAACGACTCGAAAAGATGCGCGCGGAACTGGCGAACTACCAGCATCCGCTGTTCCAGTTCACAGCGCGCGCGCTGGGCGACGACGTCGAGATTGCGCTTTGCCTGCGCACCAGCCTCCAGGATGTGCCAGATGTCAGAGCTAGCAAGGATTTCTTCCTCCCAAGCTTTCAATACTATACTATGTCGGTGAAGCATCGGTTGACATACGCCGCCTCGGACAAGCACTCGGCATCCAACAACATGCGTTCCGAGGGGGCACAAAGAGGTTTTCAGTTCCTCCCGACCCGAAGGCACACGAGCCAAGAAAGCAATGACCAGTAGATCCACATACCTGACACTAGTCTGGGCTCTCCGTGTTTTCCTTGCTGTAGTTCTTTTCTTCGATTGCTTCATCTTAGGAAACCTAGTTTTTCACTACTACGAACGCGGCTGGGACGGCATACGAGCATGGATTGTGCACGTAGCAAGCGATGGTGGAGGCGGGCCTCTGGTTTGGCGTGAGCAAGGCAACCCTTGTGAGTTGGCAATACGCCAAGTCCAGTTAGGCTATGAGAGTTTCGCACAGGTCTGCTTGGTACTTATATTTACGACGTGGCTTGGCATCTGGCTTCATAAACGCCTAAGACGCAAGCTGGCTGAAACTAGAGGTTCACCTACGGCGAACTGAACCGGATCAAGACGGCGCAGACCCAAGCCAGTTCAGGTTCTTGCTGTTGGGGGCTGAGCTATGGCTATGACATCTGGGCAAACCTGAAAGACACCACGGTGACCAAGTGTTCGGCCCTGGTGCGGAGTTTCTCCATCAACACCAAGAATCAGATCACCAATCCGGGCTTCCAGTATGACGCAGCGGGCAATCTGACCAATGACGGCAGC
>JBHIAG010000030.1:0-21432 GCA_046758465.1 Terriglobia bacterium | reverse complement strand
ACGACGGTTTGGTGGAGCTGCTGGGCGGCCCACCCGCCAAGGGCATCGGCTGGGCGTTGGGCACCGACCGCTTCCTGCTCGCTCTCGCGCAGGCCGGTCCCGCAGCAGGCGGAATCCGACCCACTGCGGGATTCGATGTCTTCATTGCCTGGCTGGGCCCCGAAGCTTCGGCGGCGCGCCGAGAAGCAGTACGCCTGGCGCGTGTGCTGCGCGAGAAAAATTTCTGCGTTGAAATCGCTTATGAGGAAACCAAGCTGCGCAAATCGCTCAAGCTGGCTGACAAGCTCGGCGCACGCTTCACCGTCATCGTGGGCGAAGACGAATTGCAGCAGGGCAAACTGACCCTGCGCGAAATGGCCACGAGCCAGCAGCAGCTCATCACCCAGGCAGAGCTGCTGACCAAACTTGTATCGGCTTCGGCCACACAGGGGTAGGGCCCGTACGGGCCGCGGACAGATGAAGTTTGGCCCACTCGGCAACCTGAAGCGCACGCACACCTGCGGCGCGCTGCGCGCCGCCCAGGTCGGCGAGTGCGTCACCCTGCTCGGCTGGGTCCACTCCGTGCGCAACCTCGGCCAGCTTATCTTCCTCGACCTGCGCGACCGCACAGGCCTCACGCAGGTTGTCGCCAACCGCGAACGCAACCCCGCTGCCCACGCCCGCGCCGGCCAGGTACGTCCTGAGTTTGTCGTAGCGGTGGAAGGCACCGTCAGCCGGCGCGAGAAGGCCAATCCGAATCTGCCGACCGGTGAGGTCGAACTTGTAGTTGAGAACATCCACGTTTTGAACGCCGCGCGGACGCCGCCGTTCCCCATTGAAAACGAAGTCTCGGCCAGCGAAGAGACCCGGCTGCGCTACCGCTACCTCGACCTGCGCCGGCCGCGCCTGCAGCGCAACCTACGCCTGCGCCACGAGGTCACATTGGCCGTTCGCCAGTTCCTGCACGAGGAGGGGTTCTACGAGATTGAGACCCCGGCGCTCACCCGCTCCACCCCCGAGGGTGCGCGCGACTACCTCGTCCCCAGCCGCGTCCACCCGGGCCACTTCTACGCCCTGCCGCAGTCGCCGCAAATCTTCAAGCAAATCCTGATGATTGCGGGCTTCGACCGCTACTTCCAGATTGCTCGCTGCTTCCGCGACGAAGACCTGCGCGCTGACCGCCAGCCCGAATTTACCCAGATTGATATCGAAATCAGCTTCGCGCAACGCGAGACCGTCTTCGCTGTGGTCGAGCGGGTGATGGTGCGCGCCTTTGCGGCCGCCGGCCACACGATCGCCCCCCCCTTTCCCCGCATCACCCACGCCGAAGCCCTGGCGCGCTACGGCACTGACAAGCCCGACACGCGCTTCGGCCTGGAACTCGTGGATGTCTCCCAACTCTTCTCGGACAAAGCCGTCCGTGAGGCGCTCCGCATTGAACTCCCGGTTCACGCCTTTGTCGTACCCGGCGCGGCGGGCAGCTCCCGCAAGCAGCTCGATGCGCTGGCCGCGTTTGTCAAAGCCCAGGGCGCGCGCGCCCTCTACCACGCCAAGGTCACGGAGAAGGGAGTTGAGTCGCCGCTCGCAAAGACGCTTGGCGCCGAACGCGTGCAGGTACTTCAGGCGGCAACGCAAGCTAGGTCTGGCGATCTCATCCTCGCCCTGCCTTCCGATGTGCCCGCCGGGCCGGGTGCGCCCCACGGCACCGCCACCAGTGTTGCGGGCGCGCTGCGCCTGCACGTCGCCCGGGAGCAGAAACTCATCTCCCCGCCCCGAAGCTTCGGGGTTCGGGGCGAGTGGCGCTTCCTGTGGGTAACTGACTTTCCGCTGTTTGAGTGGAGCCGAACGGAGAACCGCTGGGTCTCCTCCCACCACCCCTTCACCGCGCCTGCCGAGCAAGACCTCGACAAGCTGGAGGCGGAGCCCGGCGGGGTGCGCTCGCAGGCCTACGACCTGGTACTGAACGGCTACGAGCTCGGCAGCGGCTCCATCCGCATCCACCGCAAAGACATTCAGCAGCAGGTGTTCAAAGTGCTCGGCCTTTCCGAAACGGAGGCGCGGGAGCGTTTTGGTTTCTTCCTCGAAGCCCTGGAATACGGCACGCCGCCGCATGGGGGCATTGCGCTGGGGCTTGACCGCATCGTGGCCCTGCTGGCGGGCGAAAGCTCCATCCGCGAGGTCATCGCGTTCCCAAAAACCACCGCCGCCCAAGACCTGATGGCCGAGGCACCCGCGCCCGTCCCCCAGGCCCAGTTGGACGAACTCCACCTTGCGACCAAACCGTTGGTGCGTGAATACTCCCACGAAGAATGCGGAACGAAGATTCGGGTTACCTATGAGAGTGAAGCCAAACCGGGTTCAGTTGGATATATGCCCAGCGTTGAATGCCCAAGCTGCCGAAAGCCTATCCACCTGCAATTCGTGTCAGGGTATTGGCGTGTCGAGTTCTTTGATGAAAGAAATAATCGGTGGCGACTGCTCGAATAAGAATCCTGGGTTCAGCCCAGCGGCTTCGGCCGCTGGGGAGCTTTCGGTAGGGCACGGCTTCAGCCGTGCCGAAAAGAGGACAGAGAGAAGCGGGCTTTAGCCCCTGAGGTTTTGTCCGTGTCCATTGGTGTGCATCTCTGGTCTCACCTTGTGGGTCGCCGGTCGCTGACCGCTGGTCGCTAACATGGCACAAATCAGGATTTTGCCTGACAACTTGGTCAACAAGATTGCTGCCGGTGAGGTGGTCGAGCGTCCGGCTTCGGTAGTGAAGGAGCTGGCCGAGAATGCGCTGGACGCTGGCGCTCGCCGCGTCGCGATCGAGGTCGAAGGCGGCGGCAAGCGGCTGGTGCGCGTCAGCGACGATGGCAGCGGGATGAGCCACGACGACGCCCTGCTCGCCTTCGAGCGCCATGCCACCTCGAAGCTCCGCACACCAGACGACCTGCTGGCCATCGCCACCCTGGGTTTCCGGGGCGAGGCGTTGCCTTCGATTGCGGCGGTGGCACGCGTCGTCATGGAAACCCGGCCGCGCGAACAATCTTCTGGCACGCGCATCGAAATCCACGCCGGCAAAATGCTCTCGGTCAAAGAGGTCGGCTGCGCTCCCGGCACGCTGGTTGAAGTTCGCAACCTGTTCTACAACGTGCCCGCGCGCCGCAAGTTCCTCCGCAGCGACGCCACCGAATCGAGTCACGTTGCCTCGCTTGCCACCCACTACGCGCTTGCCCATCCCGAGCGCGGCTTCCTGCTGAAGTCAGGCTCGCAGACCCTGTTCGACGTCGCCCCCGTCAGCCACCTGCGCGAGCGCGCCTATCAGGTCCTGGGCCGACAGACATTTGACGAATTGTTCGAGGTGAACCGCGCCGCGGCCGAGCTGCCGCCCGCGCCGTTCCAGAGCGCGTTCGGCGCCGAACCGCCCCCGCAGAGCGGGGCTGCCTCTGGCGGAAACATTGCCCTCGAGGGTTTTCTCTCCCGCCCGGAAGTTGAGCGCACGAGCGCGGCGAGTATCTACGTCTTCGTCAACCGGCGGCTGGTGCGCGACCGCATGTTGCTGAGCGCCTTACGCGCGGCCTACCGCAACATCCTGCCGGCGCGCGCCTACCCGATGGCGTTGCTCTTTCTGGAGCTGCCGCCGGTGGAGGTGGACGTGAACGTCCACCCGCAAAAAATTGAAGTCCGCTTCCGCCGCCCGGGCTTCGTCCACAACTTTGTCAGCGAAACTCTCCGCCAGGCTCTGACGGCTGCACGCCCGTTGGCACACTTTCCGGTGCGCCCGCCCGAGGCTGCTGAGGCGCGTCCGAGCCCGCCCCGCCAGGGCGGGGCGGGCACACCCGCGCCGCCGCGCGCCGAGCCTTTCACTCTTCGTCCGCCCACCGTGCCACCCCAGGAGCAGCGCCTGCCTTTTGTCGTGGCCGAGCCGTCTGCGGCGGCCGAGTGTGCCGGCGCACCGGTCGTCACCGAGCCACCGCCCCCCAGTGCCCCTAACGAACTCGAGGAGTTGAAACCGCTCGGCCAAATCGCAAACAGCTTCATTGTGGCCGCCAGCCCCTCGGGCTTGTGGCTCATTGATCAACACGTTGCCCACGAGCGCATCCTGTTTGAACAGCATCTCCGCGCTCGCAGCCGCGGTGCGGTGGAAGGCCAGCGCCTGCTCATGCCCGCGCTCGTCGAACTCACGCCGCGCCAGCAGGCGCTCTGGGAGGAAATCGCACAGGAGCTCGCCGCCAACGGCTTTGAGCTCGAGCCGTTTGGTCCCCGTACTGTGGCGGTGCAGGCGGCGCCCGCAGGTGTGGCGGCCAGGCAGATTGAGCGCCTGCTCAGTGAAATCCTTGCCGCGGTCGAGCGGGAAGCAGAGTCGCGGACGCTCGAAAGGCTGCGCCGCCAGATCGCCGCCTCGGTTTCCTGCCACGCCGCCATCAAGGTCAATCTGCCGCTCGATGCGGCCAAGATGGAGTGGTTGCTGCGGGAGCTCGCCCGTACAGAGGCGCCGATGACCTGCCCGCACGGTCGTCCCATCGTCCTGCAATACTCGCTGCGCGCAATTCAAAAAGCCTTCAAACGGATTTGACCGTGCGCACACAAGGAATCGTGATTGCCATCGACGGGCCGGTGGGCACAGGCAAGAGCACCGTCGCCCGGCGCGTTGCCGAGCGCCTGGGCTATCTCTACGTGGACAGTGGGTCGATGTATCGGGTTGTTGCCTGCTGTGCCGAGGAACAGGGCATTGCGCCGAGCGACGTCTCGCGTTTGGTGGCGATGGTGCGGCGGCTGCGTATCCACCTCGAACCAGCACCCGCCGGCGTGCGCGTTTCTGTGAATGGCCGCGAGCTAACGGAAAAAATTCGCGCGCCTGGCATCAGCCAAGCTGCTTCCGTGGTGTCAACTGTACCCGAGGTGCGGCGCCTGCTGGTGGCACAGCAACAGCAGCTGGGTGCGGCGGGCGGGGTGGTGATGGAAGGGCGTGACATCGCTACCGTGGTTTTCCCTGATGCTGAGCTCAAGTTCTTTCTCGACGCTTCCAGCGAGGTCCGCGCCCAGCGTCGTTTCGAGCAACAGCAGGCACTGGGCATTCCTGCCAGCCTGGAACAAACCCGCGAAGAGGTCCACCAGCGCGATCGGCGCGACGCCGAACGCGAGGCTTCGCCGTTGCGGCGTGCGTCCGACGCCGTCTATCTCGACACAACCGCGCTCAGCGCAGACGAAATAGTGGAAGTGATTGTGCGGTTGGCACGGCAGCGACAGGAAAGTGCGCCTGGAGCCAGCGTCAGGCAGGAGCCGCGCTAGCTGGAGGCCGACATGGAGGCCAAGAACTCCTCGTTGGTCTTGGTCTTCGAGAGCTTGTCGATCAACAGTTCCATCGCCTCCACGGGTGAGAGCTGGCTGAGCACCTTGCGGAGGATCCAGATGCGGTTCAGCTCGTCCTTTGGCATCAGCAGTTCTTCTTTGCGCGTGCCGGACTTGTTGATTTCGATCGAGGGGAAGACGCGCTTGTCCACCAGCCGGCGGTCGAGGTGAATTTCCATGTTGCCGGTGCCTTTGAACTCCTCGAAGATGACGTCGTCCATGCGCGAGCCGGTATCCACCAGCGCCGTGGCCATAATGGTCAGGCTGCCTCCTTCCTCGATGTTCCGTGCAGCGCCGAAGAACCGCTTCGGGCGTTGCAGCGCTGTTGATTCCAAACCGCCCGAGAGCACCTTGCCCGAGGGCGGTACCACCTGGTTGTAGGCCCGCGCCAGGCGCGTGATGGAGTCGAGCACGATCACCACGTCGCGCTTGTGCTCCACCAGCCGCTTTGCCTTTTCAATCACCATTTCGGCCACCTGCACGTGCCGCTGCGGCGGCTCGTCGAAGGTTGAGCTGATGACTTCGGCGGGTTTGACGCTGCGTTGCATGTCGGTGACTTCCTCGGGCCGCTCGTCAATCAGCAAAACGATCAGCGCAATGTCGGGATGGTTGGCAGTGATGGAATTGGCGATGGCTTGCAGCATCATGGTCTTGCCGGTGCGCGGCGCCGCCACGATCAATCCTCGTTGCCCCTTCCCGATGGGACAGAGCAGATCGAGCACGCGGGGGGTGATTCGGTCCTTGACGGTTTCTAGGTGGATGCGCTCTTCCGGGTAGAGCGGGGTCAGGTTGTCGAAGAAGATTTTGTTGCGTGCGACATCAGGGTCTTCGAAGTTGATGGCCTGCACCTGGATCAACGCGAAGTAGCGTTCACCGTCTTTCGGCGGACGCACCTTGCCGCTTACCGTATCGCCCGTGCGCAGGTCGAACTTGCGGATCTGCGACGGTGACACATAGATGTCATCCGGCCCGGGCAGATAGTTGTAGTCCGGGGCGCGCAGGAACCCGAAGCCATCCGGCAGACACTCCAACACGCCTTCGGAGAAGATGTAGCCTTCCTTCTCCGCCTGCGCCCGCAGGATCTGAAAGATCAAATCCTGCTTGCGCATGCCGCTGGCCCCCGGGATGCCCAGCTCGCGCGCGAGCCGGGTCAGCTCGGTGATGTTCAGGTGTTTGAGTTCGGCAATGTTCATTCCAGCAGTGGGTTGTTCTTCTCTGACGTTAGCCAAGGTTGTGACCTCATGTGTGGAGTATAGTTTGGGGCCGCAGCCCCGTCTTAGGATGCCGTCTCGCGTACGCCGCTCGGAACGATGATTCCTGCCTTGGTAGGTATCTGGGCGGGAGCGCCCCGCGTCCAGACCTTGCTAGGAAGCGGGTTTTTGTCTCCGTCTCCTTAGATGTTCTCAGCGGCTAATTGGTTGATTCACCATCGCCCCGCGCCCGCACCCACCGCGGTTCGGCCCCCTGCTTTCCGCCCTTCATGCAGAGCGGCAGGGCATCTCGGTTTGCAAGAGCGGGCTCAGACGGGTTAATTCGTTACTGTATCCTGGTCGCTTTCGTAGCGTGGTCGGATTTGGGATTCCTCGCCGCGGATCGTGAGCGGGAGCGAACTGATGGGCCGCTCGAGGGCGAGTTCGAGCACCTCGTCCATCGTCTCCACAAACTTAATGGTCACCGTCTCCTGGATATAGAGCGGAATATCGGCCAAGTCCTTTTCGTTGGCCTTGGGCAGGATCACCGTGGGGATCTGGTTCCGGTGTGCCGCCAGTAGTTTCTCTTTGACCCCGCCGATGGGCAACACCTTGCCGCGCAGGGTGATTTCTCCGGTCATGGCTACGTCGCTGCGCACCGGGATATTGGTCAGTGTGCTGACAATGGCGGTCGCCAGGGTGATGCCGGCCGAGGGGCCATCTTTGGGGATGGAGCCCTCGGGCACGTGCACGTGCACGTCCAGGTGTCGGTAGAAGTCGCGCGGCAGCCCGAACTGCGCCGCCCGCGAGCGCACGTAGCTCAGCGCCGCTTGCCCCGACTCCTGCATCACGTCGCCCAGCTTGCCGGTCAAGGTCAGCTTGCCTTTGCCTTCCATCAACGTCGCTTCCGTGTCCAGCAACTGCCCGCCTACCTCTGTCCACGCCAGCCCTTTGGCCAAGCCCACTTCGTTCTTCTTCTCGCTTTCGAGGTCACGAAACTTGATCACGCCCAGGAAGTCGCCGAGCGTCTCGGGCGTGATGGTCACCGCGATGTCTTTGCCTTCCTTCAGCACGCGGCGGGTGGTCTTGCGGCAGATGTTGGCGATTTCGCGCTCCAGGTTGCGCACGCCCGCTTCCCGGGTGTAGGAGCGGATGATGTGGGTGATGCCTTCATCGGTGAACTGGATGTTTTTCTCGTGCAAGCCGGTGGCCTGCCGCTGCTTGCTCACCAGAAAGCGCTTGGCGATTTCCAGTTTCTCTTGGTCCGTGTAGCCCGACAGGCGCAGAACTTCCATCCGGTCTTGCAACGGCTGCGGGACCGTGTACAGAATATTGGCCGTGCAGATGAACATCACGCGGGAGAGGTTGTACTCGACGTCCAAGTAGTGATCCGTGAAGCAGTGGTTCAGTTCCGGGTCGAGCACCTCCATCAGGGCCGCGCTGGGGTCGCCGCGGAAATCCACTGACATTTTGTCCACTTCGTCCAGCATGAAGACGGGGTTGACCGTTTCTGCCTTGCGCATCATCTGGATGATCTGCCCGGGCAAGGCCCCGATGTAAGTGCGGCGGTGACCGCGGATTTCGGCCTCGTCGCGGACGCCGCCCAGTGAGATGCGGATGAACTTCCGGCCGGTAGCGCGCGCAATTGACATTCCCAGGGAAGTTTTGCCCGTCCCGGGCGGGCCCACGAAGCAGAGGATCGAACCTTTGGGGTTCTTCACCAGCCGCCGCACCGCCAGGAACTCCAGAATGCGCTCCTTGACCTTTTCGAGGCCGTAGTGGTCGTTTTCTAGGATGTGTTCCGCCTTGGCCATGTCGCGGATTTCTTTGCTCTTCTTCTTCCACGGCACCGCCAGCAACCAGTCGATGTAGTTGCGCGACACGGTGGATTCGGCCGACATGGGCGGCATCTGCTCCAGCCGCTTCAGCTCCTGGATGGCCTTCTCGTGCACATCCTTCGGCATCCCGGCCGTGTCAAGCTTCTTCTTCAGCTCGTCGAGCTCGCTCTTCTCGCCCCGCCCCAACTCTTTCTGAATCGCTTTGAGCTTTTCGTTCAGGTAAAACTCTTTCTGCGCCCGCTCCATTTGCCGCTTCACCTGTGACTGGATGGAGCGGTCCACGTTCAACTTTTCGGACTCAAATTCCAGAATGTCGCCCAGGCGGTTCAGGCGGTCAAGCAGGTCAAAGAGCTCGAGCAGTTCCTGCTTCTCCTCGACGGAGATCTGCAAGTTGGCCGCGATGGTATCGCTGAGCTTGGACGGATCGTCGCCGCGCACAGCAGCGATCACCGTGTCGTAGTTCAGGCTCTGGCTCAACTTTACGTACTGCTCGAAGAGTCGCGTCACCCGCTGTACGGCGGCCTCGAGCTGCGACGAGGGCACTACCTTGACGCTCATCACCCGCACCGTGGCTCGCAGGTAGCCCTCCTCGCGCGTGACCTGAATCGCCTGGGCGCGTTCCGCCCCTTCCACCAGAACCTTGATGTTGCTGTCGGGCAGCTTGACGCTCTGCACGATGTTGACGATGGTGCCCACCGAGTGGATTTCGTTTGGCTTCGGGTCGTCTACCGACGCATCATGTTGCGTGGCAAGGAAGATCTTCTTGTCGCCCGCCAGCGCTTCTTCCAGCGCCCGCATGGAAGTCTCGCGCCCCACAATGAACGGGGTCATCATGTGGGGAAAGATCACGATGTCGCGGATCGGCATCATCGGCAGCCGCCGCGTTTCTGTCTTCTCGCGGTGGAACACCGGATTACCCTGCCTTCGCCACTAGCCCTGGGTCGAGAGCGCTGCGTTCGACCATCGACTGCGTGACGGCATATTTCCGCACCTGACCCTGGGAGGGTAGCTGATACATGAATTCTAGCATCAAATCCTCGAGGATCATACGCAATCCGCGGGCACCCATCTTTCGCTCTTGCGCCAGCCGCGCAATCCTCTCCAGGGCATCCTTGGTAAACTGCAACTGAACCCCTTCGTAGTCAAATAGCCGCTGGTACTGCCGCACCAGCGCGTTCTTGGGCTCGGTCAGGATGCGCACGAGCGCAGCCGTGTCCAGGTCGCTCAGCACGCCCACCACCGCCAACCGTCCCACAAATTCGGGGATCAGGCCGTACTTGATCAGGTCGGAGGGTTGCACTTGCTCGAGGAGGGCAATCTTGCGCTGGCGCGGCGCTGTCGCCGCTGACTTCGCCAGGAACCCGAGCGATTTCTGTCCCACGCGCCGCTCGATGATCTTCTCCAGGCCCACGAACGTGCCACCGCAGATGAACAGGATGTTGGTCGTGTCCACGGGCGTGAATTCTTGGTGGGGATGCTTGCGCCCGCCCTGCGGCGGCACATTGGCCACCGTCCCTTCCAGGATCTTCAGCAGTGCCTGCTGCACGCCTTCGCCCGAGACATCGCGGGTAATCGAAGGGTTCTCGTCTTTTCGGGCCACTTTGTCAATTTCGTCGATGTAGATGATGCCTTGCTGCGCCCGCAGGACGTCGCCGGCCGCCGCCTGTAACAATTTCAAAATAATGTTCTCGACGTCCTCGCCCACGTACCCCGCCTCGGTCAGGGTGGTGGCATCGGTGATGGCAAAGGGCACGTCGAGCCGGCGGGCCAAGGTTTGCGCCAGTAAGGTCTTGCCGGTCCCGGTGGGCCCAATCAGCAGGATGTTCGACTTGGTCAACTCCACGTCGTCGCTGGGCTTGCTCAGGTGAATGCGCTTGTAATGGTTGTAGACCGCCACGGCTAGCTTCTTCTTGCACTGCTCCTGCCCGATGACGTATTGGTCGAGGAAGCTCTTGATCTCGGCCGGCTTGGGCAGCCGCGGCGGTAGCTGCGCCGGCTCCGTCCGCTCTTCTTCTAGGATGCTCTGGCAGACGGTGACACACTCGTTGCAGATGTAGGCGCGCGGCGACTCGCCCGGCGAGGCGATCAGCCGCTCCACCGCCGCCTGGCTCTTGTGGCAAAACGAGCAGCGCAAGGTCTCCTCACTGGCCCAGCGGCGCACGCACTCACCTCCTCTCTGTAGTTAGATGGTGGAGCCGGGAAAAACGTTCCTGCCAACTCAGCGCAGCTTCTCGTGGATAATCTCGTCCACCACGCCGTACTCTTTGGCTTCCTCGGCGCTCATGATGAAGTCGCGGCCCACGTCGCGCTGGATGCGCTCCAGCGGTTGCCCGCTGTGCTTGGCCAGCAACTGGTTGATCACTTCCCGCATCCGCAAGATTTCCCGGGCGTGGATGTCGATATCGGTGGCCGGGCCTGAGAGACCTGACATCCCGGGCTCGTGCAACAGAATGCGCGAGTTGGGCAGGGCAAAGCGCTTGCCGAGTGTCCCCGCGGCCAGCAGCAGGGCCGCCATCGAGGCGGCTTGCCCGATGCAAAACGTCGCCACACCGGGCCGGATGAATTGCAGGGTGTCGTAGATGGCCATGCCGGCCGTAATCGAGCCGCCCGGGCTGTTGATGTAAAGCGAAATGTCCTTTTCCGGGTCTTCGGCGTCTAGGAACAGCAACTGGGCGGTAATCAAATTGGCGATCTGGTCGTCAATCGGCGTGCCGATAAAAACGATGTTGTCGCGCAGCAGGCGCGAATAAATGTCGTAGGCACGCTCGCCCCGGCTGGTCTGTTCGATGACCATCGGCACAAGCGTGGTGTAGTTGCGGGGCTCGTCGTTTTGGTACGGCATCGGTCTTAGCTGCGGGTTTCACTCACCCCGAACACGGGCGTGAGCGCGGAGGAACTCAATGGCCTTCTCGTTCCGAATGGCACGGCTAATCTTATCTAACCCTCCCTCGCTTGTCAAGCGAGCGCGGACGGCGGCAGGACTCTGGGCACTCTGCTGGGCGATGCGAGCTACCTCCTGCTCGACTTCGGACTCCGCCACCGCGATCGATTCGGTCTCGCCAATCCGCTCCAGCAGCAACCCGACCCGCACGTCGCGCTCGGCCGCCGCGCGTTGCTGGCGGCGCAGACGGGCCCAATCGATGTCCAGCCGCCGCGGGTCGATTCCCTGGCTCAGCAGGGCTCGCACCTGCCGCTCCAGCCGCGTGTCCATCTGGTTTTCCACCAGCGTCTCCGGTACCGGGAAGTCATGCGGGACCAGCAGGGCGTCGAGCAGCCGCTGCTCGGTTAACTCTTGCTCCCGGCGGGTGCGTGCCACTTCCAGGTTCTCGCGCATCTTCCGTTTCAGCTCCTCCAGCGTCTTGTATTCTCCCACCTGCTGTGCAAACTCGTTGTCCAACTCTGGCAGCTGCTTGCGCTTGATGGCTTTGACCTTGGCCTGGTAGGAGACGCTGCACCCGGCCAGGTCTTTTTCCGGGTAATCTTCGGGATAGTTGACTTCAATCGTGCGCTCCTCGCCCGGGTGTGCGCCCCGCAAGCCCTCGGTGAAAGCCTCCAGGGTGGTTTCCGCGCCTACATGACAGAGAACCTCTTCCAGCACAATGGGCTTGCGCCTGGCTTGTTGCGGATGGGTTACAGTGCCCACCAGCGCCACCACTGCCGTGTCGCCACTGTCAACCGCGCGCCCCGCGACCGGCTCCAGCGTCGCCGCTTGCTCCCGCAGGGCCTCGAGTTCCCGCACGACATCGTCCTCCGTCACTGTGAGCTTCGCCGGCTCGATTTCGAGCCCTTTGTATTTCCCTAGCTGAATTTCCGGCAGCACCTCGAACGTTGCCCGGAAGCGCAGGGGTTTGCCGGGCTCGAACTCCAGCTTGTCGATCCGTGGCTCCGAAACCGGTCGCAGGTTTTTCTCCTGCACCGCGCTTTCGAAGGAGTTGGGGATAAGCGCGTGCACGACTTCGCTCTTGATCTCATCGCGGAAGCGCGTGCGCACCAGGCTGGCCGGGGCTTTGCCTGGCCGGAAGCCCGGGATGCGCACCGCACGCACAAATTCGCGCGTTACGCGCTCCATCTCCCGTTCGACCACTTCGGCCGGCACCTCCACCTCCAGCTCCCGCACGCACGAGTTGGCTTCCGCCGCCATCGGCTTTTCCCCAGAGGCAAGTGGAATCGGCAGAGTAGCAGAAAGCCACCGGAGCGGCAAAGCAGCTTGCTCCTACCACGGGGAATTTCAGTGCTATACTCGGTTCACTGCGGAAGTGGCGGAATTGGCAGACGCACGGGACTTAGGAGTCTACAAGCGCCCGTCTGCAAGACAAGCACTCTCAGGTAAATAGCAGGTTTCCCTTTGAGATAGCTGAATCAGCCGGTACGCCCAAGTTGGGTGCCGTTGGTTAGGCTTGGATGTGTTTAGCCAAATAATAAACAAAGTCAGGAGGAACCATGCGATTGGTGCGTTTTTGTACACACGCTGAAGCGCATGTGCCCACTGTAGCTGTGCTTTCTCGTCCACTTTGCTAACACCTTTTGATTCTCACGCATTCAAACTGAAACGCGATTGTTCGGCGAACGTCTGAAAAGGGTCATCTCCTGCCTCTCACAATCTTACCAGCTCAGTGGCTGCTATCGGGTGTATACCGGTCGCTCGGCAGCAATTTTTCGAGAGCCAAAATCTGAATGTCTGCTTTTGCTGTAAGCGGCCATTCAACTCCACTGAAACAGGCTTATTTCAAGGGCAGAGAACGGCTAGAAGCGGTCATCCTAGGAATTGATCCGACTCCTTTGCTGAGACGCGGCCGGGCTGCTCAGCCGGCGATGCCCCCACCGTCTACGACTAGCGCCTCGCCGGTCACGAAGGAGGACTCGTCAGAGGCCAGAAACAGCACCGCGTTAGCGATTTCCTCGGCGGTGCCAATGCGACCGAGTGGTCGGTCGGCGGCACCGGCAGCGTATTCCTCCCAGGACATGCCACGCTTCGCAGCATCGTCACGCAGCATGGGGGTCTGCACATCGCCCGGGCATACGCAGTTCACGCGGATCCCGTCGGGGCCGTGATCGATCGCCATGGCCTTGGCCATCACCACCAATCCACCTTTGGCGGCGCAGTACGCCGCCGCCTTGTTGCCTCCCAGGATTCCCCAGCCAGAGCTAGTGTGGATGATCGAGCCACTGCCACGCTCGATCATCGACGGCAGGACGTATTTCGACATCAGGAAGGCACCCTTGAGACTGGAGTCGATGGTCTCGTCCCACTCCTGCTCCGTGCATTCCGGGATGGTCCTCGGATGGAACACTCCGGCGTTATTGAACAGCACGTCAATCTTGCCGAAGCGCTCAAGAGTCTGTTCGACCGCCCGGCGACACTCGTCGGCGAAGCGCACATCGGAACGTATGAACAGGGCCTCGCCGCCATTCGCGACGATGGCCTGAACAACCTGCTCCCCACGCTCAGTATTGCGGCCGGTGATAGCGACCGCCGCCCCCTCGCGTGCGAAAAGCGTGGCGGTGGCACTGCCGATTCCCGAGGTCCCTCCGGTTATTAGAGCTACCTTTCCTTCCAGCTTCATGCGCTCAGTCTCCTATCTTTAAGCTTGAAAACTACTCGTGGACCCACTGGCTGCAGAGGCCCCCGGTGGTTTCTGCGCCGTCCATGACATAGACGTGGCCAGTGACAAACGCAGCGTCCTCGGAGGCCAGGAACGCAAACAGCGCGGCGATCTCCTCGGGTTTCGCGTGTCGCCCCAACGGGATCTTGCGGTTCACCGCGTCCAGCATCGCGTCCGTGTACTCGGCGCGCTGCATCGGGGTGAGTACGTAGCCGGGAGAGATCGCGTTTACGCGGACGACGGGAGCCAGCTCCAATGCCATTGCCTGGGTCAACGCGATCACGCCTCCCTTGCTGGCGCAGTAATCGGCATAGTGTGGGTACCCGGTGGAACCTCCCGTGGAGGCGGTGTTGAGAATCACGCCGGAGCCCTTGTCCATCATGTGCCGCGCGGCGGTCTGTGCCACGTAGAAGACTCCCTTGAGGTTGACACCCAGCACCGCGTCCCACTCATCCGGTGTGATATCGAGGAAGTCGTGGCGGATACTGATGCCGGCGTTGTTGATCAGGACGTCGACTGATCCCATGCGATCAATCGCCTCTGCGAATGCCGCCTGTACCTGTTCCAGACTCGATACGTCGGCGTCAATCATCGCGGTCAACTCAGGCATCTCCTGTTCAACCCGGGATCGTGCATCGGCGTTGCGATCGAGGACGCAAACGGCGCAGCCCTCTTCCAGGAAACGCGTCGCGGTGGCCTGGCCTATGCCACTGGCTCCACCCGTCACCAGTACGTTCTTGCCCTTCAGGCCGCGCATTGGTCGCCTCCTGTCACTCGCTTTCTAAATGTTTCGTCCGGCCAGCCCCACTTCATATCCTCCCACATTTCATTGGTCCGGTCTCTTTTGACGAATTGTCCAAAATATTTGTGCCAATACTCTACTACGTATCCCTCTATTATTCCTTCGTTTTCCCGAGCATTTGTGGCCTGACCGAGCTTTTGTACCAAGCGCATTGAGAGTCTACATCACAGCCAAAGGCTGTGAAAGTGTACTCGGTGGCGGGTAAGGGTTGCCAGCCGCCGCTGCATTGGCATAAGCGCGAGAAGCCTTGGAGCGCCGACCAGATGAGTTTCCCGAACGGTCTACTGATGGAGCGTGCTCACCCCTTTGCCGAGCGGTATTCCGCCAAAAGTTGGAATACTGCCTATTGATTGCGAGTGAGGGGATTCCCCCAAGTCTGATTACAAAGGAGCAAGCCGAGCAATTCCGCGATTCTATTCAGGCCCTTGCAGAAGGTATGCGGAACGCCTGTCTCAATGCGCTCGATGATGCAAAGGGAGTGGAAGATGCAGCGAGACGAGTAGCAAATGCCCAGTTGGGTGAACCTTGTGCATCCAGTTAGCTGGAGGCTGCGCTGCAGCCACTCAAATGCTTGCTCACCACGCGCTGTGACGAAGTGGGTCTGCTCGCACAGGAAGCTTGCCGCTAGAATGCGGTCATATACACACAGCCTAGGATCAGTACCACGAAGAGGGGTGTTTTCACCTTTCTGAGCACTACAAGTCCACTAGATTCAATTAGATGCGTTGTGCACCCCCTCTTGGCACCCCTCTTCCTTACCCCTGCTTGAACCGGGAGGGGACTAGAGGGGGAATAACTCGGGCAGGTCACGATTGGACCGACAATGAGAACAAATAATTGAGGCTCGTTCGAAACCGTGTTGACAGCGCCCCCATGATGCTCTAAAAGATGGTAACGAAGGATCGGCTGTCTGCAAGACAAGAGTATACTGCAGCAGGAAGAATACTCAATGCGGCCTCGACTCTCCCTCCTGACGAAGGAACTCATCGAGGAAATAGTCAGCGAGGGGCGCAAAGTGCTCTGTACCTTGGGGGTGGAAATTCATAACGAAAACGTCGTTTCCTTGCTTGCGGATTACGGCGCCGAGATCGACAAGGAGCGGCAGCGCGTGCGGTTCACTCCCGACCTGATAGACCGCGGGCTTCAAACGGTTCCCCGCGCCTTCCGCTTGTACGACGCCCTTGGTCGCCAAACACATGATTTCTCTGGTGACAGCGTTTACTTCACCCCTGGCTCGGCCGCGATTCGAATCCTGGACAACCACAGCGGCGAAATGCGCACGCCCTGTACGGGTGATTACATTCGCTACGTAAAACTCGTAAGCGCGCTGCCGCATCTGGCTTCTCAGAGCACGGCACTTATCCCTGCTGACGTGCACGAGAATATCTCGGACAGCTATCGCCTTTACTTGAGCCTGTTATACGGTGAGAAACCGGTTGTGACAGGGGCCTTTACTGTCGAATCCTTCGAGGTCATGAAGGATATGCAGCTTGTGGTGCGTGGCAATGCCAAGGATCTACGCGCACGACCTATGGCCATTTTCACCTGTTGTCCCACTTCACCTCTGAAGTGGACCGACGTCACCAGCCAGAACCTACTGGATTGTGCTCGCTGGGGCATTCCGATTGAACTTGTAGCTGTGCCCCTTTCTGGCTTCATGGCACCGGTCACCCTGGTTGGAACCCTCATTCAACACACCGCCGAAAACCTCAGCGGCCTTGTCATCAGCCAACTGGCTCAGCCAGGCACACCGGTACTCTACGGCAGCTCCTCGGCGATATTCGACATCCGCTTTGAAACCACCCCTTTGGGTGCCATCGAGAGTATGCTGTTAACCTGTGCGGCCAGTGAGATCGGCAAGTATCTAGGGATGCCCACACAGGGCTACATTTCGCTGTCTGATGCCAAGCAACTGGACACACAGGCAGGACTCGAAACGGCCGTGGGCGCGCTCTTGGCAACCTTATGCGGTATCAACAGCATTTCCGGGCCGGGCATGCTGGATTTTGAGAGCTGCCAGAGCCTAGAGAAGCTGGTTGTCGACAATGAGATTTGCGGTATGGCCTACCGGTTGCTGCAGGGCATCGAGCCTTGCGAGGATTTTCCTGCCACACCGTTGCTGGAAGAGCTGCTGCGGGAGCAACACCTGCTAATCGCGGACCACACACGGCGCCATCTGCATCGACAAGTTTTTTTTCCGGGGCCGGTCATCGACCGGGCCAGCCGGTCCCGTTGGCTCGAAGAAGGTGGAATGACTCTGCGTGACCGGGCGGAGAGGGAAGTCAGTCGGCAGATCACAGGCTATATACCTTCACGCCTCTCAGACAACGTGAAAGCGGAGTTGACCCGCCTCATGGAGGCTGAGGCTATGCGGGTCGGAATGGAGGGATTGCCCGTCTGCGAGTCATGAACACAGTCATGCATCTCACCGTCGCCGAAACAATGCCTGATCCCGAGGTCATTCTTCGCGGACAGAATTTTCCGGAAGGTACAGAACCATCCCCACGTGTCTGGGGATTGCTGATGACTGCCCTGCAGCTGTACGCAGAGCTGGCGATCCCACAGGGCGTTTTCCGGGAGATCGATTCAGAGGATTTCGCCCGTGTCTATGCTGGCCTAGGAAAGAATGCGATTGAGAGTCCACTTCCCCGAATCTTCCCCTTGGCCGAGGGTCTTGCTCTTTTTGCTGCCACTATCGGGGAACGAGTAAGCGCGTACATTCGGGAATTGTTTGCCGCAGGTGAGCTACCCCTCGCTGTCATGTTGGACGCTGTAGCATCGGACGCAACTGACCGGCTGTCCCACTCGCTGGGAATCAGCTACCTCGCCGCTTTGGTCGGGGCGGATCGTGCTTCGGAGCAAACCAAAATGCTTCCATACAGCCCAGGCTATTGCGGCTGGGATGTAAGTGGGCAGGCCCAGTTATTCGAGTACCTCCGTCCGGAACAGGTCGGTATCACGCTGAATGACAGTTTCCTGATGCAGCCCCTGAAGTCAGTGTCTGGTGTCCTCATTGCGGGGCCAGCACGGATCCATTGTTTCCGTCCCAAATTCCCTTTCTGTGATGGGTGTCGAGAACGGCGATGCCTAGGACGAATTGCCTCTGTCCTAGCCAGAAACCCGCCTGAGACTGGAAGGAGGCTGGATCATGGAGATTCTGGAGGCCATTTCGGAGAGTGTTCAGGAGGGTGACCATGTCCGAGCCCGCGCCTTGACACAGCAGGCCGCCCAGAAGGGCATTCCTGCTGACCAAGTCTTTCATGGAGGTCTTATTGCGGGAATGAACTTGGTCAGTGACCGCTTTCGGCGACACGAAGTTTTTCTTCCCGACCTGCTGCTTGCTGCCAAGGCCATGAATGCCGGCCTCGACCTGCTGAAACCTTTCCTGGCCCGGCAGAATGTACCCAGACTGGGCAAAATAGTCCTCGGGACGGTGCAAGGTGACCTGCACGACATCGGAAAGAACCTTGTGGCTGTCATGCTGCGAGGGGCTGGCTTGGAAGTGATCGATCTGGGTTATGATGTTCCCTCGGTCCGATTCGTGGATGCGGCACTTACTGAGAATGTTCCCATTATTGGCATGTCTGCCTTGCTAACGACAACCATGCCGCGCATGAAAGAGGTCATTGGGATTCTAGGGCACCGTGGCTTGCGAGGCAGAATCAAGACGATTATCGGGGGTGCACCTCTCTCCGGCGAGTATGCGCAAGAAATTGGCGCTGACGCATACGGCTACGACGCAGCCAATGCCGTGATGCGCGTGAAGGCGCTCCTCGGCCTAGGTTGATCGGCTAGTCAGGACCAAACCTTCTGGTCTTTACTCCCGACCCACTCCTAGCGAGCCCGATAGGGGGCTTGAACAGGGTCGCAGTGCCCAACTTGGCGAGCCGCCCGGATCGCCCTCCGGGTGGCTGAGACCGCTCAGGCTGCGGATCGGCTGCGCGCGGATCCGCCGCAATGAGGTTCCACTTGTAAAACCTTTTCCGCCGCCTAACTTCCCCACGTAGACCGGTCGCGTTGACTTGCCTGCGGGCGGGGCGTAGGGTGGCGGACACGGGGGTTCACGAGGAGGTGGCTGATGCTAGCCTCCGGCCCCTCCCTCTGAGTGAAGGAGAGTAACCATGCGAAAGGTGGGAATTGCTCTGATTCTCTTGGTGCTTGCAACCAGCGGATGTGCTCAGCCGGTAGACGTGGAGGCGGAAGCAGCCGCCATCCGCGCCGTAGACCACCAGATGCAGACCGCCGCTAACGCCGGTGATATTGCCCGCTGGTTTGGATTTTTTACCGACGATGCCATCATGATGCCGCCTAATGAGCCCGCCGTCGTCGGCAAGGAAGCCATCCGCGAGTACGTGTCGGCCTTGATGGCGAGCGCGAACCTCGCCGTGTCCCATGACCTAAGCAAAGTGGAGGTTTCCCGCGGCGGCGATTTGGCCTATGTGTCATATGCGTACGAAATCGTACTGACACCGCCAGAAGGGGAGGCTGTCACCGACAGGGGCAAGGACATCACCGTTTTCAAGAAGCAGCTCGATGGCTCTTGGAAAGTTGTCATCGACATCTGGAACTCCGACCAGCTCCGCCGCCTGAACCTCCCGGAGTAGGCGCCATCCCATATAACCCCTGATTCACTTTGGGCAAAGTCTCTACATTGCTCTACTTTTGTGGGGACTTTGGGGAATCTGATTCAGTGATTCAGACCTAGACCCTACCGGCTGGGCGCATCGGGGGTGGGGTGTCTGGCGAGAGATGAGACTCTAGTTTCCAGACGCAAGTAGTTGTGAAATCGGCTGTCACCAAGCTGCTTACGATACCAAGCAAATTACCTTCTTGGTTGACAGTCCTCGCCCCTGGCGTTAGATTCTGAGTCAAAGGGGAGGTTCCTGCGGCATCTCTTATCGTCTCACACTCGACCTCTAGCAGCACCTCTGAACAAGATAGGAGGGCATACGCATGAGAGCCTACGTTTTTGTCAGCGTTACGAAAGATAAATCCACTGACGTGGCCCAACGATTGCCTGCTATCGAACGTGTCAGATATGCCGACGTTTGCTGGGGCCAGCCAGAGATAATTGTCCTGATTGAAGGCGCAACTCAGGAGGCTCTGCAACAACTCGTCTTCGACAAGATTCGGAAGACTTCGGGAGTGGACCACACCGAGACTCATATTGCTTTGGGGTCGTAAGGTGCGTCACGTGAAGGAAAGTTACTAGCCGCCGAGCCCATCACACTGACAGCCCTGGTGGAGCTACTGGAAGAAAGGGGCCTGGTCAAGCGAGACGAAGTGTTGGAGAGGATGCGGGTGATCAGGGATAGGAAGAAGGTGAGCTAGAGAAACCGCATGCACGATTACGAGAACACCTACGCACAAATGGTTGATGAGGAACTACTAGCGCTGGCGGAGGAGTGGGAATCCCTGTTTAGTAGATACAATGGCGTTCCCGAGAATCCGGTCAGCTTTGAAACGGGCCTGGGCACAACCGGGCCACTTTGAAAAGACACCCCATGGGCTGGTTGACGCGGTATTTGGAGCAGGTTGTCCAACTGGGAGCCCAATACAATGTCAATCCTTTCACCTTTGCGGCGATTTATCTCGCCGCCACTCCTTTGTTCATCGCCGGCCTTTACTGGCTTTTGCGCAGTTATCGCCGGAAAGAGCCCCTCTTTCTGCCGGCTCTTTTAACCGGATTTTCTTTCTGCTGCCCCTATCTGTACCTGATCCTGTTCGGGCGTGGACTGCCGTGGTACATCTACGCCGCCGTGATCGCGGTCGTTGGCCTGGGTGGCGGCCGCGCCTACCTGCAAATTCGAGCCAAACTTTCCACAGGAGCTTCTCCCCCGGAGCCTTGACAGTCTTCCGGCAGGGTTCTCCTGATAACGAATCGGCTCCCAAACCTTTGCACGGCGTGAACCCGGTTGCTGGAAACAAGCCAGCCGCCGGCAGGGCACGTGTTCCCCGGTCGGGGCCAAGAACATCCGCTCCTGCTTCTTCAGATTGCCGAATGTGCCATTAGACGCTATAAAATAACATTCGGGCTTGGAAGCACAGGTGGAAGGGCAGGCTGTCGAACCATCGATCCACCCTAAAACCATCGAGGGGAAGATTGGCAAGCGTAGACTTGAAAGTTCTCGTTGACACCCGCGAAGCGCAGGGTTAGGGTAGCCGCCTCGAATTTCCCCACATTTCAGAAAGAGAGGGCAACCATGCGCAGACTAGGGGTCTTTTTGGCGGCATTAGTCGTGCTTGCAACGAGCGGGTGCGCTCCGCCGGTGGACATCGCGGCCGAAAAGGCCGCTATCGAGCAAGCCGAGCGCGACTGGCTCGAGGCCACCAACAAGAAGGGGGAAGAGGGTGCCGCCGGCTACGCTTCCTTTGCCGCCGAGGATGCCGTGTGGCTGCCCCCGAACGCCGGGCGCATCGACGGCAGAGACAGCGTCCGGGCCTTCGCCTTGCCCTACACCCAGGCCCAAGAGTTTTCCGTAACTTGGGGGGCGACGCGGGTTGAGGTCTCAGCCGCGGGCGACCTCGCTTACTCGATGGGCACCTATGCATACAGCTTGAAGGACGCCGAGGGGAACGCGGTAAGCGATGAGGGCAAGCGCGTGAGCATCTGGAAAAAGCAACCGGACGGCACCTGGAAAGTTGTGATCGGCATCTTCAACTCCGACCTGCCCCCACCGGGTGCTGCT